>JBKGHK010000952.1:0-3340 GCA_046520375.1 Pyxidicoccus sp. 3LFB2
CAGGTCCGGGCCGGCCTTCAGGCGCGTCACGTCCAGGTCCGGCAGCACGGCGACCTCGACCGCCACGCGGCCTCCGGTGTGCGGCGTCAGCTCCAGCTCGGCCAGCGGCGCCACGGGGGCCGCGATGACGGCCGGCGCGGGGAAGACCCGGCCACAGACGTCGCACTCGGTCCCCTCGGGCTGCACGTGGTCGCACATCGGACAGATGATCATGATGCGCGAACGTTAGCGGGCTGCCGCTCTCGGGGGCAACGCGACTTCCGGTCTTGTCGAAGCATCCGGGCAGGCAGGCGTGCGGCGGGTCACCCTCCACCCAAGCACGGACTACTCCCGAGGCAGGGCCTGCCCCGTCATCGGAACGAAGCGCACCGGGAGCAGGCGCTCGACGAGCGGCAGCTCGCCGGGATGGCGGGCGCGCCGAATGCGCAGCAGCTCCTGCGTGCCTCCCAAGGGCCCCACGGGGATGACCATGCGCCCGCCGCGCGCCAGCTGGGCCACCAGCGGAATGGGCACCTCGCTGGGGGCGGCGGCGGCCAGGACACAGTCGAAGGGGGCCTGCTCGGGCCAGCCGAGAGAGCCATCCCCGAGCCGGAAGTACACGTTCTGCAGCCCCAGCCGGTGCAGCAGCCGCCGCGCGGAGCGGCCCAGCTCGGGGACGATTTCCACCGTGTACACCTCGCGGCACAGCAGCGAGAGCACCGCCGTCTGGTAGCCAGAGCCGGTGCCAATCTCCAGCACGCGCTCATACCCCTGGAGCTGAAGCGCCTCGGTCATCAGCGCCACGACGTAGGGCTGGCTGATGGTCTGCCCGTAGCCGATGGGCAAGGGAGCGTCCACGCCGGCCTCGCCGCGCGCACGCTCCGGAACGAAGTCGGCGCGATCCAGCCGGGCAATCGCCTCCAGCACCCGCCGGTCCCGGATGCCCTGCGCCTCCAGGTATGCTGCGCGGCCCCAATCACCCATGCCGTTACGCTAGTCATTGAAGGGCAGGCAGGCACGCCCCCGCGCCCTACCCCACGCGGGCCAGCGCGAGGCGGCCTTCCCACCGCTCCTCCAGCGCCTTCACCAGTCCCTGGTTGTCCCGCGTCTTCAATTCCGGGTCCTTCTCCAGGATGAGCCGGGCCTCGGCCTGGGCCATGGACAGCAGGTCTCCATCCCTCGCCAGGTTGGCCACCGCCAGCTCGGGCAGGCCGCTCTGCCGCGTGCCCAGGAACTCACCGGGCCCGCGAATCTCCAGGTCCTTCTCGGCGATGACGAAGCCGTCGGTGCTCCGCTCCATCACCCCCAGCCGCTCGGTGGACTCCCACGAGCGCGCGGAGCCGGCCACGAGGTGGCAGAAGCTCGCCGCCGCGCCGCGGCCCACGCGCCCCCGGAGCTGGTGCAACTGCGACAGGCCGAAGCGCTCGGCGTGCTCCACCACCATCACCGACGCGTTGGGCACGTCCACGCCCACCTCCACCACCGTGGTGCAGACGAGCAGGTCCAGCTGCTTCTCGCGGAAGGCGGCCATGACGGCGTCCTTCTCCTCGCCCTTCATCCGCCCGTGCAGCAGGCCCACCTTCGCCTGGGGGAACACCACCCGCAGCTTCTCCACGCCCTGCGTGGCGTCCTCCAGGTCGAGCTTCTCGGACTCCTCCACCAGGGGATAGACGACGTACGCCTGGTGGCCCTTGGCCAGCTCCGTGGCCACCGACTCGTACACGCGGGCGCGCTGCTTCTCGTTGAAGACCCGCGTGGTGATGGGCGTGCGCCCCGGCGGGAGCTGGTCGATGACGGACAGGTCCAGGTCCCCGTACAGCGTCATGGCCAGCGTGCGGGGGATGGGCGTGGCCGTCATCACCAACACGTCCGGCTTGGGCCCCTTGCTCATCAGCGTGTGCCGCTGGAGCACGCCGAAGCGGTGCTGCTCGTCGATGACCGCGAGCCCCAGCCGCTGGAAGGTGACGTCCTGCTGGATGAGCGCGTGCGTGCCCACGGCCAGGTGGATGTCCCCCCGGGCCACGGCGTCGCGCCGCTCGCGCTTGGACTTCGCGGTGCCCGAGGCGCTCAGCAGGCCCACGGTGAAGCCCAGCGGCTCCATGACCTTGCGGAAGGTGCGCTCGTGCTGCTCGGCCAGGATTTCCGTGGGCGCCATGACGGCCACCTGGTAGCCGGCCTGCAGCGCGACGAGCGCGGCAATCATCGCCACCGCCGTCTTGCCGCTGCCCACGTCGCCCTGCACCAGCCGGTTCATCGGCTCCGGGCGCGCCATGTCCCTGGCAAGCTCTTCCACGACGCGCGCCTGGGCGCCCGTGAGCTGGAACGGGAGCGCGGCGCGGGCCTTGTCCAGTCGGGACGGGGACACGTCGAAGGCGATGCCCTCCTCCGCCTTGATGCCCTGGCGCTTGAGGGCCATGCCGAGCTGGAGGAAGAACAGCTCGTCGAAGGCGAGGCGCCGGTGCGCGGGGCTCTCGTGCGTGTCGAGCGTCTCCAGGTCCGCGTCACCGGGCGGGAAGTGGATGAAGCGCAGCGCCTCCGGAAGGCCCATGAGCTCGTGGCGGCGGCGGAGGTCCGCCGGCAGCGGGTCCTCCAGGGCCTGGGCGTACTTCTCGCCCACGCTGGCGGCGAGGTCCCGGAAGGAGCGCTGCTCGGCGCGCTCGAAGCCCGGGTAGATGGGGACGATGCGGTTGAAGTGGTTGGAGGACGTGGACTCCAGGTCCTCGGCGGGCTCGATTTCCGGGTGCGCCATCTCCCGGCCGCTCATGGTGGCGCGCACCTCGCCGGAGATGACGATGCGCTTGCCCACGGTGAAGCGGCTCTTCAGCCACGGGCCCGCGTTGAAGTACGTGGCGGCGATGCTGCCCGAGCGGTCCGCGATGACGGCGCGGAACATGCGCTTGCCACCGCGACCGGGCACGAAGTCCGCGACCTTCACCACACCCACGGTGACGCCGCGCTGGCCGGGTTCCAGTTCGGCGATGGTGCTCAGCCGTCGGCGGTCCTCGTAGCAACGCGGCAGGAGGAAGAGGATGTCGCCCAGCCGGCGCAGGCCCTTCTTGTTGAGCGTCGACACGAGCCGGGGGCCCAGCCGCTTGTCCAACGTCTTCAACGGCATGGACAGCGGGCCCGTGCGAGGGGCGATGGACAGCAGCTTCGCCTCGGAGCGCGAGGCCTCGGCCGCCGCCTCGCGCTTCTTCTTCCGCTCCACCTTCTCCTTGCGCATCTTCGCGCCGGGAACGATGGGCTCGGGTACTGCGTCGAGCGTGGCCTGCTTGGGCACCTTCGCAGCGCGCGCGGCAGCGGCCGAGGCAGGGGCGCCGGTGCGCGGGCTCGTGGATGATGCCGAGGCGGGGGGCACGAC
>JBKGHK010000953.1:0-3334 GCA_046520375.1 Pyxidicoccus sp. 3LFB2
CCGCCGCGCCGCGCCAGCAGCGCCGCCGCCATGGCGTTGCTGCGCGTTGTGCGCCCCGCGCAGCGCGCGGTTGGGTCAGCCGGTAGCGCTCGTTCAGGAAGTCCAGCCGGAAGCCGCCCTCCTCCGCCACGGCCAGGCCCGCCAGCTTCGGCGCGTCCGCCACCGGCCGCCCGGTGGTGCTGAAGCCGTACACGGGCACCTTCGCCGCGCGCGCCAGCCCGAGCACGTCCGCGTCGTCCGCGTTCACCACCGCGAAGTCGGTGCCCTGCTGAGCTTGAAAGATTCGCGCCTTGGCCGCGCCGTAGTCGGCGTGCGTGGCGTACCGGTCCAGGTGGTCCGGCGTGAGGTTGAGGATGGCGGCGCCCCGGGGCCGCAGGGTGCGGATGCCCTCGAGCTGGAAGCTGGACAGCTCCACCACCAGCGCGTCCCAGTCCCCGGGGGCCATGGCGGCCTCGGAGAAGGGCCGGCCCAGGTTGCCGCCCACGAAGGTGCGCTTGCCGCCGCGCAGGAACAGCTCCCCGGTGAGCGCCGTGGTGGTGCTCTTCCCGTTGGTGCCGGTGATTCCGAACAGCGGCACGCCGGTGAGGCAGCGCCAGGCCAGCTCCACCTCGCCCCACACCGCCACGCCCGCGGTGCGCGCGGCTTCAATCTCCGGCAGCGCCAGCGGCACGCCCGGGCTCACCACGACCAGGTCCTGCGAGGCGAGCAGCCCCGGAGGCGTGGGGCCGGTGATGAGCGCCGCGCCCAGGGCCTTCACCTCGCGACCCACCTCACCCAGGGCGTCCTCGGTGCGCGCGTCCAGCGCCGTCACCTGGGCGCCCTGCTGGCAGAGCAGGCGCAGTGCCGCCACGCCGCTCTTCGCCAGCCCGTACACCAGCACCTTCTGACCGGACAGCGCCAACGTCATGGCCGTGCCCCCTTGAACGCCGCTTCAGCGGAGCTTGAGCGACAGGAGCGCCACGCCACCACACAGGATGGAGACGATCCAGAAACGGACGATGATCTTCGGCTCGGCCAGCCCCTTCAGCTCGAAGTGGTGGTGCACCGGCGCCATCTTGAAGACGCGCTTGCCCGTCATCTTGAAGGAGGCCACCTGGATCATCACGCTCAGCGCCTCCGCGAAGAAGATGCCGTGGATGATGGCGGACACCACCTCGTTCTTGGACAGCACCGCCAGCGCGCCCAGCGCGCCACCCAGCGCCAGCGAGCCGATGTCGCCCATGAAGACAGAGGCCGGATACGTGTTGAACCAGAGGAAGGAGATGCCCGCGCCCACAATCGCCGCGCAGAACACGGCCAGCTCCGCGCCGCCCGGCACCTGGAGGATGCCCAGGTACTGGTACAGCGGCGTGGCCACCAGCTTCGCCGCCCCGCCCGCCGTGTCGTAGTCCGCGATGCTCAGCGTGGTGCCCGCCACGTAGCAGAGCACCGCGAAGGTGATGGACGAGACGATGGTGGGCACAATCGCCAGGCCGTCCAGACCGTCGGTGAGATTCACCGCGTTGGACGTGCCGACAATGACGAGCCACGCGAAGACGACGTAGAACCAGCCCAGGTCCGGGTTGAACCAGCGCGTGGGGATGAAGGGCAGCGTCAGCTTCGTGTTGATGAGCAGCGTGGGGCCGAAGGAGCCGTCCGGCTGCGTCCACGTGGTGAGCAGGCCGAAGACCGCCACCAGGAAGAAGGCGGTCTGCAGCACCATTTTGTAGCGCCCGGGCAGCCCCTTGGAGTTGCGCTTGGACAGCTTCAGCCAGTCGTCCAGGAAGCCGATGAAGCCGTAGCCGAAGGTGAGCAGCAGCATCACCCACACCACGCGGCTCTTCAGGTCCGCGAACAACAGGGTGCCGGCCGCGATGCAGATGAGGATGAGCGCGCCACCCATGGTGGGCGTGCCCTTCTTCTTCTTGTGCGTGTCCGGCGTGTCCTCGCGCACGTTGCTCTGCCCGTGCTGCTTGAGCTTCAGCCGGGCGATGAGCCGGGGGCCCACGAGCATGCCGAGCACGAGCGCGAACACGCCCGCGGCGATGATGCGGAAGGTGGGGTAGCGCAGGAAGTTGAGGACGCGCCCCGCCTCGGAGGACTGGATGAGCTCGTAGAGCAGGTACAGCACTAGTGGTTTCCTCCAGGAGTGGCCGTGCCCGTCAGGGCCGCCACCACCCGCTCCAGCCGCATGCCGCGGCTGGCCTTCACCAGCACCACGTCACCGGGGCGCAGCTGGGGCGACAACCAGGCCACCAGCGGCTCCACCTCGGTGAAGTGGGCGGCGGAATTGCCCATGGACGCGGCCTCCAACCCCTTGACGGAGCGGGGACCGAAGAAGGCCGCCAGCTTCGCGTGGCCGGGAACCTGCCCGCCCAGGCGCGAGTGCTCTTCCAGCTCGCCGGGCCCCAACTCCAGCATGTCTCCCAGCACCACCACGGGCCGGCCGCCGGCGGGCACCAGCGTGCCCAGCGTCTCCAGCGCCGCGTCCATGGAGGCGGGGTTGGCGTTGTAGCAGTCGTCAATCACCGTCACGCCGCCCTTGCCGTCCAGCACGTTGAGGCGGCGCGAGTACGGCCGCGCCGTCTCCAGGCCGCGCACGCACTCGTCCGGCGAGTAGCCCAGCGCCAGCGCCAGCGCGAAGGCCGCCGTGGCGTTCTGCGCGTTGTGCGGGCCGATGAAGTGCAGCCGCACCGGCCAGTCCCGGCCCGAGTAGCGCACCGTGGCCACCATGCCCTCGCGGCCGCGCGTCTCCACGGCCGTGAGCCGCACGTCGGCGCCCTCGGCCCGGCCGAACGTCAGCCGCTTCGCCTTGCTGCGCGCGGCCTGCTTCGGGATGAGGGGGTCGTCGACGTTCACCACCACGGTGGTGTCGGGGCCCATCTCCCGGAACATCTCCCCTTCCGCCTCCGCCACGCCGTCGATGCTGCCCAGGCCCTCCAGGTGCTCGGGCTGCACCACGGTGATGACGCCGGCGTCCGGGCGCACCACGCGGGTCAGCCGCTCGATTTCACCGGGGCGGTTCATCCCCACCTCGATGACGGCCGCCACGTGCTGGGGCTCCAGCCGGAACAGCGTCAGCGGGACGCCCACCTCGTTGTTGAGGTTGCCCTCCGTCTTCAGCGCGGGGCCGCGCGTGGCGAGGATGGCGCCCACCATCTCCTTCGTGGTCGTCTTCCCGTTGGAGCCGCCCACCGCGCACAGGGGAATCTTGAAGCGCTGACGGTGGTGGCGGCCCAGGGCCCCCAGCGCCATCAGCGTGTCCTCCACCTCGTAGAGGACAAAGCCCTCCGGCAGCGCGGGCAGGGGCCGCCCGCGCGCCACCACCGCGCCCGCCGCGCCCCCCTTCGCCGCC
>JBKGHK010000954.1:0-3332 GCA_046520375.1 Pyxidicoccus sp. 3LFB2
CGGGGCTTCTGCCCTCGGAGTTTCCCGGCCCCGTGGTGGAGCTGGGCGGGGTGAGCGCCCGGGCCTCGGCGTGGCGGCTGCCGCTGGACGACCTGTTCGTGGAGAGCGACGGGAAGGCCGCGCGGCTGGTGTCGAAGCGGCTGGGCTCGGAGGTGTGCCTCTACAACGGTGAGCTGGAGAGCCTGGTCCATACCGCCTTCGCGCTGCCGCGCATCCGTCCGCTGCGCGTGTCGCTGGGGGCGCATACCCCGAGGCTGACCCTGGGCGGCGTGGTGGTGCAGCGCGAGCAGTGGAAGCTGGGCGCCGAGGAGCGGGAGGCGCTGCTCGCCGGCCGTGACGACCGCGCGCGGCTGCGTGCGGCCGTGGGCGTATGGGAAGCCCGGGGCATGCCCGACTGCGTCTTCGCGAAGTTCAAGGATGAGCGGAAGCCCGTGCTGGTGGACGTGCGCAGCCCGCCGCTGCTGCGCGTCTTCCTCAACCTGCTGGAGCAGAAGGAGGAGGTCCTTCTCTCGGAGATGCGGCCGTCGCCCGAGCAGCTCTGGCTGCGGGGCCCGGGAGGCCGGCACACCGTGGAGCTGCGCTGCACGCTGCTGTGGGGGACCACGCCCGCACCCATGGCCGGGGACGGCGAATGAGGCGGCGGGTGCCAGCAGCGCCCGCGGTGCAGCGACCTGTGCGCCTACCGCATGGGGTGCCCAGGCCCGCCACTTCGCCGGAGGTGCGGAGGCAGCCTGTGCGTCTACCGCGTGGGGCGTCCGGGCCCGACACCAGGCCGGCGGTGCGGAGGCAGTCTGTGCGTCTACCGCATGGGGTGTCCGGGCCCGACACCGGGCCGGAGGTGCGCAGATGAAACTGTTGGTGCTGCCACCGCATCGGGACGTCACGCTCGTCCCCGAGACACCCGAAGGGTGGCTCGTCGTGGACGTGGCCCGCGACTTCTGTCGCCGCGTCCTGTCCCCGGACGCGATGACGGCCGCCGCCGAGGCCCGCGCGACGGCCCCCGCCACGCCCCAGTCCATGCGCGAGCTGCTCCTGCTGCGCGCGGCCCAGCGGCTGTCCACGCGCGAAGACGCCAGTGGCCACAGCGGACTGCGGGCCCTGGGCGCGGTGCTCACCGCCCTCTCCGGGACGCCGAGTGGCGTGCACCTGCGGCTCGACGACCTGGAGCTGGAAGAGGGCACCACCGAGCGGAGCGCGGACGTGCTGCGCGCGGTGGGCCAGCCCGCGCCCTACGAAGAAGACCTGGCCCGCGCCGCCGAGCGCTTCCTGGGCGCGGAGCGGGTGCGCCTGTGGCTGGAGCGGGACCAGCAGCTTCCCGCGGCGGCGTGGCTAGCGCGGGCGTGTCCTCCGGACGTGGTCCTCGAGCTCGACGGGCCCTTCGCGCTGGCACACCGCAAGGTGCTGGCCCACATGTCCATGTTCCAGCGGGCACGGTTCATCGAGGCGTCGGCGCCCCTTCGCTGGCGCGTGGCCCCGGTGTCGGGTGCGCCAGGGCTGGAGCCCCTCGTCTGGATTCCCGAAGCGCTCGACCTGTGGGTCTCCACGCCCAGGCCCGCCGACAACGAGGCCGACTGGCCGAGCCTGGATGAGCCCGAACCGGAACTCGCCGGGGCGCTGACGGCGGGGCAGGTGCTCGGGGTCCGCACGCCGGAGCAGGTGAGGGCCTTCACGGGTGGCGCCCCCTGGGGTGGCCATGTGGGGCTCTCCTCGCTCGCGCACGGGGATGCCCTGGTGGAGAGCGGTTGCCGCGTGGCGGTGGTGGGCTTCTGCGCTGTGAGCGCGGACGGTGTGCAGGAGCCCTCCGGCCACTGGCGCCGCCGGACGGAGCTGGCGCGCGGAGTCGAGCGCCTGCGCGCCGCGGGCGTGCGCATCGTCGCGGAGTGGTGGGTGGGCGCACCGGGTGTGGACGAGGCCGCCCTCGAATCAACGCTGGCGGCGCTCGAAGCGGAGCCCCTGTTCCACCACGTGGCCGGAGTGCGCCCCTTCCATTGGCGACTGGCGCGGCACGAGGTCGGCCCCCGGTTCTGCTGGCGCCCCGTCCAGGTGCGTGCCCCGGCCGAGGACCGGGACCTCGCGCGGAGCCGGCCCTTCGATGCACCGGCCACGCTCTCGGGCGTCCAGCTCCAGGAAGTGCTCACGGCGCTCTCCACCCGGCTGATGCGGCGCGCTCCGCTGAATCCGGGCCGTGTCGCCGCCGCCTACCTGCGAGGGCCCACGGACGTGCCTCCGCCGACGGAGGCGGGACGCGACGCCCCGGACAGCCAGCCCATCCGCCTTGATGACGACTGCGCGCTGGTCCACCTGCCGGCGTCCCTCGACGGTGCGGCGAAGCCCTCGTGGTACGCGGCGAACCTGCGCACGGGCACGGTGCTGGCAATGGACGCGCGCCTGGCGCCGAAGCTGTCCGGCCTGGACCGGCCCGCGCCCCCGTCCGAGGTGCTGGGCATCGTCCCGGAGGCGCAGCGGCGCAAGCTGGTGGACACGCTGGTGGGGAAGTCCGTCCTGACGAGGGTGCACGGATGAGTGAGTCCTGGACGCTGGGCGAGCTGTTCGTGCTGCGGCACGCGGGCTTCCCGTTCGACTGGCTGGAGTCGCTCGGGCTCTCCGAGCCGCTGCTGGCGGAGACCACCGCGCTGCTGGCGGACGAAGCGGCGCTGCTGGCGGAGGTGCGGGCCCACGGGGGCGACGCCGACGTGCGGGCCCTCCAGGAGGCGCTCGCCCAGGGACGCGAGCCCGTGCTCAAGCCCCGCCAGGGCGCTCCGGTCCGGGACGCGCTGGCCCGCTACCGCACGCGGCGCGAGTCGCTCCAGGCCCGCTACGTCGAGGAGCGCAATGCCCTGCGGCGGCAGCTGCGCGAGCGGGCGGCGGAACCGGCCATCCAGGAGGCGGTGTTCCTCTCCAGCCCGGCCATGTACGACAACGTCTGGGCGCGCTACGTGAAGGGCGGTGAGCGCCCGGACACCTCCGACGCTCGCCGCGTGGAGCGGCAGGTCTACACGTACCTGCAGCGCTTCTGCGCGAAGAACGAGACGACGAGCTTCTTCGGCCCCATCTCCTACGGCGAGCGCACGGCCGACGAAGGCTATGACGTGCGCACCGTGCCCAGCGGCAACACGCGCCGGCGGACCTTCTTCTCCTTCTGGGCGGTGACGGAGCTGGCGCGCGCGGTGTGGCGCGAGCGCACGCTGCGCCCGCACCTGCCGCTGCGCCTCAACCCGCTCTTCACCGTGACGCCGGGCCGGGCCGCGTGCACGCCGCTGAAGCTGGACGTGCCCTGTCCCCCGAGGCGAGCAGCTCCTCTCTGTGCTGCGCGCCACCCCCACGCCCGCGGC
>JBKGHK010000955.1:0-3330 GCA_046520375.1 Pyxidicoccus sp. 3LFB2
CGTGCCCGGAACGGGGCCCTGGGACGGGCGCGGCACGGCGCGGGACGCGGCGGAGCGGGGGCCGCCCACGCCACTCAGCGACGAGTTGGAGCGCGAGTCCAGGTCCGCGTCCTCGGCGAGCTGGTCCAGCTTCGCCGGGTCCGTCTCGGTGGCGATGCGCTCCGCGTACACCTCGCGCAGGTACGCGGCCAGGTGCGCGCTGCTGGAGGGCAGCCGCAGGTTGAGGGCGTAGTCCTCCAGCGCCAGCCGGAAGGCGCCGCAGTCCGGGTAGCGGGCCTCCGGCGTGGGGGCCAGCGCCTTGAGCAGGATTTCGTCCAGCCCCGGCGGCAGCTTGGGGTTGAGCTGCGACGGCCGCGGCACCTGGCAGTCCTTCACCAGCCGCAGCGTCATCAGGTCCGACTCGCCCTTGAAGAGGCGCTTGCCCGTGAGCAGCTCCCACATCACGACGCCCAGCGCGAACAAGTCACTGCGCGCGTCGATGCTCTGCCCGTTCGCCTGTTCGGGCGACATGTAGGGGTACTTCCCCTTGAGGACGCCGGTGGCCGTGTTCTGGCTGCTGGTGGCCGCCTTGGCCACGCCGAAGTCGATGACCTTCACCCCGCCGTCGAAGCCGACGAGGATGTTCTGCGGTGACACATCGCGGTGGACGAGCCGCATCGGCTTGCCCTGTGGGTCTCTCGCCTCGTGCGCGTAGTGAAGCCCCGCCGCCGCGTCCGCGATGATGCGAAGAATCAAACCGACCGGCAGCGGCTTGCCGTGCGCACGGGAGAACTTGTCCAGACGACGCACGTCGTCACCCTGGACGTACTCCATGGCCAGGCAGTGGCGGCCTTCGATTTCCGTCAGGTCCAGAATGGTGATGAGGTTGGGGTGCGTCAGCCGGGCGACGAGCCCCGCCTCATCCAGGAACATGCTGAGGAACTCATCGTCCTCGGCGAGGTGCGGCAGGATGAGCTTGAGGACGACCAGTCGCTCGAATCCCGTCCCATACTCGCGGGCGAGGAAGATCTGCCCCATTCCCCCGGAGGCAATCTTCCGCAACAACTCGTACTTACCGAATGGCACAGCCATGATGTGACGCTGAGAATAGCCCTCTTTCTCACCGGGTGGGAAATGCCCAGTCGAGAAATACCCCACAGAGACCCAGCCCTGGGGGGCCGGGTTTCAGGTGGATGTAGGACTCAGGCCTTCATCTTGTAACCGGACTTCAACACCGCCCAGGTGGTGAAGGTGGCCACCACGGCGACGCCGGCGAGGATGGCGCCTCCGCCCAGGGGGGAGAAGCTGCTGCGGCCCAGCATGCCGTAGCGCAGCCCCTCCACCATGTAGACCATGGGGTTGAAGAGGCTGACCTCCCGCCACGGCGAGGGCAGCTCCCGCACCGAGTAGAAGACGCCGCCCAGGAAGGTGAGGGGCAGCATCACGAAGGTGGGGAAGAAGTTGATCTGCTCGAACTTCTCCGCCCAGACGGCGGCCAGCATGCCCAGCACGCTGAACACATAGGAGGAGAGCAGCAGGTAGTACGCGGCCACCCACGCGTGCTCCAGGCTGAAGCCGGTGAAGAGGGCGGCCACGGCCCAGGTGAGGCCGCCCACCACGAGGCCTCGCACCATGGCGCCGCCGATGAAGCCGGCCATCAGCTCGCCGGGGCCCAGGGGCGACACCAGCAGGTCCACCACCGTGCCCTGAATCTTGGTGATGAACAGGGACGAGGAGCTGTTGAGGAAGGCGTTGTTGGCGATGCCGAGGAAGACGAGCCCCGGCACGATGAAGTGCAGGTAGGGCGCGCCATCCACCGTCTGCACCCGGCCGGAGATGGAGTAGCCGAAGACGATGAAATACAGCGTGGTGCTGATGAGGGGCGAGAGGACGGTCTGGCCCGGCACGCGCATGAAGCGCCGGACCTCCTTCGCGAACAGCGTCTGCATCCCGAGGACGTTCATGGTGGGCGAAAGCGGGCGGTGGGGTCAGGCGGCCTGGGGACGGCCACGGAGCACTTCGATGAGCACGTCCTCCATGCGCGAGCGACGCGTCTCCACGTCGGCGATGGGCTGCCCTTCGGCGTAGAGGGCGCGCAGCAGCTCGCCGGAGGGCGCGCAGCCCTCGCGCTCGACATAGGTGAGGGTGCGGCCATCCGCGGACAGGGCGGCGGAGAAGCGGCGGCCGGCGTCCGACAGGGCCGTCTGCGGGTGGTCGAAGGTGACGACGACGCGGCGCTCGCCGAAGCGGCGCAGGAGCGTCGTCTTGTCCTCCACCATGAGGAGCTTGCCCTCGTTGATGATGCCCACCCGGTCCGCCAGCTCCTCGGCCTCTTCGAGGTAGTGCGTGGTGAGGACGATGGTGGTGCCCTCGCTGGCAAGCCTTCGGACATACGTCCACAAGTCGCGGCGCAGCTCCACGTCCACGCCGGCGGTGGGCTCGTCCAGGAAGACGAGGCGGGGCCGGTGCACCAGCGCCTTGGCGATGAGCAGCCGGCGCTTCATGCCGCCGGACAGCGCGCGCGTCATCGCGTCCTTCTTGGCGTGCAGGTTGAGGGCGGTGAGCACCTCGTCGATGCGGGCCTCGTCCCGGGGACGGCCGTAGTAGCCGAGTTGAATCCGCAGGGACTCGGACACGGAGAAGAACGGGTCGAAGTTGATTTCCTGCGGCACCAGGCCGATGTCGTAGCGCGGGCCCACCGGGTCCTGGTCCAGGTCCTTGCCGAAGACGCGGATGGTGCCGGCGGTCTTCTTCACCAGGCCGCACACGCTGCCAATCATCGTCGTCTTGCCGGCGCCGTTGGGACCGAGCAGGGCGAAGATTTCACCCGGGCGGATGGACAGGTCCATCGACTGCAGCGCGGTGAAGGTGCCGTACCGCTTGGTGAGTCCCTGGAGCTCGAGGGCGGGGGTGGACATGGGCGGCGCTTCGTCTAACACCTTCGATGGCCGCGCGCCTGCCTCGCTTTCCGGGGTGTGAGTGATTGAAATCCCGCGAGCAAAACAGGCGCTCCACGCATTGATGGAGAGTCCCATGCAGTGCGTCGTGGCCTGCCTTGACTTCCGTTCGACGGTACGGTTGAAGTGCCCTCGCTTTCGGTATTGAGAATCATTCTCAGTACCATTCACCTGTTGCGAGGAGGCCATGGCGAGCTCGACCCTGCTGCTGTTGCTGGGCATCGCCGTGCTCCAGGGCGCCGCGGGGCCCGCGGGCTGGCTGTCGCGAAACCGGAGCTGGGGCAGGGCATTGGGCGGACTCGCGCTCCTGGCGGGGGTGGTGCTGGCGGTGAGGGCCCAGGGGCTCGCGGTGGGGCTGACGTGCGCGGCGGTGCTGGCCATGCTGGGCACGGTG
>JBKGHK010000956.1:0-3322 GCA_046520375.1 Pyxidicoccus sp. 3LFB2
CGGCCCAGCATCGGCAGGGCGAGGAGCAGCATCGCCAGCGGCGCGAAGGTGCCCGCCCCGCCCGTGCTGCAGCCACGGCCCACGACGACGAAGTCGTCATTGCCGTCCAGCGGGTTGCCACCGCCGTTGACCTCTTCACCGTCGCTGGCACCGCCCAGGTCGGTGTCGCGGTTCTTCGGGTCCGTCTCGCCGTTGTCGAGGCCGCCGTTGCGGTTGGTGTCCTCGCGGCCGTCGTTCAGCCCGTCGGCGTCCGTGTCGGGGTTGCGCGGGTCCGTGCCACTGGAGCCGTTCACCTCGACGCCGTCGTTCAGGCTGTCGCCGTCCGTGTCCGCGTTCTTCGGGTCCGTCTCGGTGGCACCGACGCCGCCGTTGTGGTCCGCGTCCTCCACGCCGTCGTTCAGCCCGTCACCATCCGTGTCCGCCTTCTTCGGGTCGGTGGTGGTGCTCGGGTCGCTGTCCGGGACGAAGTTGGGCGAGTTGGTGTTGGTGCCCGCCGGCGCATTCTCCCGCGTCACGCCCAGCTCCAGGCCGTCGTTCAGGCCGTCGTTGTCGCTGTCCGGGTCACGGGCATCGATGGTGCCGTCCCCGTCCGTGTCGGTGAGGCCGTCGGCGCCGTCGATGACGCCGTCGTCATCCGTGTCCGCATCGCGCGGGTCGAGGCCCAGCTCGACTTCGGTGACGTCGTCCACACCGTCGCCGTCGGAGTCGGTGTCGTCCGCGGCCAGGAGCGGGTTCGTCTCACCCGCGTCCACGCGGCCGTTGTGGTTGGCGTCCTCCACTCCGTCGCGCACGCTGCCACCGTCGGTGTCGACGTTCAGCGGGTTCGTCGTGGTGGTCGGGTCCAGGTCCGGCGTGAAGACCGCCAGGTCGGTGTCGGTGCCCTCGGGCTCCGTCAGGCCCAGCTCCAGGCCGTCGGCGAGCAGGTCGCCGTCCGTGTCCGGGTTCTTCGGGTCGGTCTCGTTCGCGTCCACGATGCCGTCGTGGTCGGCGTCCTCGGTGCCGTCCATCAGGCCGTCGTCATCCGAGTCGTCGTCGAGCGGGTCCGTCCCCCCGACATTCACCTCGATGCCGTCCGTCAGCCCGTCACCGTCCGTGTCCGGGTTGTTGGGGTCCGTGCCCTGCGCGATTTCCTCGGCGTCCGTGAGGCCGTCGCCGTCCGTGTCCGCGCTGACCGCCCAGCTGTAGGTGGCCGGCGTCGGGTCCACGTTGCCCGCCGCGTCCACCGCGCGCACCGCGAGGTTGTGCGGGCCCGAGGCCAGGTTGCTGAAGGTGACCGGGTCCGTGCACGGCACGAAGGCCGCGCCATCCAGGCTGCACTCGTACGCCACACCGCCGCCCGTCGAAGCGAAGTCGAAGGTGGCCGTGCTCGGCGCATCCACGAGCGCCGGGCCGCTCACGATGGAGGTATCCGGCGCGGTGACGTCCACCGTCCAGGTGTAGGAGGCCGGCGTGGGGTCCACGTTGCCGTCCGCGTCCACGGCGCGGACCTGCAGGGTGTGCTCACCTTCCGTCAGGCTGCCCAGCGCGAGCGGCGTGGTGCAAGGCGTGAAGGCCGCGCCGTCCAGGCTGCACTCGAACGTCACTCCCGACTCGTCCGAGGTGAACTCGAACGTGGCGGTGGTGGCATTGGTGACCGCGGGCGGCGTGACGGTGAACGTCGTGTCCGGCGGCAGCGCGTCCACGGCGAACGTGTGCGTCACGGGCTCGCTGGTGTTGCCCGCCGGGTCCGTGGCCGTGACGGTGACGGAGTGAGGCCCGTCCATCAGCGGCGTGCCCGAAGGGAGCGTCCAGATGCCCGAGGCGTCAGCAGTCACGGTGCCCACCAGGACACCGTCCACCACCACCGTCACCTGGGCGCCCGGCACCGTCGTGCCCGAGTACGTCACGTCGGGAGTCGGGAGCACCGCGCCATTGGCGGGCGTGGTGATGGTCACCACCGGCGCCACCGTATCCACCTCCCAGGTGTAGGTGGCGGGCGTCGGGTCCACGTTGCCGGCCGCATCCACCGCGCGCACCGCCAGCGTGTGCTCGCCGTCCGCGAGCGGCCCGAAGGTCTGCTGGGCCGTGCACGGCGCGAAGGCCGCGCCGTCCAGGCTGCACTGGAAGGTCACCGGGCTCTCGTCGGAGGAGAACACGAAGTCGGCCGTGGCCACGTTGGTCAGTGCCGGCGGGCCGCTGTCGATTTCGGTGTCCGGCGCGGACTGGTCCACCGTGAAGGTGGAGGTCGCCGGCGCGCTGGTGTTGCCCGCGCCGTCCACCGCCACCACGGAGATGGTGTACGGGCCGTCCGCCAGCGTCACCGGCGGCGTGAAGGTCCAGTTGCCCTGCGCATCCACGGGGATGGGGCCATACGTCGCCCCGCCCACCGTCAGCGTCACCGACGTGGCGCCGTCCGCCGTGCCGGTGATGGTCACGTTGCCCGAGTTCAGCTCCGCGCCATTGGCCGGGCCGGTGATGACCGGGACGACCGGAGCCGTGACGTCCACCGTCCACGTATAGGTGGCCGGCGTCGGGTCCACGTTGCCGGCCGCATCCACCGCGCGGACGGCCAGCGTGTGCTCACCCTCCGCGAAGCCCTCGAAGGTGTCGGGGTCCGTGCACGGCACGAAGGCCGCGCCGTCCACGCTGCACTCGAAGGTGGCGTTCGGCTCGTTGGCCTCGAAGTCGAAGGTCGCCGTCGATGCGTTCGTCGGGTCGGCCGGGCCGGAGGCGATGAGCGTGTCGGGCGCCGAGGCGTCCACCGTCCACCGGTGCTCGGCGGGCGACGGGTCCACGTTGCCGGATGCGTCCACCGCGCGCACCAGCAGCACGTGCTCGCCGTCCGCGAAGGGACCGAACGTCGTCGGGTCCGTGCACGGCACATACGAAGCGCCGTCCACGCTGCACTGGTACGACACCCCGCCGCCCTCCTGGTCGAAGTCGAAGGTGGCGGACGTCTCGCGGGTGAGGGCCGGGGGGCCGGAGGTGATGAGCGTGTTGGGGCCCGTCAGGTCGACGGTGAAGGTGCTCGTCACCGGGCCGGCGCTGTTGCCGGCGGCGTCCACGCTGGTGGCGGACACCGTGTAGGGGCCCTCGGCCAGGGGCACGGGCACCGTGAAGGTCCAGTTGCCCGTCCCATCCACCGGGATGGGGCCGTAGGTGGCGCCGTCGAGCTCCAGGTAGATGCTGCTGCCCGCCTCACCGGTACCGGAGAGGGTGGGCGTCGCGGTGCCCACCACCGCGCCATCGGCCGGCGCGTCGATGGTCGGCGCCACCGGGGCCGTCAGGTCCACCGTCCACGCGTAGGTGGCGGGCGTCGGGTCCACGTTGCCGGCCGCATCCA
>JBKGHK010000957.1:0-3317 GCA_046520375.1 Pyxidicoccus sp. 3LFB2
TCCACAACTGCGCCCTGCTCATGTCCGCACCAGGGTCGAGACAGAGCCAACGTTCCTTCCGCGCCGCCCTGTCTGCCTGGGGAGGCTGACAGGGGCGCGCAGTCGGAGCGACGCCCCGGGGACCGCCATGGGCTGGTGGCTGGGACGGGGCGAGACTGACAAACCCACTGCGCGCGGGCCTATGCGGCGAGTAGGCTCGCCGTTTCATGGAGCCTGACTACCTGAGTCCGGAGCGCCTCCCTCCGGGAACGAGGGTGGGGTCATGGCGCGTGGTGGACCGGTGCGGCCGGGGCGCGTACGGCACCGTGTACCGCGCCGTCGGAGTCGAAGGCCCCATGCACCCCGTGGCCCTCAAGCTGGCCATGCATCCGCGGGATGAGCGCTTCGCGCGTGAAGTGGAGCTCCTCTCTCGCATCCGTCACCCGAACGTCCCGCGCCTCGTGGGACATGGCGTCTGGCAACATCCGTCGGGGGCGCTCCACCCCTATGTCGTCATGGCGTACGTGGATGGCATGCCGCTGTATCAGTGGGGGCGGGAGTGTCTGCCCACGTCTCGGCGGGTGCTTCAGCTTCTCGCCAGCCTCGCGCGGGCGCTGGAGGCAACGCATGCGGCGGGGGGCCTCCACCGGGACGTGAAGGGCGACAACGTGCGGGTGAGTGATGGGGACGGGCAGCCCTTCCTGCTCGACTTCGGCTCCGGGCACTACCTCGGTGCGGCCACGCTGACGTGGCAGCCGTTCCCTCCCGGGACTCCCGCCTATCGCTCGCCGGAAGCGTGGCGGACGGTGATTCGCCCTGCCCGGCCCCTGGCCGCGCCGTATGCGCCCGGGCCCGCGGATGATGTCTTCGCGCTGGGCATCACCGCCTATCGGCTGGTGACGGATACGTACCCTCTTGGGAGGGACGGCTCGGAAGAGGGCGCGCTCTTCCTGAACGCGGAGCGGTCGGGGCCCCGGCCTCCGTGCGCCGTCAACGCCCGCTGCTGCTCGGAGTTGAGTGCCCTCATCCGCCGGATGCTCTCCGTGGACCCCGAGGCACGTGGCAGTGCCCGCGAGCTGGCCGAATCACTGGAGCAGGCCGCGCGGAAGTCGGGCCCGGCGGCGGATGTGCCGCTCTTCGTTCGACAGGGCCCTTTGCCGGGGGCGGAGGTGACGCTCTTCGTTCGGCAAGGCCCTTTGCCAGCAGGGGCGGGGGGGATGCGATTCATCCTGGTAGAGCCTCGGCGCGAGGCGGAGGTGACGCGCTTCGTCCGAGAGGAACCTCCCTCTGATTCGGATGTGCCTTGGCTCAGCCGGGAGGCGCCTGGGCCTGATGCGGAGGTGACTCGTTTCGGCAGGGAGGAGCCTGGGCCTGATGCAGAGATGCCTCGCTCCATCAGGGAGGAGCCTCGTCCTGAGGGAGTCAGCGGTTTCCGGCAGCCCCTCGTGCAGCAAGAGCCGGCACTGCGCAGTCGGTCCTGGCTCGTCGCGGCCAGCCTGGGAGCGATGCTGTCACTGGGCACTGCGTGGATGCTGCGCTCAGCGTCTGTCGAGGGGCCCGCGACGGTGCAACTCGCGGAGCAGGACGAGGCGAAGGATGGGGGTACCGCGGCGGTCGGAGACTCAGCGCTGATGGCTCCGGTGTCTCCCGCCCAGGTGCCGTCTGCGTGGTCGACCATTGCGCTGGAATTGCCACCGAAGCCCTTCCCGGGGCAGCGCCGGCCGGATGCCAATGGCCGCTGCCCTGGCAAGGTGCAGGTCCCCATTCATGGCGGCTGTTGGATCAAGATCGCCGCAGACGCGAAGGACTGCGACAAGGACGTCTACGTGTTCAAAGGTGCTTGTTATCTGCCCGTCTTCCCAACCGAGCGTCCTGCTACCTCGAGTCCCGCGGCCTGTCCTGAGAGTCGATAGCTGACCGTGTCTGGCAATGCGCAGGCAGTGCTTGCCGCGTCAATCCGAAGACCGCCGCACTGACGGCTCCACGCGAACGAGCGCATCGCGGACCGCCGCACACAATGCCGAGCGCTCGGTGACGATGGCCGAGACGTGACCGGCGTTCACCCAGCGCAGCTCACTCTCCTTCCAGTGGGCTTGCAGGGTGCGCGTCTCCGCCGCCGGGACGAAGCCGTCCCGCTTGCAGGCCAGGAGGATGGCCGCTCCGGGCTGCCTCGGCGGCGGGAACTTCGTCAGGTTCGCCAGGTCGAAGATGCGGCCCAGTCGCAGCCGGGCCTGCTCGGCGTCTCGGCGGGCGCCGTCGAGCTCCGCGAAGGCGATGGACCAGGACAGCAGCCCCCGGGTGAACACGGGCACGGGGGACGCGCCCGCCGCCAGCGCCGCCACCGCGAGGGGCTCCGGGAAGAGCACCGCCGTGAGCGCCGCCATGTACCCGCCCATGCTGTACCCCGCGATGCCCAGGCGCTCGTAGCCTTCGCTTCGCAGCCACGCGAGCAGGGCGCGCGCCTCCTCCACCATGCCCAGGTTCATCAGCACATGGTCGCTGACGGTGCGCAGCGCTCCGCCCCGCTGGCCGAGCGGCCGACGCAGGCCGTAGTAGGGGTTCTCCAGCAGCAGCAGGTCGATGCCTTCCTGGACGAGCGGTGTGTAGAGGCGCTCGCGCAGGGCGAAGCCCTCCTCCCGCGAGGCGGCGAGCACCACGCAGGCCGCGCGCCCTCGGGAGCTTCCGGCCCTGAGCCACCGCACATGCGCTGTCTGCGCGGCGGGCGCCAGCAGGGCCAGTGGCGAGGTGAACGTTCCGTCCTGGACCCACGCTCCCCGGCGGGACGTTGGCTCGCTCCAGCTCGGAGAGATTCGCGCCGGCTCCGGGAGGAAGGAGGTCCCCACCTCCACGGCCTCGAGGAACCGCTCGTCTCCCCAGCCATCGGTGAACAACCGGGCGCGGCGGGCCATCCCCGCGAAGAGGACATCCACCACGTGCGCACTGAGCGGCTGCCAGGAATCCACGGTTTCATCCTATGTCACCGCTCGCTCCACGCAGGCCACCGTTCACCGTGTCGCAGGCGGAGATGAACCCGGTCTCCGTATGATGGCCGGACGGCCGGGGAGTGCACGACGGAATCGCCAGTCCACTGCGGACCCGAGCCTTCCGCCCCGGCGGGTGCTGCGGAAGGAACCGTCATTCCACAGGGTCCGTTTTCCCGGGGGCCGCGCACCCTGGTGCGTGCCGACGTGGAAGGAGCGTTCCTTCCAGGACACCCTCCGAGGTGGGGTTTCAGCCGGGGGCAGGTGTTGCGGAAGGAACCGTCATTCCGCAGGCCCGTCTTCCGGGCGGAAGGAGCGTTCCTTCCAGCACGTAGCCGCCTGCGATGAGGCTCCCGA
>JBKGHK010000958.1:0-3315 GCA_046520375.1 Pyxidicoccus sp. 3LFB2
TTGCCGCCCGGCACGATTCCGTCCGGCGACGTTGCTGCGGATGATGAGCCGGTTCATCTCCGTACAGGTACTCGTCTCTGGAAGCGCTGCGAGCCGCTCAGGAAGCCCTGCGCCGACCAGGATGTTCGACGCAGGTCCGTCGTCACCGGGCGCCACGTTGTACGCCTTCGTCACCACCAGGTCCTTGTCCACCTCCACGATGAGGTCGAACTTGCCCTCCTTCGTGACGAGGCTCTCCCCGGCGCTGACCTCGCGCGCCCGCTTGAGCGTGCCGTCCGGCATCACCAGCGGGTGCTCGGTGGTGACGCGCAGCTCGCCGCCCGACGCCGTGTGGAACGTGAGGATTTCCTGCTCACCCTCCTTGCGGTCCAGCGTGTAGGTCTGGACCTTGTTCTCCATCAGGTCGAGCTTGGCGAAGGTGGCCTCCGGCGTCAGCGTCACCAGGTCCAGCCGCCCCGTCTCCAGCGACTCGCGGATGCCCCGGGGCCCGTCGGACAGCAGAATCTGCTGGTCCGGCGTGTAGCACCCGGGCTCGCACAGGCCGTCCATCTCGATGTGCGCCGGCTTGACGGTGTGCGGGAGCATCTGGATTTCAGGCCCCGTGAGCGCGGCCGTGGTGGTCCCGATGCTTCCCGGCCCCTTCCAGGGCGCATACATGTTCCAGGGGTCCGCGTAGACGGGGTAGAGGATGTAGTTCTGGGCGTAGGCGTCGTTCCACTCGGAGGTGAAGGACGACTGCCAGTAGCGCATGTCGCGCCCGCCCCACGTGGTGATGCCGTACGGGTTGCCCTGCATCCAGCGCTGCGCCCAGCGGCGCCGGCCGTCGGACTGCTGCGGGTCGTTGATCTGGTCGAACTGGCACCGGTACTCACTCGGCGCCCACCATGCGTAGGCGGGTTCCGACAGCAACGCCAGTGCACCAACCACTGCGGTGATGGTCTTCTTCACGTGTTGCCCCCTTGGATTGAGCGGATACTGCTTGCTACGAGTCCGTCGCGAACTTCACGACGAACACGTCCTGTGAGCCCTGGTTGGGGGCTCCAAGGTCGCCGGCCGTCGTCCCCACCGCGACGGCCGTGTTCGTCCCGACCAGCACCACGTCCCGTACCTCGTCATCCGCCGCCGTGCCCCACTGCCACGTGCGGTTCATGTTTCCCGACCGGTCGAAGCGGACGACGAAGGCATCCGTCCCGCCCTGGTGCTGCGCATTGGGCAGGGCCCCGCTCGTCCAGCCGGCGACATACGCATTGCCATTGGCGTCGACGGCGAGCCCCGTCGCGCTGGTGGGGTAGTTGCTCGCACCGATGCGGCGAACCCACCGCAGCTCCCGCTGGGTGTTGAACCGCATCAGGAAGGCATTGGCGATGCCGTCGTTCTCCCGGCCCCCGTCAACCAGGTTGCTGTAGGACAGCGCGAGGATGTACGTCCCATTGCTGCCCGCCGAGACGACCTCCAGCGCCGCGTCGATGTCCGCCGTGCCGCGCTTGTACGTCCACACCTCGTTGAGGTTGGCGTCGAGCTCGCGGATGAAGGCATCCGTGGAGCCCGACGGGGTTCCGCCCAGGTTCCCCAGCGTGGAGCCCACCACCCACGTCCGCCCGTCCGCCGCCACGGCCACGCCCTCGCCGCGCTCGCCCGCTCCGCTGGTGGAGCCGAAGGCCACGTCCTCCAGGATGTGGCCGTTCGACGCGTCCACCTCGTAGACCACCGCGTCGAAGCCCATGCTCGGGTCCGCCAGCGTCGACCCGGCGATGCGCAGCCGGTTGTTCGGCGCGAGCGCGATGGACTGCCCGTAGTCCTCCTCGGCCGAGCCGCCCTGGACGAGCCAGTCCCGGCCGCCCGAGGTGTTGTACTTGATGGCGAAGAAGTCCGACTGCCCCCGCGAGCCCTGCCCCGGCATCGCCCCCGGCGTGAGCCCCACCACGTACGTGTCACCCGCGGCGGACGTGGTCACATCCCACGTCGTGTCATCCCCGCTGGAGCCCACCTGGTGCACCCACTGGAACTGCATGGACGCGTTCAGCTTCGCCACGAAGGCGTCCTGGCTGCCGCCCTGCTCCCCCGGCTCTCCGATGAGCCCCCGCGTGGTGCCCGTGAGGTAGATGGCGCCGCTCGAGTCCACGCTGACCGCCGTCGCCCGGTCCTGGTCCGAGGTGCCGAACTGGAAGAACTCGTCCGGGACGGTGAACTGGCCCCCGCACTCCGCGGCCTCCTCCGTCTGCATCCCCGAGACGTCACGCCCCTCCGGCGTGGCCTCCGGCTGGCAGGAGGTGCCGCACGAGAGGATGCCCAGGGTGAACCACCAACGCTGAATCAGTGCCATGCCGGAGTGCCTCAGGGGGTGAGTTGCTGCGGTTGTTTCGCCAGTGCCCAGAGCGCATCGAAGCGCGTCCGCGCGTAGACGAGAAGTCTCTCGTATTCCGTGCCGCGCGAGGCTTCGATGAGCTGCTCGGCCCGGGCCCTATCGTTGTGGAGCAGAATCATCATCAGCTCCACCTTGTCCCCAGACAGCGAGCGGCGCAGCTCGTGTTCCTGTGAGGAAAGAATGTTCTGCGCGCTCACCAGTGACTCGACGGTGTCGAGCACATGGGCGCGCTCGGGGTTGTCCTTCCACTCCAGCGCCATGCCCAGGTACTCCACCCGGTACAGCCGGCGGAACTGGTTGTCCTCGCTGAAGGTCTTCTCGTCCTCGGCGAGCAGCTCCTTCTTCGCCACCGCAATCTGCTCGCGGTCCTTGTAGATGGCGCGGAGCACCTCGCGCTCCTCGGGCTTGGGCAGCACCTTGCGCTGCAGCGTGCGGAACTGCGCGAGGTCCGGATGGCTGGCCATCATCCTGTCGCGCAGGTCATCCACCGGAAGGCGCGGCCGGCCCGTCACCTGGACCGCCCCGGGGGCCCTCGGCTCGCTGATGACCACCGGCGTCAGCGCCTTGCGGGGCGGCTGCGCCTGGGCAGGCGGAGTCGCGCGAGGAAGCGCCGGGCGCACGGACACCGCAGGGGCGGACTCAGGCACCGGCCCTGGCGACAGCAGGCTCCATGAGGCAAACCCCACGGCCACGAGCACGCACGCGAGGCCCGCGCCGAGCATCACCTTCTTCTTCTTCGAGGAATGGGACATGGCAGGTCTTGGGAGCAGCAGGCCGCCCGGCTCGGGGAAGGGCGTGGGCGGCGGTGCGGAAGGAAGGGACACACCACGGGGGTACGACGGCGGCGGGAGCGCGCAGCGCGCACTCCCGCCGCGTGGGGACGGGCTAGAAGATGCCCAGCCGGTCCCAGGGCCTGGCGCAGGTCGGGGCGAGGCCCGATGCGCTTGGCG
>JBKGHK010000959.1:0-3311 GCA_046520375.1 Pyxidicoccus sp. 3LFB2
TGCGCGGCCTGGGCGCCGAGCCGACCCCCGCCGCGCTCGCCGGAAGCACCGCGCCCTACCTGAAGGCGGTGTGCCAGGAGACGCTGCGCCTGCACCCCATCATCCCCGTCGTCGCCCGCCGCACCCAGGCGCCCTTCCGCGTCCAGGGCCACGAGGTGCCCCCGGGCGTCACCGTGGCCGCGTGCATCTACCTCGCCCACCACCGCCCGGAGACCTACGCCGAGCCCGACGCGTTCCGCCCCGAGCGCTTCATGGAGCGGGTGTGGTCGCCTTTCGAATATCTGCCTTTTGGAGGCGGTGTGCGCAGATGTATCGGAATGGCGTTGGCGCTGTACGAGATGAAGGTGGTGCTCGGCCTCGTCCTCTCCCGCTTCGAGTTGAAGCCTGTGGACACACAGGTAAGACCTCAGCGCCGGGCCGTCACCATCGCCCCGTCAGGGGGGCTTCGTATGCTCGTCGAGCGACTGCACCCCTGAATTGTTTCATTCGTACTGGGAGTGCAGGGATTCCAATCCTTTCTCACGGTTGTGAGCATTCGCGCGGGCCCGGTGGCTGGAATCCGTGAGGTGTTGCTCACTAAGCTGCAGCGGTGAGCGCAGGCATGCGCGGCGGAGAAGGTTCCGCTGTTACATGCCCAGCTGGGGGGGACAGCCACGCTGGGAGGCGCGCTCACGTTCGGGGGGCACGAGTCATGGACAACATGGACGAGAAGGTCATTGGTGAGTTCGCCAGACGGGGTGCTCTGACGTTCATCAGCTGGGTGGCATTGCCCGGCCTCAACTGCGCGTACCTCATCGCCCTCTCCATGGGGCTCAACAGCGACGAGGGAATGTGGGCCACCACGCGCATCGCCCCCGCGCTCATCTTCTTCTTCGGCACCGTCTATCCGTACGCGGCGCTGCGCGTGCTCGCGTCGCGGGCCCTGCGCCACCGCAAGGATGACGCGCCCGGCGAGCGGCTGGGCCGCATCCTCCGGCTGCCCTGGCAGAGCACCGTCTTCACGACGTACGCGGCGTGGACGCTGGGCGGGCTGAGCTTCAGCATCCCGGTGTGTCTGGAGTTCGACAAGGAAGTCCTCCGCGTGGTGCTGGGCTCCACCATCGCCTTCTGCTTCGGCGTGGTGATGTCGTTCCCCATCGCCCTCAGCCTGGAGAAGCAGCTCGTCCCGCTGGCCATGGAGGAGCAGCGCCTGCACCCGGGCGTCGCGCCCCAGGGGGGCGGGTTCTTCTGGCCACGCCAGTCCTGGTTCCTGCCCTTCACCTTCGTGGCGTCCATTGCCTCCACGCTGCTTTTGAGCGCGTGTGTGATGACGGTGAAGATGCTGGGCCTGCGGGACTTGCTGCGCGTGGAGCTGGGCAACCAGGGGTCCATCAACACCTCGCAGCTGCTGGACTCGCTGGGCGGCTCGCTGGTGACGGAGCTGCTGGGCTCCATGGCGTGGGTGGCGGGGCTGGTGCTCATCCTGCCCACCATCACCACGTACATGCTGGCGCGCCGGCAGGCGCAGGGCACCGGCGCGGTGGGCGTGGCGATTGAAGCCCTGGCGCATGGCCGCACCACGTCGCCCGAGTGGGTGTCCACGGACGAGATTGGCACCCTGGCGTCGGGGATGAACGCGGTGCTGGCCAAGCTGCGGCAGCTGCCCATGGCGCTGCAGGCTTCGGCCTCGCAGCTGGGCGACGCGGGCACCCACCTGCGCTCGGCCAACGACGAGCAGCAGCAGAGCCTCGTGCGGCAGGCGGCGGCGCTGCACCAGGCGCAGGTGACGTCGGAGGAAATCAAGCGCACCTCGCTGATGGCGGCCGACCGCGCGGACGCGGTGCTCCAGGTGGCGCGCCGCGCGGAGGAGCTGGGCCAGAAGGGCGAGGCCGCGGTGGAGCAGAGCGTCACCGGGCTGGCGGACATCCGCCGCGCCGTGGACGGAATCCAACAGCGGCTGGTGCGGCTGGCGGAGAGCACCACGCAGATTGGCGACATCACCGAGACGGTGAAGGACCTGGCCGACCAGTCACACCTCCTGGCCGTCAACGCGGCCATCGAAGCGGCGCGCTCGGGCGAGCAGGGCCGGGGCTTCGCGGTGGTGGCCAAGGAGATTCGCGGGCTGGCGGACCAGTCCATCCAGGCCACGCGGCGCATCCGCGGCATC
The DNA here is from genome assembly GCA_046520375.1 of Pyxidicoccus sp. 3LFB2. GTDB lineage: Bacteria > Myxococcota > Myxococcia > Myxococcales > Myxococcaceae > Myxococcus. Next base: position 2,147 of record JBKGHK010000959.1, read on the forward strand.
CTCCAGGAAATCAGCCAGGGCATCCGCGACGCGGCGCTGATGGGCGAGCAGGGCGTGCACACCATCGGCACCGGCCTGGACCAGATGAAGGCCTCCGGTGACTCGCTGCGGGAGCTGTCGCGCATCTCCCAGGAGAACTCGACCGCCGCCCGGCAGATTGCCGCCGCGGTGACGCAGCAGAACGCCGGCTTCTCTCAAATCTTCACCGCCATTGGCGACCTGTCGCAAATCATGGACTCCACGCTCAAGCGCCTGGAGTCCACGCAGGAGGCCACCGCCACGCTGTCCGTCGTGTCCCAGCAGGTGGGGCAGATGGCGCGGCAGTTCACCGCGGCGAGCTGACGCCTCCGTTGCCCAGGGGCAGCGTGAGGATGAAGGTAGTGTCGCCGGGCGCGGAGGCGAGGTGCAGCTCGCCTCCGTGCGCCAGCGCAATCTTGCGCGCCAGGGGCAGCCCCAGCCCCGTGCCCTTCTCCCGCGTGGTGAAGAAGGGCTCGAAGATGCGCTCTCGCTCGGGCTCGGGCACGCCGGGGCCGGCGTCACGGACCCGGATGGTGTAGCGGCCGTCCCCGGCGGCGCCGGACACGCGCACCCGGCCTCCGGAAGGAGAGGCCTGCACCGCGTTCTTCACCAGGTTCACCAGCGCGGCGGTGAGCAGGCTGCCGTCGGCCTCCAGCACGGCGGGCGCGGCCTCCACCTCCACCGCGACGCCCCGGGCTTCGGCCTCGACGGCCAGCAGCTCGCACGCGCCCGAGAGCAGCTCGGGGGCCTGCACCGGCGCGCGGGCCAGCGGCTGCTCGCGGGCGAAGGCGAGGAAGTCCTCGACGATGCGCTGCAGGTAGGCCACCTCGCGCTGGATGCGCTTCACGTGCTCGCCCGCCTCGGAGTGGGCGCCCGCCTGGAGGTCCTCCTGGAGGATGCCGGAGAACAGGGCAATGCCTCCAATGGGGTTGCGCACCTCGTGGGCCACGCCGGCCAGCATCATCTTCAGCTGCCTGTCGCGGCTCTCCAGCGCGCCGCGCATGACCTCCAACTCGCGCGCCAGCACGCCGATTTCGCGCGTGGGCTCCGGCGGCACCGGCGTCGTCAAGTCGCCCCGGCCGATGCGCAGCGCGGAGTCCATCAGCCGCCACAGCGGGCGGGCCAGCCCGCGCGCGGTGAGCAGGGC
>JBKGHK010000095.1:0-21074 GCA_046520375.1 Pyxidicoccus sp. 3LFB2
ACCGGGTGCGCCGCTGCCCCGCACGAAGGCGGCCTTCGAGCGCTGGTGCGCGAGGGCTCACCGCGCATCGAGGGTGCGGCCCGGGACTGGGCGAACGCCGTCGTCGTCACCTCCGCGGAGCTCGCCGCGACGCTCGCCGCACTCAAGACAGCATCGAGGGGGCCGAGCGGCTCGGCGGCCGTGCGGGACATCCGCGCGCAGCTCGGGCACCTGTTCCCCGCGAACCTCATCGAGTGGATTCCCTTCGCGCGCCTGATGAACTACCCGCGCTACCTCCGCGCGGCCCAGGCACGGCTGTCGCGTGCGGTGGCGAACCCCGCCAAGGACACAGGGAAGGCCGCGCCCTTCACCCCTCTGTGGGAGACCTTCCTCACCAGGCGCGCCACCGTGAGAGACCAGGAGGCGGCGCAGGAGCTGCGGTGGGCCTTCGAGGAGCTCCGCGTGGCCATCTTCGCTCCGGAGGTGACGACGCCCGTGTCGGTGACGGTGGCGAAGGTCGGCGCGGCCCTCGCGGCGCTGCGCTAGACGCGGGAGGACTCAGTAGGGCAACGGCAGGTCCTGCCCGCCCTCGCAGTCCCGGAAGAGCGGTTGGGTGACGGAGAGCCTTCCCGTCTCATCCACCTTCAGCACCATGCCCTCGACGGTGCCGGACACGCCGCGCGCGGTGGCGATGAAGCTGTACGGGCCGGTGACGGCGACGGAGTAGACGAAGCGGCAGCCCGCCACCCCGCCCGGCTCCTGCACCGGGGGCCGCGTTCCATCCGAGCAGCTCTCGGGCAGGAAGCCGACGTTCGCGAGGTTGCTGGAGTACTGGTCCTTCTCCTGGAAGTACGAGCGCTCCGCGGTGTAGAGGCTGCGGAGGCTGTTGAATCCCTCGCGCTCCTGCGCGGCGCAGGTGAAGGACTTCGCGGGAAGGCACTCGTCCCAGCCCACGGTGCGGCGAGAGCCGCCGCGCTCCAGCCAGAACACCCGCGACTGGTGGGCGGGAGCGCTGATCTGCAGCTTGAGGCCCTCGGCCGGCGTGCCCGGGAGGCCGAGGGCCTCGGCGGTGAAGGTGGCCGAAGGCAGGCCCGTCACGGAGGTGACGCGGTAGGCGAAGTTGCAGCCCACCGTCCAACCCGGCCCCAGCGTCCGCGCGCGAACTTCGTTCCCGCAGGTGGCGGGCTCGAAGCCCACGTCCGCCAGGACGAGTGAATAGCGGTCCCGCTCCCCGAAGTACGACACCTCGGCCGTGTACAGCGCCTTCATCTCCCGGATGCCCTCGCAGTCGACGCTGCCGCAGTCGACCGGGGTCCCCTCCGCCGCCGCGGGCAGGGCCCACAACGCAGCCACGGCACCCGCCAAGGACAACCCCCGCTTCACGTCACGCATCATGGATGGACCTCTCCGGTTTCCGCTGAGTGGCTCAGCGGAAGGAAAGGCTCTCAGGCCGCGCTCCCTGACTCACGTCATGATTTCCGCATGATTTTCTCACGCCCTTGCCACCGCGTTGCGCTGTGCGTCGCGCCGGTCTGTGCGTGCTTCGGCTTTGAACCGATGGGGCCACGGCGTCGGGTATCGGCCCAGGAACCCCTGACGCGGATGCCCTGGTTCCCGGGGCAGTGACACCGTAAGCGTGCAATCACAGGAGGCTGGGTGATTGGCACAGACAGTGCTGAGGGGGGCTTGCACCCTCAAATCCTCACGAGGCCTCCGTGTCCCGAAAGAAATTCCGAGCCGCCTTCACCCGCCTGCTGCTCGTTGCCCCCACGCTGCCCCTGCTCGCGTGTGGAGAGCCGCTCTTCTTCATCAGTGTCTCTTCGAGGACGCTGCCGGATGGCGGTGTGTTCCCACGGCCGGGGGCCTCCTGTGAGGAGATCTGCAGGGAGGGGCTCCAGGGCTGCTACAACGGCATCGAGTGTCATCCCCGGCAGCCCGGTCCGAATGGAGGCGTCGTGGCGGACTGCTCGTCCTGGTGCGATGGGCGCCGCCCCGAGGGGCTGGCGAAACCCGGCAGGGTGAAACCCGACTCGGAGCTGGGCGCCCTGTTTGCCCTGAAGGCCCACCTGGAGGCCGCCTCCGTTCCCGCCTTCGAGCGGCTGGCGCGGGAGCTGGAGGCGCACGGCGCCCCGTCCCCGCTGGTACGCAGGGCCCTCCGTTCGGCCCAGGAGGAGGTGCGCCACGCTCAGGCAATGGAGGCCCTGGCGCTGCGCCATGGCGCGTCCATGCCCGAGGTGGTCGTGGAGCCCTTCCGTCCGCGCTCGCTGGAGGCGATGGCGCTGGAGAACGCCAGGGAGGGGTGCGTTCGCGAGTCGCTGGGAGCGCTGATGGCGGGCTGGCAGGCCCGCACCGCGGCGGATGCGGAGGTGCGTGAGGTCATGACCGCCATCGCGCAGGAAGAGCTGGGCCACTCGGAGCTGGCCTGGGCGATTGATTCCTGGGCCGCGCGTCGGCTGGGTGTGGCGGGGAGCGCACGACTTCACGAGGCCAAGGAGGAGGCCCTGCGCCAGTTGGAGCGCGACGTGGAGGCGAGCCATCACTCGGAGGAGCTGGTGGTCCGGGCGGGGCTCCCCTCGCGTGAGGCGGCACGGAAGCTCCTGGACGGGCTGGCCGAGGTGGTGCGGCGCCCTGCCCTGGCGTAACAATTCCCCGCCCATGTCCCTCCCGCCCCAGAACTACGTCGTCATCCTGGATGAAGAACGCCTGCGTCGATTCATCGACTGGCTTCCCGAGCTGCAGGCCGACGAGACCTACTATGTCTGCCTTTTCGCCCGGAACAAGTACGCGGGCGAGGGACAGAAGCTCTCGAGCGACAAGGGACAGCTCAAGCGGTTCACCTCCACGAAGGCCCAGCTCGTCGACAAGATTCGCCAGGTCGAGTGCGCGGTAGGGGCCTACAAGGACCGGGGGAACCCCGTCCCCCAGGAGGCGCTGGCGCTGTACATCAATCCCAACCCGCGGAGCTTCGAGCAGGCGGCGAAGAACACGCTCATCGAGTTGGCCAAGCTCATCACCGAGCCATACAAGGGCTACAATCCACACCAGCTCACGATGTCCGAGATTCAGAAGGCCTGTTCACGAAAGGTCTATCTGGACCTCGACTTCGACCACGTGGAGCCCGCCGAGGTGCTCGCCCAGGTGGGGGGAAGAATCAACCTCGACTGCCTCACGGTGCTCAAGACACGTGGCGGCTTCCACCTGTTGGTCGAGCTGGCGAAGGTCGAAGAGCGCTACGTCAAGAGCTGGTACAAGCACCTCACCGCCCTGCCCGGCTGTGACGTGCGCGGGGACACGCTCATGCCAGTCCCCGGGTGCACGCAGGGCGGGTTCAACCCTCATTTCCTGCCCTCGGTTGTGTCGTGAATCACCACCGCCACAGCGCGAACGAGAACAGCCCGAACGTGGCGAACCAGGCGCTCAGGCACACGACGGACGCGGACCCGAGGAGGCAGCGCCACCGGGCCACCCGCGCGGGCTCCTGACGCCAGGTGCGCACGCTGAGGACGAGGCCTGCCACCCCGAGCGCCGGGAACAGCACGGAGGCCGCCCAGACGCCGACCGTCTGCCAGTTCTTGTACCCGAGCAGGGTCCACTCGAGGTTCGCCGCACAGACGATGCCGAGCACCAGTGACAGCAAGGCGAGCGACGGCAGGCGGCGCACCCAGCGATTGCGCAGCGAGGTGCGGCGGCCGAAGGGCGTGCTCACGAGCAGCACGAGCGACAGCAGCACGCTCACGAGCGGGAAGACGGCCGCCACCATCGAGGTGCGCTGCAGGTAGTCGCCTCCGGTCTCGATTCCCATGGCCGTGCCGTTGCCGTCCCGGACCAGGGCGCTGTTGGCCACGTCGCCGTAGTCGATATCCGAGAGCAGTCCCTCGCCGTGGTGTTTCAGCGTCGCCTGGTAGCCGAACCCCGGCAGGAAGGGCTCGATGGTCAGCGTGTCGGCCTGCGCCTTCACATGACTTGCATGGAGCAGGTAGGTGGGGAGACTCGCCAGCGAGATGCGCGGGTTGATGACGCGGTACCAGCCGTCAACCTCGCCTGCGATGGGGCGGAGGGCTGGCGCCGGCGCCTTCCACTGCGTCTGGTGGGTGATGAAGGCGGCGAGCGGCTCCTCGAGCTTGCGCAGTTCATTCTCGCTGTTGAGCAGCAGCACGTAGCCCATGCCCTGCTCGGCGTGGAAATGCATGCTCGCCTTCGCACCCAGCGTGCCTCCGGTGTGGCCCAGCCAGAGCGAGCCTCCGACGATGCGGTGGTGCAGGCCCAGCCCCGCGCCATAGGCCAGCCCCGCCCGGGTGCCCACCGTCGACGCGGCTCGCTTCATGTCTCGGACCGTCTCGGGCCGCAGCACCCCGGGTGCGGAGGCGCCATCGGTGAGCACGAAGCGGCCCAGCAGGGCCAGGTCCGTCGCCGTACTCCACAGCGCACCATCCGCCTGCGTCTGCTCGAAGAACACCGGGGTGCGGCGCAGGTCGGCGCCGGTGTGGCCGCTGGCGTGGTCCCTCGGGGCGGCGTGCGTGGCGAGGGAGGCGAACCGGGTGATGCCCAGCGGCGCGAGGACTCGCGCCGAGACGACCTCGTCCCAGGGCTTCTGCTCGTAGGCCTCCAGGATGGCGCCGAGCAGCACGTAGCCCGGGTTGCTGTAGCCCTCATGCTGGCCGGGCCGCCAACGCACCACCAGGGGCTCCGGATGCTGGAGGCTGCTCTCGAGATGGCGTCCTCGCCGCTCGACGGGGCTGAAGAACGCCTTGGCGTGCGTGTCGTCGAAGCCCGCGGTGTGGGTGAGCAGGTGAATCACGCGGACCGGGTCACTGTCCCCGAACGGGTTCTGGATGGGCGCATCCGGCAGCAGGTCCGAGACGGGGGTCTGCAACGTGAAGTGGCCCTGCTCGACCAACTGCATGATGGCGATGGCCGTCACCGTCTTCGTGATGGAGCCGAGCCGGAAGAGCGTTTCATCGGTGACGGGGGCCCGGGTGCCGCTGTCGGCCAGCCCGATGGCGCCGCTGAGCACGGTGCCCTGACGGTCGAACACCGCGTAGCTGGCGCCCGGGATGTGGTGCTCGGCGAGCAGTGCGGTCAGGGACTGCCGCAGCTCGGCGGCCGTCGCCGGTGCTGGCTGCGCGGGAGGGGGCGTTGAAAGGGCGAGTGTCGGGACGAGCAGCGCGAAGGCCCACAGGGGGGCAAGCCTCTTCATCGGTCTTCCAGGGGAGCTGAAGGGGGGCTCCAAGTCTCCGGAGGAAGGTGGGACTCGGAGACCGGACACAGGCCCGGTCAGCGCTGACTACGAAGCGGCCCGCGGACCATTTCGCGGTGGCGACCCGAATGTTCGGGTGAGGCGCGTACGGGACGCGGTCTCTTCTGACCGGCGGAGGGCCCGGCCTGTCCGTGCGGGCCGTCAACCGGCTCGCGGGCATGCGGCGCGGGGACTCCTGAATCGTGAGCGCCCTTCCTGACGAGGGTGTCGAGCGCCCGCTGACGGGTGCGCTCCAAGGGCCTACCCTCCAGGGTGCGTACCGAGACGGGGGGAGCACCGGGCGCGCGGCCCGCGAGTGCCTGCTGCCCGGCACCTTCGTGGGCATCGAACTCCTGTTCCGGAGGTGCCCATGTATCGCCCGCTCACCCGTGGTGCGCAGCCCACACCGGCACACGGCACCTGGCCCGTGAGCCATGCCCTCCCCCGCTGGCTCCACTTCACCCTGCCAGGGGCGTGGGTCGCGCTCGCCTTCGCGTGCCTGTCCTTCACTCCGTCGCTGCTGCCGCGCAGCGGGCCCTTCCAGGGGTTTGTCAGCGGCATCAGCGCGGTCATCGGCTATGGGCTGGGCGTCCTGGGCGCCTGGCTCTGGCGCGAGTTCGCCAACCGCCCCCCACGCACTCCACGCCCGAGCGCGTGGAGGAGCCTGCTCGTGACAGGAGTCGTGGCGCTGGCCGGCTCGCTCCTGCTGGGCCTGCACTGGCAGCGGGGCATCCGGAAGCTCATGGGAGTGCCCCACCCGGACAGCCCGGGCTACCTGCTGGCGCCGCTCGTCGGCGCGGCCGTCTTCCTCCTGTGCGTCTCCGCGGGACGGGGCCTGCGGGCTTTGTACCGACGCCTGGACACGCGGCTGTCGCGGCACATCGGCCCTCGCGCGGCCCGCGCGACGAGCGGGCTGGCGGTGGTGGCGCTCACCGCCCTGGTGGCCAGCGGCGTCCTGTGGGACGGGCTCATGTCGCTGGCGGACCGCACGCTGGCGCTGCGAGACACGACGACCGAGGAAGGGGTCGTCCCTCCCCGCAGTACGTTGCGCTCGGGAGGCCCCGGCTCCGGGGTGAGCTGGGAATCACTGGGACGGGAGGGACGTAACTTCGTTGCAAGAGGTCCCTCGGTGGAGGACCTCACCGCCTTCAGCGGGACGGCCGCGAAGGAGCCCATCCGCGTGTACGCAGGCTACGCGTCCGCACCGGACGCCGAGGCCCGGGCCGAGCTGGCGGTGCGCGAGCTGGAGCGGACAGGCGGCTTCGAGCGCGCTCAGCTGCTGGTGGTGACCACGACGGGAAGTGGTTGGGTGGTGCCGGAGGCCGTGGACGCCTTCGAGTACCTGACGGGCGGTGACTCCGCCATCGTCTCCACGCAGTACTCACACCTGTGGTCGTGGCTGTCCGTCCTCGTAGACCAGGAGCGGGCGCGTGAGTCGGGCCGCGCGCTCTTCGATGCGGTCTACGAGCGCTGGTCCAGCCTTCCCAGGGAGCGGCGCCCGAAGCTGCTCGTCTTTGGCGAGAGCCTGGGCTCCTACGGTGGCGAGACGGCGTTCAGCGGCGAGCGCGACCTGGCCAACCGCACGGACGGGGTGCTGTTCGTGGGGCCGCCCAACTTCAACACCCTGTACCGCGAGTTCACCGACCAGCGAGACCCCGGCAGCCCCGAGGTGGAGCCCGTCTACCGGGAAGGCCGCATCGTGCGCTTCAGCCGCCGACCTGGCGTGGAGATTCCTCCGACGTCCGCCCCGTGGGGAGACTCCCGGGTGCTGTACCTGCTCCACCCCTCGGACCCCATCATCTGGTGGAGCCCCTCGCTGCTGCTGAAGCGGCCGGACTGGCTGCGGGAGCCCCGAGGCAGCGACGTCCTCGGGCAGATGGTGTGGCTGCCCTTCGTGACGTTCTGGCAGGTGACGGCCGACCTGCCGCTGGGCATGGCCGTACCTCCCGGTCATGGCCACGTGTACACCGGCGAGCACGTGGATGCCTGGGTGGCACTTTTGCGCCCCGAGGGCTGGACCGGACAGAAGACGGCCCGGCTGCGGGAGCTGCTGAAGCCAGCCCCGTGACGCCGCCATGAGGCGGACAAGCGGCGGCCGGCCCTCCGCCATCCCGCAATCCAGTTGCACATGCCAAAACGCGTGCTGAAGGTTTCGAGGAACCCGAAGCACCGGGAAGCGCAGAGGCCTCCCCCCTACCGCTGCGCTTCTCTCCATCCCCTCTCCAGGGACTGCGTCCGGCGGGAATTCCATTTCATGAGGTACGCATGAGCCCCTTCCTCCTCCTCGTCACGGTCCTGGCCCAGCCGCCCACGGAGTCTCCTACCGCCGTGGCGGACGCCCCTCCACCGGCGCAGGTCGAGGCCGAGGAGGAGGAGGGCCCGTGGACGGGCTCCGCGGGACTCGGGCTCTCCTTCTTCACCGGCAACAGCCGGGCATTCACCCTGACGGGCGACGCCCTGGCGGAGTACGACTCGCCAACGTGGGCACTCACCCTGGAGGCGGATGGGGCCTACGGAGAAGCCGCTGAAGGCGACGACCCGGAGCGGGAGCTCACGGCCAAGACGCTCGGCGGGTGGGCGCGCGGAGAATACCGCGTCACGCCCCTGCTCAGCGCCTACACGTTCCTGGGCGCACAGGCCGACCACCCCGCGAGCCTCGAGCTGCGCACCGAGGTGGAGCTGGGCATCGGCGTCACCCTCCTCGAGCAGGAGAAGGACGACAACGAGCTGTTCCTGCGGGGCTATGTCGGCGGCAGCTACGCCCGGGACCGCAGGTTCCAGTACGTGCCCACGCGAGAGAACCTGCCGGACGTGAACCTGTGGTCTCCCGCGCTCGGTGTCACGTTCCGCTACGACATCAACGAGCGCGTGCATCTGCGGGAGGACGCCCTGCTGCTCCCGGACGTCTTCGGTGACTCACGCGTGCTCCTGGACTCCACCACGAAGCTCTCGGTGCACCTCACGGAGCGCTTCGCGCTCACCACGTTCTTCGAACTGCAACATGACAGCGCCCCGGCCGAGGACACGGTCCGCACGGACACCTCGCTTTCGGTGGGGGCCGAGGTGTCGCTCTGAGGGCTTGGAAAGGACTGGTACTCCCATGGGTAAGGCAGCGCATTTCGACGACCTTCACGTCCCCGAGGAGACGAAGAAGAAGCCCGCGGCTCCGCCGAAGAAGAAAGGCATGGCGCGGGTGCTGGATACCATCGAGCGGGTCGGCAACAAGGTCCCCCACCCGGCGATCATCTTCATCGTGCTCATCGGCGTCGTCATGGTGCTCTCCCATGTCTTCTACCTGATGGGAGCCAGCGTCACGTACGAGACCATCAATCCGGAGACGCACGTGGTGGAGCAGACGACCACCGCCGCGCAGAGCCTGCTGACGGGAGAGGGGCTGCGCTTCATGTTCGCGGGGGTCGTCCAGAACTTCATGAACTTCACCGCGGTGGGCGTCATCATCGTGGCCATGCTGGGCGTCGGTGTCGCGGACGCGGCGGGCCTGGTGGGCGCCCTCATCCGCAAGCTCGTCTCGGTCGCTCCTCGCAAGGCCCTGACGTACATCCTGGTGTTCGTCGGCATCCTGTCGAGCATCGCCGCGGACGCCGGCTACCTGGTCCTGATTCCCCTGGCGGCGGCCGCCTACCTCACCGTGGGCAGACATCCCCTGGCCGGCCTGGCGGCTTCCTTCGCGGGCGTCGCCGCGGTCTTCACCGTCAACATCCTCATCAAGCCGCTCGATGGAATCCTGACTGAAATCACCAATGACGCCATCCACATCCTCGCCCCGGAGCGCTCCATCGACCTGACGGCGAACTTCTGGTTCTCCGCCGCCTCGGTCGTGATGCTGACCGTCGTGGTCGCGCTCATCAGCGACAAGATCATCGAGCCCCGGCTGGGCGAGTACAAGGGCGAGAAGCCGGCCGCGACAGGCGCCGCGCTGTCCCCGGAGGAGTCGCGGGGACTGAAGTTCGCGTTCTGGGGGCTCATGGGGGTGCTGCTGTTCTTCGGGCTGCTCGCGCTGCCCCCGGGAGCGCCCCTGCGCAACCCGGAGACGGGAGCCCTCGTCGGAGACTCGCCGTTCATGAATGGCCTCATCGTGGCCATCACGGTGCTGTTCCTGGTGACGGGAGCCGCCTACGGCATCGGCGCGCGCACCATCAAGAACAGCGTCGACGTCATCAAGGCCATGGAGAAGGCGGTCGCCGGGCTGGGCGGCCTCATCTTCCTGCTCTTCATCATCAGCCAGTTCATCGCCCTCTTCACCTACTCCAACATGGCCACGCTCGCGGCCGTGAACGTGGGCGATGCCCTGGAGGACGCGGGGCTCGGCGCGGTGCCGCTGCTCATCGGCTTCGTCATCGTCGTCGCCGTGCTCGACCTCATCATGACGGGCGCCATCCCGAAGTGGGCCATCTTCGCGCCGGTCTTCGTGCCGCTGCTGATGCGGCTGAATGTCGACCCCGAAGTCGTGCTGGCCGCCTACCGGGTGGGAGATGGGCCGTTCAATGCCATCTCGCCGCTGAACGCCTACTTCGCGCTCATCGTGACCTTCGCCCAGAAGTACCAGAAGGACGCGGGAGTGGGCACCGTCGTGGCGCTGATGCTGCCCTACGTCATCGTGGTCTTCGCCATCTGGATTGTCATGTTGGTGGGCTGGCACCTGCTGGGACTGCCCTGGGGGCTCGGGTAGGCCCGGGAGACAGCCATGGCAAGAGTCCATCTATTGGCCACGGGCGGGACCATCGCGGGGAAGGCCGGGTCGGGCGTGGACCCGGGCTACCGCGCCGGCGAGGTTGCCGTGGAGGCGCTCATCGACGCCGTCCCCGGGCTGCGCGCGCTGGCGAAGCTCCAGGGCGAGCAGGTCGCCCGGGTCGGCAGCCAGGACATGAACGATGCCCTCTGGCTGCGGCTGGCCGCCCGGGTGGGCGCGCTCTTCGCCGCGGACCTGGCCGATGGCGTCGTCATCACCCACGGCACGGACACGGTGGAGGAGACCGGCTACTTCCTCCACCTGGTGCTCAAGAGCCCGCGGCCGGTGGTCCTCACGGGCGCCATGCGGCCCGCCACGTCGCTGAGCGCGGACGGGCCGCTGAACCTGTACAACGCGGTCGCCGTCGCCGCGGACCCCGAGGCCCACGGCCGTGGCGCCATCGTCGTCCTGAACGACGACCTCCACAGCGCCCGCGACGTGACGAAGTCGAGCACCACGGACGTGCAGACGTTCGTCTCACCGGGCCCCGGCCTGCTGGGCAGCGTCAGGTATGGCCGCATCCGCTACTTCCGCCAGCCCACGCACCGGCACTCCACCGCGTCCGGGTTCTCGGCGGACGGCCTCGAGCGCCTGCCCCGGGTCGACATCCTCTATGCCCACGCCAACATGGCCCCCGACCTGGTGCGCGCCAGCGTCACGCAGGGCGCTCGCGGCCTCGTGGTGGCGGGGATGGGCAACGGCAATGTCTCCACGGAAGTGGCGGGCGCGCTCGCCGAAGCGGCGCAAGGAGGGGTCGTCGTCGTGCGCAGCACACGGGTCATGAGCGGCGACGTGGGACGCAACATCGAGCTGGATGACGACGCGCTGGGCCTGGTGGCCGCCGACCAGCTCAACCCGCAGAAGAGCCGCGTGCTGCTGCAGCTGTGCCTGGCCAGGGGCCTGGAGCGCGCCGCCGTGCAGGAGGCCTTCCACCGCTACTAGGCCCTCCCTCCTGTTGCAAAGAAGCCGTGACGCAGTTGTGCATCCCAGATGTGAGGTCATCACCATGTCATTGTCATTTCCATCGTTTCATGCGGAAGCCGTCGCCGAGTTCCATCCCGCGCCCTCGGTGGACGAAGTCGGAGCCCTGCAGATTCAGGTCTCGAAGACCGTGCCCGCGGATGCCGGCGTCATCGGCATCGCGGTGGGCCCCGAAGGCGAGGTGCCCACCGAGCTCGGGATGGATTGGGCCACGCTCGCCGCCTCCGGGTTCGACGGGAAGGTGGGCCAGGCCCGGGTCATCCCACGCAACGGCGGCCCCGCGCTGATCGCCATTGGCATTGGCACGGAGGCCGAGCGCACGCTGGCCACCCTCAGGCACGCGGCCGCCGCCTTCGCCCGGGCGGGCTGCCATTACACGCACCTCGTGGTCACCCTCCCCGTCTTCACGGGCGTCGCTCCCGACGCGGCGGCCATGGCCGTGGTCGAGGGGGTGCTGCTGGCGCGCTACCGCTATCGCTCCCTCAAGCGAACGACCCAGCAGGAGCCGCCCCTCGGACGGCTCACGCTCCTGTCGCAGTCCCTGCCACTCGAAGACGTGAAGCGCGGCGCCGAGCGCGGCCGGCGCACCGCGCAGGCCACCGAGCTTGCCCGGGATTTGTCCAATGCGCCCGCCACCCTGCTCACCGCGCGGCGCCTGGAGGAAATCGCCCGCGTCGTGGCGGAGTCGTCCGGCCTGGACATCGAGGTCTTCGACGAGAAGGCGCTCGCGGAGCTCGGCTGCGGCGGCATGCTCGGGGTGAATGCCGGCAGCGCCGAGCCCCCGAGGCTCATCAAGCTCATCTACCGGCCGAAGGACAGCCAGGGCCAGCCCATCAAGCCCGAAGGCCGCATCTCACTGGTCGGCAAAGGCATCATGTACGACTCGGGCGGCCTCGGCCTCAAGCCGAACGACCTCGTCCACGCGGCCATGAAGACAGACATGTCCGGCGCCGCCGCCATCCTCGCGGCCATGTCCGCGCTGTCAGGGCTTGGAGCCAGGGCGTTCGTCACCGGCTACCTCATGTGCACCGACAACATGCCGGGGGGAAAGGCGATGCGGCTCGGCGACGTGCTGACCGCCCGCGGAGGCAAGACGGTGGAAGTCCTGAACACCGACGCCGAAGGCCGGCTCGTCATGATGGACGGACTGGTACTGGCGACGGAAGAGCAACCGCGACCCGACGCCATCCTCGACATCGCCACGCTCACCGGAGCCTGCGAGCGTGCGCTCGGCAACGACAATGCGGGCGTCATCGGCAATCACCAGGGCATCGTCGACCAGGTGCGCGCGGCCGCGGAGAAGACCGACGAGACGGTGTGGCAGTTCCCGCTCGACAGGCGCCTGCGCACGGAGCTCGATTCGGAGGTCGCGGACATCAAGAACATCGGTGGAATCAACGCCGGTCAAATCACCGCCGCGCTCTTCCTCGAGGAATTCGTCGCCGGTCGTCCCTGGGCCCATATCGACATGGCGGGGACGTCTCGGGTCGAGACCGACAAGACCTGGCGCTCCAAGGGAGCCACGGGCTACGGCACGCGCCTGCTCATCGAGTTCATGCTGTCCTTCCGCCCGCCCCAGGAGCCCCGGAACTAGCGGGCGGGCTCGAGCCGAGGCTTCGATGCGTGATTGGACGGTCACCACGTTGCTGGTGCTGGGCCTGGAGGCGGTGCTGGCCGCCCTCCTGCTGCTGTCCATCGAGGTGGCGTACCGCATTTCGCGCAGACGCACCCTTCCCGCCTCTCAGCTCCCCTCGGTCACCGCCGTCAGCAGCGTGGTCTTCTCCTTGATGGGGCTCGTCCTGGCCTTCTCGTACTCGGAGGCGGGCAAGCGCCTGGAGGCGCACAGACAGCTGGTGGTCGACGAGGCCAATGCCATTTCGAGCGTGTGGTTCCGCATCGACGTGGTGCCGGCCGCGGCCCAGGCCTCCATGCGCGGTCTGCTGGGGCAGTACCTGGACGCGCGCATCCAGGCCCATGAGGCGCTTCCCGAGGTGGACGAGTTCGAGCTGCACCGCGCCAGGGCCGCGGGGCTCCAGCGGCAGCTCTGGGCGGAGATGGTCGCCGTCACCCGGGAGGAGCCGGACAAGGAGGTCTTCCTGCTCCCGCCGGTGCTGCTCATGGCGGAGGTCGCGGGGAAGCGGACGCTGACGGTGCGGACGCACATCACCTCTCCGACCTTCGCCTTCATGCTGGGGCTGGCCCTGGTCGGGGCCGCGCTCGTCGGCGTCACCACGTCCCGGGGCGAGGGGCGCAACTGGCCCTACCGGCTGATGTTCATCCTCGTCGTCTCCGCGGCCGTCCACGTGGTCGTGGACATGGAGTACCCCCGTACAGGCATCGTCAGCACCGAGGAGGCAGATTCCCTCCTCCTCGAGCTGCGCGAGGTCATGCGCTGAGGGTTTGAAGCGGCCAGGGGCGCGGCGGGAGCTCCGCGGGGAGCCGGGCTCCCCGTCTTCCGAAGCGTGTGCTCAGCGATTGTCTCGCCGCGCCTGGGTCCGCCGGCCCCGGGCTGACGCATGGGCCTGCCGCTTGACGGAGGGGAAGCGCTGCGCCTTGAGCGCCCCGGCGCCTTTCTGCTGGAGGCCGCTCCGGGAGCCTTGCCGGACTTCGTCGCGGTGCGCCCCGCGGCGCGCGTGCGCCGGACGGGCTTGCGTCCACCCGTGGCCGTGCGTGCCGGAGTCTTGCGCGTCGTCCGCCGGGCAGGGGCCCCGGTCTTCGCGCGGGTCCTGGCGGGTGCCTTCCGCTCGAGCAGGGCAAGCCGCTTCTCGAAGCGCTCCAGGGTCTGCGCGAAGTACTCGGCCTTCTGGCGGGTGTTGAAGTTGCCCTCGGCGCGGCGGGAGCGGGTCGGGTCCTCCCGGCGAAGGGCCTCTCGCCGCTGCCGCAGCGCCTCGCCCTGGTATTTCTCCATCAGGCGGCGCGTGCGCTGGATGCGACTGCGCAGCTCCCGTGCCGTCAGCTCGGCCAGGTTGCGTGGGGCGCTGGACAGCACGAGCTGCGCCTCGCGCTCGGTGAGAAGGGACATCCTCTTCGACGGGATTGTACGCATGGAACTCCACCTTGGGCTCACGGGACTGTCCGGCGGAACATCCACACCCTCCCCTGGGAAACAACCTGCTCCCGAGGCCACGTCTTCCGTCTCCAGAGGAGCAGAAGGGCCACGCGCGCGCTGGAGGCCCGCATGGGGACGCCCCGCCCCTGCCCCGCCGTGCGATTGCACGCCTCGCGGTGCGTGGTGAGTGTCGTGTGAAAGGTCATGGACACCGTGGGAACCGGAGACGCCGATGCGTGAGGGGAAACCCACCCCTGAGGCGGTGACCCAGAAGGGGACGTCCGACCCCATCACCGCCGCCTTGAAAGAGCTTCACGCCAGCCTCGCGTCCGACTCGAGCGGCACCCTGGCCACCTACATTCCGCAGCTGGCGGAGGCGGACCCGGGGCAGTTCGGGCTGGCACTCGCCACACTGGACGGGCGCCGCTACCAGGCGGGCGACGCGGAGGTGCCCTTCACCCTCCAGTCCGTGTCCAAGCCGTTCGTCTATGCGCTGGCGCTGACCGACCTGGGGTTGGAGGAGGTGCTCTCCCGGGTGGGTGCGGAACCCAGCGGAGAGGCCTTCAACGCCATCAGCCTGGAGCCGGGCAGCGGCCGTCCGTCCAACCCCATGGTCAACGCCGGAGCCATCCTGACCACCTCCCTGGTCCGGGGCGATGGACCGGCCGCGAGGTTCGAGCGCATCCGGGAGCTGCTCTCGGCGTTCGCCGGCCGGCGCCTCGACCTGGACGAGAAGGTGTTTGCCTCCGAGCTCGAAACGGGCGACCGCAATCGCGCGCTGGCCTATCTGATGCGCAACGCGGGCTCCCTCCGGGGCGACGTCGATGAAGCCCTCGACGTCTACTTCCGCCAGTGCGCGCTCCTGGCCACGGCCGCGGACGTCGCCGTCATGGCGGCCACCCTGGCCAACGGCGGCGTCAACCCCTGCACGAAGGCCACGGTCGTCCCTCAGCGGATTGCGGAGCATGTGCTCGCGGTCATGGCGAGCTGCGGGATGTATGACGCCGCCGGAGAGTGGCTGCTGCGCGTGGGGCTGCCCGCGAAGAGCGGCGTCTCCGGCGGGCTGGTGGCCGTGAGTCCGGGGCAGTTCGGCATCGGTCTCTTCAGCCCACCCCTCGATGCGCGGGGAAACAGCGTGCGAGCCGTCGCCGCGAGCCGCGTGCTCGCCGAGCGCTTCCAGCTGCACCTGATGCATCACTCCGGCCGCTCCGCCCCCGTCATCGCCCGCGCCGGAAGCGCGCTGACGACCCGCTCCGGGCGGCTCCGGCGCCGCAAGGAACGTGACGTGCTCCATGCGCACGGGGGCGACATCGCCATCCGAAGCCTCCAGGGCGACATCGAGTTCGCGGCCGCCGAGGTCATCCTCCAGTCACTGAGCGCGGTGTCCGGGGCGCGCTGGCTGGTGCTCGAGGTGCAGGGGGTCTCCCGGCTCCATCCCGTCGCGGCGCGGATGCTGGACGCGGCCCTGCACGAGCTCGGCGGCCGCGGCATCGCCGTGGCGGTCGGGGACACGCACCGTCGCGGCTTCTTCCCGCATGCCACCGTCGAGCTGCCCTCACCCGAGGAGGCGCTCGAGTGGTGCGAGGACGCCCTGCTGGACCGTGACGGAGTCCTGCTCGCGCCCGCCGCCGAGCTCCCGCTGAGAGAGCATGACGTGCTCGCGGCCCTGGATGACGAAGCCCGCGCCGTGCTGAGCGCGGCCGTATCGGCCTGCACCTACGAACGCGGGGAGCAGGTGCTCGCTTCAGGGGACGAGGTGCTGCTCCTCATCCTCTCGGGGCGCCTGGCGGCGCATGCCCAGGGACAGGGCGCCACGGCGCGAAGGGTCGGTTCGATGGGGGCGGGCACGGCGGTCACCCGGCTGCAACCGCTGGACGACGGCCGTGCCCGGCCCATGCTCGTCGCGGAGCTGCCCGGCGAGGGCGGGTTGCTGCGTCAGGCGCAGCTGGAGCGGCTGGAGCGGGAGCACCCTCGCGTCCTGGCCCGGCTGTGGAGGCTGCTCGCCTCCAGCCCCGAGGTGAGCTGCTGGCCCGGGGTCGCCCCCACCTGACAGCGTCCGCTGCCGAGACAGCACGCCGGCCCCCCCATCCAGCGAGCAGCGTCGCGAGGAGCGCTCGGCCGCGAGGAGGTCGAGCGAGGGGGGCTTCCGTGGCGCAGCGGACGGCTACTTCTCTGGCGAATAAATGACCATCGGAGGATATGAAGAGCGCCCATGAGCGACGAGCGCACACCGACCGAACCCGAAGTGATGGAGCCCACGTTCTGGCGGAAGAATGGCTGGGCGGCCAGGGTCATCAAGAACGAGGACGACGACGGCTGGGCCGTGGAAATCCGCAAGCAGGGCATCTCCGAGCCCGTCCTCATCAGTCCGTGGGTGATGGGCCGCGACAAGAAGAACCCCAAGCCCTTCGATGCGTCGGCGTTCGCGACCTTCGTGAAGACGGCCTCGGAGGTCCTCGACCGCTCCGCCACCCAGCGCGACCAGGCCTTGACCAAGAAGCTCTCCATCGCCTGGGAGGGGCGCTGGTACGAGGTCCGGCTCGAAATCGTGGCCGATGAGTACGAGCCCCACGCGATGCTCTCGGCCATCGACGACGCGGGCGCGACCGTCGCGAAGCACCGCGTGCCCGTGAACTTCAAGTTCAACCGGGACACCGCCAACGCGTGGGTGCGCGAGGGCTTCGCCGAGCCCTGAGCGGGCGGTCCTCCACGACGTGGCGGGGCCTCCCCTGAGCGCGCTTACGCCGTCTCGTGGAGCAGCCCCGCCCGCGCGAGCGCGACGAAGCCGCTCGCGCGTCGTCTGCCAGGAGCGCGTCAGGAAGGGAGACACCTCCCCCACGCGGCTCGAGGCTTCGAGCAGCGGAAAGCTGGAGGCGGGCACGCGCTTCGTCCACCGCCCGTCCTCCGCCGGAACCCGCGTCGTCTTGTCCGCGAACGCCTGCCGCCCGATGCGGACCTGCCCATCCGGGAACCGGGCTTCGAGGTCGGCGACGACGTGCGAGATTGCGCTCCAGGGCAGCGGCCGCTGCAGCCGGTGCGCCCACTCCACCAGCGCGGCCAGGCCGCGCAGGACGTCATGGAAGTAGAAGCGCGGGAAGGTCAGCTGCGGCCACCCGGTCGCGCTCTCCCGCTCCTCCGCGTTGTGCACGGTGTCCGAGCCCCGGACGAGCGCGCGCCCGATGAGGAAGCCCGCGGCGCGGTCCATGAACGCCACGTCCTCGGGGCGCGTGCGCACGGCCGTCAGGGCCAGCATCGCCTCCAGCGGCGCCACCGTGCCCACCATGGAGCTGGGGACCTCGCCCTGGACGAGGTACGCCTCCGGGTCGCAGCTCAGCCCGCCATCGGCCATCTGGTAGCGCGCGAACCAGTCGCGGGCCCAGGGCAGGCGGGTGTCCACATCGACGCCGCAGGCGAGCAGCACCGGCACGATGCACCCCAGGGCACAGTGGCAGAGCGCATCGGTGGCGGGATCCAGCCCGGCGGGCAGGTCCTCGGGGTGGATGGGGAAGATCTTCAGCGGATAGCGGGAGAGCGCGGCGACGAGCGCCTCGGTGGCTGCACGCGGAATCCGCCCCGCCGCGCCCCGCTCGTGCAGGAGCACCATGTGCCACCACGGCGTGTCCCACTTCGGCCAGTAGGCGTCCTGCGCGAGGCTGGCGAGCGCCGCCTCCGAGCCGAGGTACGCGAGGGAGTGCTCCACCTCCCGCGCCGCGCCGTCGTCAGGGGACAGCGCGGGCGCAGCGTGGTTCTCGAAACGGCGGATGGTGGATGCAAGGTCCATGGCCAACTCCCCTATCGTCCAGCCTCTCTACTCCGGCTTTCGGCGGGCATCACGCGATTCGATATGCTGCCCTCCGCCATGGACCCGACACCTCCACCGAATCTCCCGCAGCAGCTCCTGGGGCACATCTCCAGCTATTGGCTCTCCCAGATCATCGGCGTGGTCGCGCGACTGCGTCTCGCGGACCTGCTCGCCAGCGGCCCACTCTCGAGCGATGCGCTGGCGCCACAGGTCGGCGCCCACCCGGATGGGCTGTACCGGCTGATGCGCGGAGGCGTGGTCGCGGGCCTCTTCACGGAAGCGCCGCCCCGCACTTTCACCCTCACCCCCCTGGGGGCCGGCCTCCGTTCGGAGGTGCCCGGGTCGATGCGTGACATGGCCATCATGCTGACCGCCCCCGGCCATTGGCGGCCCTGGGGAGAGCTCTTCACGGCCGTGCAGACGGGCCGCGCCACGGCCCAGCAGGCGCTGGGGATCAACCTCTGGGAGCACTACGTGAAGCACCCGGAGGAGTCCTCGCACTTCGACCGCGCGATGGGCAGCTTCTCCAGCTTCGCCGCCGCGGACGTGGCACGCCTCCACGACTTCTCACCCTACCCCCGCGTGGTCGATGTGGGAGGCAGCCAGGGCGTGTTGCTCGCCGCCGTGCTCCAGGTCCACCCCTCCTGCCGGGGCATCCTCTTCGACCTCCCGCACGTCATCGACGGAGCCCGGGCCCGTGTGGAGGCGGAGGGACTGGGCCAGCGGATGGACCTGGTGGCGGGGAGCTTCTTCGAGCCCGTCATTCCCGCCGCGGAGGCCTACCTCCTCAAGCACATCCTTCATGACTGGGACGACGCCTCGTCCACCGCCATCCTCCGGCAGATTCATCGCGCCGCGCTGCCGGAAGCCCGGCTCATCGTGGTGGAGATGGTGATGCCGGAGGCTGGAGAGCCTTCGCGCACGGCCCTCATCGACCTCAACATGCTCGTGCTCGCGGATGGACGCGAGCGCACGGCCCGCGAGTACGAGGCGCTGCTCTCCAGCACCGGCTGGGCGCTGGAGCGCATCACTCCCTCCCCGAGCGGCGTGAGCCTCATCGAGGCGCGCAAGCGCGGGTACCTCGGCAGCGCTCAGAGGAAGTTGAAGATGGTGAAGACGTAGGGCGCGTGCACCATCTGGTCCGTCTCCGCGGTGGGGCGACGGGTGAAGACGTTGAGGTAGCCCACCTCCAGCGTCACGTGCGGGGCCAGCTTCCAGCCCGCGCCGAGGAAGGCGCGGTTCTGGTCGAAGCCCGTGCGCGGACCGCCCTCCACCGAGTTGAGGTGGAAGAAGGCCTCGTCCCAGAGAATCAACGAGGGCAGCCCCTCCCCCAGCGGATGCGCGCCACGCAGGAACAGCCGGGCCCGGTGCGCGACTTCGGTGGTCCCGGGCAGGAAGCGCTGCTCCAGCCGTGCGCGCACCGTCATGCGCAGCGAGCCCAGCGTCGGGGTGTAGAGGAGCTGCTGGAAGAGGCGGCTCTCTCCGCTCCGTAGCGCGGGGTCCTCGTCATGGACCCAGACGGGAATCCATGCCTGGCCCAACCACACGGAGAGCTCCGGCGTCAGCGCCAGGCCCAGCGCCGGGCGGAGGATGAGCCGGGTGTCGCGCTCGCTGAACCGCGGCTGCGCCTCCAGGTAATAGAGGAAGGAACGCGCGATGGGGCCCTGGGTGAAGGCGGAGTACCAGAGCTGCGCTTCGGAGTTGACCGGCCTTGCCTCCGCCTCGGGGACGGGAGCGACCAGGAGCAACCCCACGAGGGGAAGGATTCTCTCCAGACGCATCATCATGGCGAGTCAATGAGCATGACTCGCGCGTCGTCTCAACCGCCAAGAAACGGGAATCGACAGGCATGACGTGCACGCAACGGCGCCGGCCCCGGGCAAACCGAAGAAAACCTGCGTGTACCGCTTTCGCGGGCACTCCAGCCCATTTGTAAAGCGGCAGCAGAGCAGCCCAGGGAGCAGACACACATGAGACGAAGCATTGGACGAACGGTCGCCGGCGCGCTCGCGCTGGCCTCCGTGGCGGTGGGGTGTACCTCGGGAGACCCCTCCACGGATTCACTGAAGGAAGCAAAGCAGGGACTTGGAGGACCCGACTTCGTGGTGACGGCGCTGAGCGGCCCCACCAGCACGTTGCCGGGCGGCCCTTTCAACGCGACGGTGACGGTGTGCAACCGCGGCGACACGGGCGGCGGCACGGAGGTGGCGCTGGTGCTGTCGGATGACAGCAACCTGTCCATCGCCACGGACTTCTGGGGCGGAAGTGATTACCTGGGCTACCTGCCTCCCGGAGGGTGCGACACGCGCACCGTCCCGGTGAGCCCCGCGCCGTCGGAAGGCGCGTGGTACGTGGGGGCGCTCGCCGACCCCTATGGCATCGAGTTCGAGTCCGACGAGAGCAACAACTCGCGGCTCAGCGGCCCCATGGGCGTGGGCTACGGGCCCGACTTCCTCGTCACCACCGTGGAGGGCCCCGCCAGCGCGCGGTCCGGCCAGAACCTCACGGCGCGGGTGACGGTCTGCAACCAGGGCACCAGCCCGGGCAACACCCAGGTGGAGCTCTACCTGTCCGCCGACGACATCATCCAGCCCTACGGCGGGCCGGGGCCGCAGGAGGACATGTTCGTGGGCGGAGCCCCCTCGGACCCGCTCTCCCCGGGCCAGTGCGCCACCGTCTCCATCCAGGGGCAGGCCTACCTGCCGCCCCCGGGCACCGACGGCGCCTTCCACCTGGGCGCCGTGGTGGACCCGCAGCACATGCGGGACGAGCTCATCGAGGACAACAACACCTCGTCCGGCTACCGCATCGGCGTGGGCAACCGGCCGGACTTCGTCGTTACCCACGTGAAGGGCCCTACCAGCGTCCAGGACGGCCAGCCCCTCACCGCGCAGGTGACGGTCTGCAACCAGGGCACCGAGCCGGATGATGCGCAGGTGGAGCTCTACCTGTCCGAGGATGGCTACATCCAGCCCAACACCACGCCGGGGCCGGTGGAAGACGCCCTCGTGGGCAGCGCCCACACGGGCTGGCTCAGGCAGGGCCAGTGCACCACGGTCTCCATCCAGGGGCCGGCTTATCTGCCGCCCCCGGGCCTCCAGGGCGCCTACCACCTGGGCGCCGTGGTGGACCCGACGAACAACCGCCCGGAGCTCATCGAGGACAACAACGCCTCGTCCGGCTACCGCATTGGCGTGGGCAACCGGCCCGACTTCGTCATTGCCTCCGTCACCGGGCCCACCAGCGTCCAGGACGGCCAGCCCCTCACCGCGCAGGT
>JBKGHK010000960.1:0-3302 GCA_046520375.1 Pyxidicoccus sp. 3LFB2
TGGGCGCCTTCGTGGACCCCGGCTACCAGCGCTTCGAGCTGCGCGAGGACAACAACGCCCATGCCAGCGCGATGCTGGGCGTGGGCAACCGCCCCGACTTCGTCGTCACCCACGTGAAGGGCCCGGTCAACGTGCAGACCGGCCAGCCACTCACCGCGCAGGTGACGGTGTGCAACCAGGGCACGCAGCCCGAGATGGCCGAGGTGCAGCTGCTCCTGTCCGCCGACGCCCTCCTCCGTCCTCCGACGGGGAATGGGCCCGAGGAGGACGCGCCCGTGGCCTTCACCGCCGTGGGCCCGCTCTACCCGGGCCAGTGCGCGCCTGTGTCGATGTCCGGTAGCGCGAACCTGCCCTCCCCGGGCCTCGAGGGCACCTACCACCTGGGCGCCTTCGTGGACCCGCTGAACCAGCGCCCCGAGCTGCGCGAGGACAACAACACGCACACCCTCACCCGGGTGGGCGTGGGCAACGGGCCCGACTTCGTCGTCACCCAGGTGACGGGCCCTCCCAGCGCGCTGCCCGGTCAGCCCATCACCGCTCAGGTGACGGTGTGCAACCAGGGCACGGAGTTCGAAACGGCCGAGGTGGCGGTCCTGCTGTCCCACGACACCCTCCTCCGGACGGACACCGGAGAGGACCTCATCGTGGGAAGCACCAACGTGGGCCCGCTCTACCCGGGCCAGTGCACCACCGCGCCGGTGACGGGCCCCGCGTCCCCGCCCGGCCCGGCCCCGGGCCCGAGCGGCTTCGTCCTGGGCGCGGTGGTGGACCCCTTCAACCTGCGCGCCGAGCTGGTGGAGGACAACAACACGCACACCGGCTTCCGGATGGGCATCGGCAACGCGCCCGACTTCGTCGTCAGCGCCGTCACGGGCGTCCCCAGCGCGCTGCCGGGCCAGTCCTTCACCGCCAACGTCACCGTGTGCAACAACGGCCAGCTGGGCCAGATGGCGGACGTGAAGGTGATTCTCTCCGCGGACGCCATCATCCGGGTGCCGAGCCCGTCCCAGCCGACCGAGGACTTCCTGCTGGGCACGGTGTCCGGCGTGGGCCTGAGTCCCGGCAAGTGCGTCACCCGGCCGTTGAGCGTGACGGTGCCCTCGGTGCCCGAGGGCGGGTACTACCTGGGTGCGGTGGTGGACCCGGCCAACGTGCGCGCCGAGCTCATCGAGGACAACAACACCCTGGCCGTCACCCGCCTCGGCGTGGGGAGGCTGCCGGACTTCGTCATCAGCTCCGTCACCGGCTCCACCAGCATCAAGCCCGGCGCGCCCATCAACACCACCACCGTCATCTGCAACCGCGGCCAGGCTGGCGGCACCGTGGACGCGGAGCTCTTCCTCCTCACGAGCCCCACCGTCACCCTGCCGCCCGTGTCCTCGGAGGCCTTCTTCCTGGGCCGCTTCTCGGGCCTGTCCCTCGGTGCGGGCCAGTGCGTCACCCGCTCGCTCACCGTGCCGGCGCCGGCCGGATTGCCAGAGGGCACGTACCACCTGGGCGCGGTGGCCGACCTCATCAACGCCCGCATGGAGCTCATCGAGGACAACAACGTCCTGGCCGGCAGCCGCATCGGCGTGGGGTTCCAGCCGGACTTCGTCGTCACCGCCGTCTCCGCGCCCGCAAGCGTGGTGCGGGGCGCCGCGCTCACCGTCAGCACCACGGTGTGCAACCAGGGCTCCAACGTCGGCAGCGCGGAGGTGGACCTGTTCTTCTCGGCGGACACCACCGTCCGCGCGCCGTCCCCGTACCAGCCTCCCGAGGACTTCTTCCTGGGCACGTTCGCAGTGACGGGGCTTGGTGTCGGCCAGTGCATCACCCGGCCCCTCACGGTGAGTGCCAACGCGCCCACCGGCCTCTACTACGTGGGCGCCGTGGCGGACCCGCGTAGCACCACCCTGGAGTTCTTCGAGGACAACAACGCCCTGGCGGGCACGCGCGTCAACGTCATGCCCTGAGCGGGGCACCCACTCCGGCGGCCCGGCCCGCGGCGCTCCCAGCAAGAGGAGCGCGGCGTGTGCCGGGCCCGGGGCCTGTTTCAGCGAATCGTGCGCACCGGCCGCACCGGGCCGTTGAACCAGCGGCTCAGCTCCACCACGTCATCCACGCGGCGGGCGTCCGGCAGGCTGGACAGGAAGACGCGGCCGTACGCCTTGGTGACGATGCGCCTGTCGAGCATGGCGACGATGCCGCGGTCCGACTGCGTGCGGATGAGCCGCCCGAAGCCCTGCCGCAGGGCCAGCGCCGCCTGAGGCAGCTGGTACGCGTCGAAGGGCTCCTCGCCCCGCTGCTGCAGCTGGTTGATGCGCGCGGCCACCAGCGGGTCCCCCGGTGAAGCGAAGGGCAGCCGGTCGATGATGACCAGGCTCAGCGCGTCGCCCGGCACGTCCACGCCCTCCCAGAAGCTGTGCGCCGCGAACAGCACGCTGGGCGTCTCGCGGAAGGCCTCCAACAGCTGCTGCTTGGGCCGCTCGCCCTGGAGCAGCGCCTGGTAGGGCAGCCGCCCCGCCGTCAGCTCGTACGCGCGCACCATGTTGCGCAGCGACGTGAAGAGCACGAAGGCCCGGCCGCCCGTCACCTCGCACAGCTGGAGGATTTCCTCCGCCGCGGCCTCGATGAAGCCGGGGGCCGACGGGTCCGGCAGGTGCGTGGGCGTGTACAGCGCGGCCTGCCGGGGGAAGTCGAAGGGGCTGGGCACCGCCAGCGTGCGCACCTGCGTCACCGGCTGCCCGTCGTCGCCGTACAGCCCCATGCGCCGGGCGAAGAAGTCGAAGCGGCTGTCGGCCGCCAGCGTGGCCGACGTGTACACCACCGTGTCCAGCGCGCCGTACATCCGCTCGCGCAGCTCCTTCGCCACGTCGATGGGGCTGGCGCGAAGGAAGAGGCCCTTGCCCCGCTGCTCCGCCCAGTACACGTGGTCCGCGGAGTCCGCCTTCGCCAGGAAGCCGAGCTGCTCCTCCATCTCATCGGCGCGGCGGGTGAGCGCCGCCAGCTCCGGCTCGCGCTCGCCCACGGTGAAGGCAGACAGCGCGCCCAGCGACTCGCGCACGCCCTCCACGGAGGTGGACAGCTTCTCCATGGTGTCCGGCTTGAGGGCCACCGAGGACTCCAGCCCCGTCAGCCCCAGCGCCCGGGGCGCCTGCGCGAAGAGGGCGTCCGCGCTGCTGCGCAGCCGCGCCGACAGCGCGCGCAGCATGGCGTGGCGCGAGTCGTCCTCCTTCAGCGCCGCGACGGCGTCGCGCGCCAGCTCCTCCAGCCGGTAGTTGGAGACGCTGACGCCGAAGTGGCCGCTGGCCGCGTCCTCC
>JBKGHK010000961.1:0-3295 GCA_046520375.1 Pyxidicoccus sp. 3LFB2
ACGGACACCGGGCCCGCGCACGAGTCCCAGGCTCCGCCACCCAGCGGCCCGGAGGCTTTGCCCCCGCCCCTCGAAGCCAGGGAGGTGTCGCCCCCGCTGGCCTCGCCGTCGTCGAAGCGGGGAGGGCGCCGGGCCGTGGTGGGGCTGGGGGTGGGCCTGCTCCTGGTCCTTGGCTTCGTGGCCTTCGGGCTGCCCCGTCTTTCTTCACCACCGGGGGGCGTGGCGGAGCCAGCTCCTCTCCCCCCTGAGAAAGGAAGTCCTGCTGTGACGAGCCGTTCTCCGAGTACCCCTGAAGCATCACCCCTGGCGGCGGTGCCGCCTGCCGCGGACGCGGGAGCGTTGCAGGATGCGGGACTGCTGGCGTCAGCGCCGGTGTCGCAGCCACCGCCCCCCGCCGCCCCTCCTCCCTCAAAGAGTCCCTCCGCGGGTCGCTCCTTGAAAAAGGCGGCGGCCGCGGCGTGTGTCGGCTTTGCCTGTGCGGGCACGCCCAAGCTCCACATCGAAGCTCCGCGGAAGGACTGTGCGCCGGAGGTCGTCGAGTGGATGGAGGCGAATGGCTTCTTCCTCGGCGGGAAGATTGGAAACATCGAAGAGCTCACGATGGTGTTGGACGCGCGGGAACCGGTGCCTGCGCCGCCAGAGGGTCCCCTGGTCATCTACGCCTACAATGATTTCCGGGGCTCTGCGCGGCGCGAGGCCACGATCTTCCCAAGGGGGAGCCGGCTGCTCGGACAAGCCTTCCGCGGGACGGACCGCCTCTACGGGTGGCTGACGGAGCTGGAGACGCCTGACGGCAAGCGCTACCCCATCTGTGGCAACCTCGTGAACCCCAGCGTCAGGGAGGAGATGGGGACGCCCTTTCAGCCAGGCAGTACGCCGGAGAGGCCGCTGGTGAGGCCGAGAGTGATCGTGATGACTGCAAAGCGCCTGGGAGTCTTCAGGTAACGGGAGCCGCGCGCCCGATGGGGTATGGATGGTGCCCTCCTGGAGGTCTCCCGGCCTTGTCCTTCTCGTCACATCTGATCGTGCTGACCTGCGTGCTGATGCTGTCGCCTGTCGCTGACGCCGCGGCGCCCGACATGCAGCAGGTTCTCGCGGGCGTGCGCCGCGTCGAACTGCGGGACGCCACGGAGTCGCTGCCCGAGGTCCATATCAGCCCGGGACTCTCCACCACGGTGCTCTTCGACTCCCCGATTCGACCCGATGAGCTGGTGCTGGAAGGCCGTGAGCGCTTCCAGCGCCTGGGGCTGTCGGAGGACCACCTGGTGCTTGTTCCGTCCAGCACCTTGCGGCAGGGGGAGCGGCTGCGATTGGAGGTCCGGTTTTCGGATGCCGCAACTCCAGAGCGGGCCGCGCTCTTGCTGGTGGTCGATGCCACCCGGGTCGAACGCCAGGTCGAACTCTATCGCCGTCCCCGTACCGCGGAGTCCTATCGCCTGGAAGTCGAGGAACTGAAGACCCAGATGGCGCGGCTTCAGCGGGAGGTGAAGCGGCTTCCGGTACCCGATGCGACGTCTGCCAGTGGCGACGCCTGGGTGACGACGCTATTGCAGTGGGATACCGTCGAAGCGCTGGAAATGCACAACCTGCGCGTGGCCATCGCTGCCCCTGTCTCCGTTACAGATGTCTGGAGGCTTCGACTACCTGGGCACTGGCTGGCCCTTCGAGTGAGGCTGGAGGCAAAGCCGGGAGCCTGGAAGCCCACAGGCGCTTCCCTGCGGGACGCGCAGGGGCGGCCCGTGAATGTATTACGCCCCTGGGCGCAGGTCGGCCTGTCGCGCAACGAGCCTCAATTTCAACGCGTTGTGATTGTGGTGGAGGATGAGGCCTCGTTTCGAACGGGTCGCTACACCCTCAAGCTGTGGGACGAGGGCACCGGGCAGTCGGTGACGGTCGAAGGACTCGAGCTGCGCTGAGCGTGAGTCCCTGTCGCAGCAGGGCAGGGACGTCACGGGAGTGCAGCTCAGTCCAGGAAGCGGCGCTCCCAGCGGCGCTTGTCTTCGGGTGGAAAGTCCTGGCTATAGACGGTGCTTTCGTCGTGGTAGAGCCAGGGCTCCAGCACGCGAGCCAGCTCGCGGTACGCGGGCAGGTCCGCACCTGCTTCCAGGTCCCCTGCCTGGGGCCATTCTCCGAGCGTAACGACGGCACGCCCACCGTCCAGGGGCTGCACGGTGGTGCCCGGCGAGGACAGCCGGGCACGCAGCCCCTCCACGCCGCCCAACTCGCCCAGCACCGGCGGACCCAGGAAGGTCAGCCAATACGCGCCAGGCACCCGTGTGCCGATGTTTCCCCAGGAGATGTCTTCGATGATGGCCATTCCCGGATAGCGGAAACAGAGGCTTCGGAGCTTCCGTTGCACACCGACCAGGTCCACGAGGGCATTGAACGACAGGCTGGCGTATCCGGAGGTGAATGGCAGGCAAGAGGCCAGCGCCAGCGCGAGCTCTCGCACGCGTCCGGGGCCGTGCTGCTCCATGTACTCCGTGGTCAATTGGAAGGTCGCGACGCACGAACGCCCGGGGTATTCGGCGAGCCAGTCCTCTTCGAGAGATACGCCGCTGTACTCGAAATAGAATTCTGAGACACCGTTGGATTCACTTGCAAGCCAGACGCGAGGGTACTCGCTTTCGAGCACTTCTTTCTGAATGCGCTCCCATGCGTCCTCATCGAACCGATACCAGTCCCCTTCCATGTTGAGGCTCAGCGTCAGCTTCTCCGTTCCCAGGGCGCGCATGAACACGTTCAGCATCCGAAGCACTGCCGGGCCGAAGCCCTTGTGTGGGCGATGCATGTAGAAACGGAAGGTGAGGCCATCGCGAATCACGACGTAGCCGTCATCCGTCTGCACCCGAATCCTTGGGTAGTGTGTCTTCATTTGAATGCTCTCTTGGGCGTCACAGGGGTGGGAGCAACGCCGAAGGCGTTCCGGTAGGCCTCGCCCTGGTTCGATGCCTTGAGGGGGGGACCCGGAGGGTATCTCTTCCATGAGGGAGGGTTGCTGTTGGGGCAGGGGAACTTGAAGTCATAGACGGCCTGGACTTGGAGTGGGTCCCCTGTGTGGATGACGACGTCGGGCACCACCGAACCTGTCAGTTCCTTGCCGCCGTTGCGCAGCATCTCCACCTCCTTCTCATGGCTGAGCCGCTCCAGTCGCCGTGTCTCGGGGTGGAGGCGGTAGCGCTGCTCCACGCTGAATCGCCCGGAGTGTGCTCGGCTCAGCTTCTCCTCTGCACACTGAATCGCCAGTTTGTGTTTCGCGCCGCCCAGTCGCATGCCCCGCGTCACGGGGTTCTCC
>JBKGHK010000962.1:0-3294 GCA_046520375.1 Pyxidicoccus sp. 3LFB2
CCGTCCCACAATCGCCGCCGCGCCCAGGCCGCTCGCTCCCCACAGGGACAGCCGCAGCCCCCAGGCCGCCGGACCCCAGAAGCGACTTCCCGCCTGTCGCCGCACCTCGGCCGCCAGGTGTCCGTGCGCCAGCCGCAGCCGCGCATCGAAGTCCGCGCGCAGCGCCTCGGACGCCTTCTCCAGCCCGGAGCCCAGCGCGTCACGGGTGCGTGCCAGCAGCGCGTCCGTCTCCTGCAGTGCCGTGCCCACCCGGGACGACACCTCTTCCAGTGCGCCCAGGGCGTTGGTGCGCCGCACCCGTGCGGCCACTGCCTGTGTGGCCAGCCCTCGCAGGTGGAAGAGCAGGGCGCCGAACTCGCCGGACACGTCGCGGCCGTCCTTCGCCGCCAGGGCGCTGATGGTGAAGACGGGCACGTCCTCCTGGGCGAGGCCGTATTGCTCGGAGGCCACGCGGCGCACCTGGGCCTTGAGTGTCTCGCGGGACTCCGGGGACAGCTCGTCCGCGAAGTTGAGGATGAAGACGAGCGCGCGGCGGCGGGCGAACTCCGTGAGGAACTCCACCTGCGAGGCCTCGGCCACGCTGCCCCGGTGCATCACCACCAGCGCCACGTCCGCACGCTCCAGCGCGGCGCGCGCCACGTCACGGTGGGTGGTGGCCACGCTGTTGAGGTCCGGCGTGTCGATGAACACCTGACCGCCCCACAGCCCCTGCGGGCCGGGCGTGTACCGCATCACCCGCGCGCCCGTCTGGGCCAGCGCGTCCGCGGCCGCGCCTTCCGGAGCGAACACGGTGGCGGCGGTGCTGGTGGGCCGGTCCACGCCCTCGCGCGACAGGGACTGTCCGGCCAGCGCGTTGAGGAGGGTGGACTTGCCCGCGCCGGTGGCACCCACCAGCGCGACGCCGAGCGGCGCATCCTTGCGCGCCACACCGCGTGCGTAGTCGTCCACCAGCCGCTCCAGCCGCGCCGCGTGCGGTTGCAGCGCGGGCAGCTCCAGGGCGGTCTTCAAGAGGGTGCGAAGGGCTTCGGGGTCCGGAAGGCTCGTCTCGTCCACGTGGAGGAGGAGCCTGTCCCGGCCGTGCCCGGGTGACTACGAAGAAGATGCACGGAGGGTGCGCCAGCGTGCACTTGCCGGCCGGGGGCCCGCTCCGCGCGACCCGCGAAAGGACCGGCGGGAGCCGATGAGGGGCTCCCGCCGGAGTGGAGGACGTGTCAGCAGGCGGAGCAGTCGTTGGGCTCTTCGCCACAGGCCTGGGTGGTGTACTCCGGGCACTTCGGCGGCTTCGGCGGCGGCTTGTCCTCGCCGCCCCTGAAGCGGGCCAGGTCCTGCACGAACAGCTCCTTCACCTTCTTGATCTTCTTCTCGGTGCTCAAGTGGCTCTCCGTGTGTGGGGCAGGTGGGGTGTGTCAGCCCGTGCGTGCGCCCCGTCCAATCGCCGCGGGCCGCTTCGGCAGGAGAAGAACGAAGGAGTCCGATGGGCCTTTTCCGGCGGAAGCCTTTACAGGCCGGTGCGCCCGGGCAGGCGCCCTGCGTGGAGGGCTCGACAGCAAGGACGCTTCTGGGACTGCGCGCCGTGGCGGCGCGGAAGGCGGGAGGAGTAGAAGTGTCTCCACCATGGACCTCTTCCTGATGTCGCCCCCGGGGCGCGCGTGGGCCCTGCGCGGGCGGAACAACTTCCGCAGCCGCGAGGCCCCGCAGGTGGATGCACGCCAGGCCCGCCGGGAATGGCTGACGCTGGCGCGAGAGCTCGAAGCGCGCGGTGGCACGGTGGTGGCGCTGCCATCTCCATCGGAGCTGCTGACGGGCATGCCCTACGCCGCCGAGTGCGGGCAGGTCGTTCCGCGCGAGGGCGCGCCGCCGTTGTTCCTGCTGCCCCGGATGATGAGCGCGCACCGCCAGACAGAGCGTGAGCACTGGGAGCCCCTGGCCCGCCGCATGGGCCTGGAGGTGGTGGACCCGGGCGTCGGCATCTGGGAGGCGCACGGTGACGTGGCCACCTTTGACGGCGCGACGCTGCTGTTCTGGGGCGGGCGCACCACGCTCGATGGCCTGGAGGCCGCGGCGCGCTACTTCCCCGGCGAGGTGGTGCGCGTGCAGGTCCGCGAGCCCGCCTTCCACGGGAACATGGCGGTGCTCCCGCTGCCCGCGGTGGACCGGCTGATGGTGTGCCCGGACGTCATCGCCCCGGACTCGTACGCGCTCTTGCGCGAGCGCTTCGGCGAGCAGCGGCTGCTCACGGTGACGGAGGACGAAATCAAGGGCTACGCCACCAACGGGCTGCCGGTGGGGCGCGACTTGCTGGCGCCCTCGGTGGTGCCGGACGCGGTGCGCGCGCGGCTGGCCCTGCTGGGCATGCGCGTGGTGCCGCTCACCATGCGCGAGCTGTGCGAGAAGGGTGGAGGCTCTTCACGCTGCCTCGTGTCTCGCGCGCAGGTGGACGCGGCGGTGGTGCGGATTCCGGACGAGTACCGGCTGGACGCGGTGGCGAAGGACATCGAAGCCGATGCGTGACGTGAGCGCGCTGGCCCGGGGCGCGGAGGCCTTCCTCTCGCAGCACCCCGGTGTGTCGCTGGTGGCGCTGGGCTCGGGGGCGCATGCGGACTCGCTGGACCTGGCGCCGCTGGGGCTGCCGGTGCGGTACCTGCCCGCGGAGCGGAACCTGGAGCTGGCGCAGCAGTACCTCCTGCTGAACCAGCTCGCCTTCGGTGGCATCGGCGTGCCGCGCTGGGTGCTGTCGGATTTGTACCTGCTGCCGGGGGCCATTGGCCTGCTGCGCTGCCCGGCGCGGATGGTGAAGCCGGAGGTGCGCGAGCGGCTGGGGCTGGCCGACGAGGACCCGACCATCGGCGCGGCGTACTACGCGGCGCCTTCGGTGACGCCGGGCCTGTTCATCGGTGTATCGCTGCTGAGCTTCCTGCCGGGCACCGGCGCCGCGCCGTGGGTGAAGGTGCTGACGCTGGCCATGCTGCGCGCACGGCGGCTGCGCGGCGTGGCCCAGTGGGACAACCCGAGCGTCCGCGTCCACGCGCGGCTGGGGCCGCTGCGCCTGGTGGGCCGGGTGCCCGGAGGCCACGAGTACGGTGAGCGCACCTTCGTCTACGAGACGGACGTGTCGGACGGCGCGCGCGTGGCGGAGGCGATGGAGCGGCGCGTGTCCTTGACGCCCACGCGGCGGGTGGCCGTCACGGACCTGCCCGCGCTGAGCGGCCTGCTGGACCGGGCGGAGGCGGGCGAGGTGCTGCACCTCGTGCCCCCCGGCCTGGACGCGGGGCATGTGCTGGTGCGCGAGGGCGG
>JBKGHK010000963.1:0-3289 GCA_046520375.1 Pyxidicoccus sp. 3LFB2
CCTGACAGCGGCGAGGCTCCGAAGCAGAAGGCCG
Source organism: Pyxidicoccus sp. 3LFB2 (assembly GCA_046520375.1). Lineage (GTDB taxonomy): Bacteria > Myxococcota > Myxococcia > Myxococcales > Myxococcaceae > Myxococcus. The sequence continues at coordinate 35 of JBKGHK010000963.1, forward strand.
CCATCGCGGCCCTGGCGCGCTGGCGGGCACCTGACAGCGGCCAGGCCCCGAAGAAGAGGGCCGCCACCGCGGCCCCCGGCACTGGCAGGCACCTGACAGCGCGGCTCGGTGGGGTGGAGCCCGCGACAGGCTCCTGCCCCCGCAGGGAGAGGGCCGGGGTGAGGGTCTCCCGACGCGGACCGCGCGGTGCAGCCCGGGGGCCGCTCAGCGAACCCCGGCGCTCCGTAGCGGGGCGCCTGCGGGCGGCGGTGGGGGCGGCGGGGGCGTCGCCCCTCGCCCGCGCATGTCGATGAGGACATCGTAGGCGGGCGTGAAGAGGGTCGCCGCCGCGGCCAGGTGATAGAGCTGGCTCACGTCACGCTCCCTGGGGAAGCGCTCATGGAGGACGGCCTGGAGCATCTCCTTGGCCACCCACTCGGCGTCCGCGGACACGGAGCCGAACTCATCCAGGTAGCGACGAGGCGCGAGGGTGTCGGGCTGCCGGGCGGTAAGGACGAAGACGCGCGGCCGGTGGCCAGGCGCGAGTCGGCTGGCGCCCTGCTCCATCACCGCCAGCTCCTGGACCTGAGGAAGCGCGAACAGCGCCCACGCCTGCTGGTGCGCGAGCACCGCGCTCACCGCCACGAAGGCCCCCAGCAGCGCGGTGGCGACACGAGGGCCCTGCGCGGGCCAGAGGCTTCCCAGCTTCAGCAGTGACGCAGCGACGAAGACGCTCCACACGCCGCAGAGGGCATAGAGGGTGCGGTACGTGGGCCAGCGCTCGCCCGCGAGGAAGCCGACGGAGTACGCGGCGGCGGACAGGACGACCAGTCCGAGCACCCACCTCACCACGCCAGCGCGGCCAGAGCGTCGCGCCTCGGCGAGGAGCCCCAACGCGACAAGCGTCACCGTCAGGCCCCCCATGGCGCGATAGCCCCACGACGGCCCGGAGTCCGAGTCATTGAGCGCGCTGAGGGCCAGCACGTTGGGCACCACCTGCGTGAAGAACCAGCCCACCTTCGCCACGAGGTGCTTCTCGAACACCATGCGCGGCGAGGGCGTGAAGAAGCCGAGCGCGAAGGACACCCGGGTGAGGACATACGCCAGGCCCAGGCCGCCGCCCATGACGCACAGATGTCGCGCCATCCACCGCGCGGGAGCCCGTACATCCGTGTCCTGGCGCACCACCAGCGCCGCCGCGAGCAGCACGGCGTAGAACAGGCCGCTGATCTGGTAGATGAGCGTCGCCGCGCCCATGGCCAGCACGCCGCCCAGGCACCACACCCCACTGTGCCACGCAGTCCTGGAGGGCACCTCCAACCCCCGCCGCGCGAGGGCGAACGCCGCGACGCCCAGCAGCAGGGCCACTGTCTGGGGCCAGCAGATGCTCCAGGCGACGACGACCTGCGCGGAGGGCATGACGGTGAAGAAGGCCGCGAGCAGCGCCGCGGGCGTCGCGCGCCACCCCACCTGGCGCAGCAGCAGGAAGACGGCGGCGCCCAGCAGGCCCAGGCCGAGGACGGCCAGCATTCGCAGGCCGACGAGCCCGGCGATGTCGCCCGCCGCGCGCGTGGACACCTCCAACAGCCAGCCGTACAGCGGGCGGCCCATGGCGGCGCAGACCCGGAAGATCTTCCCCGGCTCCTCGCGCGCCTCGCGCAGGATGGCGTAGTCGTCGCGCAGGCCGTAGCGCTGGGAGATGGCGCCGCCGTAGATGGCCCACGGCAGCAGCAGAAGAAGGACGGCCGTTCCCGGCACTCCAAGGGTGCGTAGCGAGTTGCGTGTCAGCAGGGGGACCTCAGGGGGACGCGGAGCCTAGCAGAACCCCGTGACGCGGCGCGCCAACCATCAATCCCCCTCTGTCGTCCCCCAGGCCCCTCCTCCAGTCCCATTCCCCCCGCTGGCACCGGGAGTACGGTCTCACCATGGCCCGCTTCCTTCTCGCCACGATTCCCCTCACCGGTCACTTCAACCCCGGAGCGCCCATCGCCCGCCGGCTCGTCGAGCGCGGGCATGAGGTGCGCTGGTACACGGGCAGCCTCTTCCGCTCCAAGGTCGAGGCCACCGGTGCGCGGTACGTGCCCATGCGGACCGCGAGGGACTTCCACGACAGCACCATCGGCGACGTGTTCCCCGAGCGCGCGGCGCTGAAGGACTTCGCGAAGCTCAAGTTCGACCTCACGCGCTTCTTCATCGACTCCGCGCCCGGGCAACTGGCGGACCTGGAGGCCGAGCTGCGCGACTTCCCCGCGGACGTCGTCGTCTGCGACACGGGCTTCGTCGGTGCCTCGCTGCTCCATGAGCGCCACGGGCTGCCGTGGGCCGCCTTCGGTATCACCGCCATGACGGTCGCCAGCGCGGACACGGCGCCCTTCGGCCTGGGCCTGAGGCCTGGGAGTTCCCCGCTGATGAGGCTGCGCAACCGCGCGCTCGCCTGGGGCGTGAGCAACGTCTTGTTCCGAGACGTCAACGCGCACCTCAATCGCACGCGCCGTGGACTGGGCCTGCCCGCCACGCGTACGCCCATCTTCGACGTGCCCGTGTCTCCCTTCCTCTACCTCCAGGGCTCGGTGCCCTCCTTCGAGTACCCGCGCAGCGACCTCCCTTCGCAGGTCCATTTCATCGGCCCGTTCCTCCCGGAGGCCCCGGCCGACTGGACACCGCCCGCGTGGTGGGACGCGCTGCGCGACTCCCCGCGCCCCATCGTCCACGTCACCCAGGGGACGCTGGCCACGGAGGAACCCCAACTCATCCAGGCCACGCTCCGGGCACTCGCGGACGAGGACGTGTGGGTCGTCGCCGCCACCGGAGGCCAGCCGCTGGAGTGGCTCGGCAGCGGCCCCCTCCCCGCGAATGCCCGCGTCGAGCGCTTCATCCCCTACGCCCACCTGATGCCGCGGGTCTCGGTGATGGTGACCAACGGCGGCTTTGGCGGAGTGCAGTGCGCCCTGGCGCAGGGCGTCCCCCTGGTGTGCGCGGGCACCACCGAGGAGAAGCCGGAGATCGCCAACCGCATTGCCTGGTCGGGGGTCGGGGTGAACCTCAAGACGAAGACGCCCACGCCCGAGCAGGTGCGGCGGGCGGTGAGGACCGTGCTCGACACACCAACCTTCCGGAGGAGTGCCCAGCGGCTCCAGACGGAGATTGCCACGCACGATGCGCCCGCCCAGGCCGCCGTGCTCCTGGAGCGGCTCGCGGCGACACGCGCGCCGGTGCTCGCCACGCGCCCGGGAGGATGAACGCCCGCCGTGTGGCCCGGCGGCCACGGGCGCGTGT
>JBKGHK010000964.1:0-3281 GCA_046520375.1 Pyxidicoccus sp. 3LFB2
CCACCCGCCACCCGGCGGCCGCCCGCATCCCTCCCGCTCGTGCCCCGTGGCCGGGCCGCTTCCACCCACCCCCCGTGAGGGCCCGCCGCTTCAGGACGCGAAGGCGCGGGCCGCGCTGTCAGTCACAGCGGTCGCACAGACCGCGAAGCTGCACCTCCACCACGCGCTGGGACACCGCGCGGGGCACGCCCTTGGACGAGGCGATGCGGACCGACTCCTCCGGCAGGCAGGCCACCGTGCCGCAGTCCGTGCAGGTGAAGTGCGGGTGGCTGCTGCCATGCTCCTCGCCCTCGCGCTTCAGCTCGAAGCGCCAGACGTGGTCTCCCAGGTCGGCGCGCACCACCAGCCCGGCCTCGGTCAGGTCCGTCAGGTTCCGGTAGATGGTGACCCGGTCATACCCCTCGTCCCCGAGCGCATCCACCAGGTCGGCATGGCTCATCGGCGAGGAGGCGTTCTCCAGCTCCCGGAGCACCGCCACGCGGGGCGCGGTGCTGCGCAGGCCCGCGGCACGGATGCGGTCCTGGAACTCGGTGAGCTTCGGCTGCGCGGCAAGTCTCTTGGCTCCCATGATGTCCTTTCGAATAACGCAACTGCCCTGCATTTTCACCCGTGTCGCCACTGCCACCGGACGGGTCGGTCCGGACTCCCCCGGCATGGGCGCGAACGAGCGCTCGTGAGTCACATGCAACTGTTTTACATCAGAACTTCTGTTGCCCTGGTAGGCCAGTGGACCCCGAGTCGATGGGCACCCGGGTGGGTGGCGGCGCTCCCGGACCGGGATATTCGGGATGTCCAGCGAGCCTGAAGACGGCTTTTCCAGCGGCCATGCGGCATATACGTGGGACTGACCCCGTGGGTTTCCTGGCGGCCACGCGCATGGCGCCGCAGGGACGCCCGGAAGGGGTCAGCCCGCGCTGTCCGTGTTGACAGGGATACTGCTGACGCCACGGATGCATCCGTCACGCAGGTGCGTTGTCCCGAAAGCCGGGGGCGCTGCGGGTGCCAGGGCCGCCCGCACCCCGGGCGGGGGGAGCGTGCGGCCGGTTTGCACCGGAGAACACTTGCCTTCGGACTGCTTGACTCAGGGGCCCCACTGCAGAGACTGCGCCTTTTCCTTCATCCAGGGCGGACGGCCGCCCTTCCTGCCCGTTCTCCCGTCGTGATGAAGCCCACCGTCCTGCTCGTCGAAGAAGCCGGCCCCGTGCGCGAGCTCCAGGTGCTGGCGATGGAGAGCCAGGGGTGGCAGGTGACGGCCCTGGCGGACCTCCATACCGCCATCACCCTGTTGCACGTGGAGCCGGCGCACGTGCTGGTGGTGGCCGCGGGGCTGCTGGCGGCGGGGGCGACGGAGCTGGAGTCGCTGGGCCGCACGCTGAAGCTGGCCGGCACGGCCCTGCGCATCGTGGCCTTCCCCGCCGAGCAGGACGGGCTGCGTCAGCTCGGGCTGCCGGGGGCCGGCTTCCTCGACCGGCCGCTGCTCCTGGGCGCCATGGTGGAGGGCGTGCGGCAGGCGTTCCCCCCGGCGGTGCTCGACCGGGTGCCGCTCCCGGGCCTCAAGGTGCTGGTGGCGGACGACGACCCGGTGTCCCGCAAGCTGCTGCAGCTGCACCTGATGCCGCTGCGCTTCGAGCTCATCATGGCCTCGGACGGCGTGACGGCGCTGGAGCTGGCGAGGCGCCGGGCGCCGGACCTGGTGCTGGCGGACGCGCTGATGCCGGGGATGGATGGCTTCCGGCTGTGCCTGGCGCTGCGGCAGGACGCGCGGCTGGCGCGGGTGCCCATCCTCCTCACGCACACCGTGGTGCCGGACGAGCTGGACCTGCGCATGGCCCACAACGTGGGGGCCAATGGCTTCGTGCGGCGCACCCAGGAGGGGGACGAGCTGGTGGGGGTGCTCCTGCGCGAGCTGCGGACCGTGGGCCCGACCCATGCCGCGCCGCTGCTCCAGATGGACACCGAGGAGCACCTGTACCGGATGGTGCGGCAGCTGGAGCGCCGGGTGGGGCTGTTGGAGCAGGCCGAGCGCACCGTGCGTGAAAGCGAGGCGCGCTTCCGCCTGGTGGTCAACGGCTCCTACGACGGCATCTGGGACTGGGATTTGCGCCGCCAGACGCTCTACTGGAGCCCGCGCCTGCTGGAGATGCTGGGGCTGGCGCCCGAGGCCTTCGAGGGCACGCACGAGGCCTTCATGGCGCTGTTGCACCCGGAGGACCGGCAGGACGTCATGGCCGCGCTGTCCGCCCACCTGGAGCGGGGCGTGCCCTATGACGTCTCCTTCCGGCTGAGGCATGTCACCGGGGGCTATCGCTCGTGCGTGAGCCGGGGCCGGGTGCTCCACGACGCGCAGGGCCGGCCGGTGCGCATGGCGGGCATCGTCGGCGATGTGACGGAGCAGCTGCGCATGTACCGCGAGACGCAGGAGGCGGTGCGCGCGCGCGACGAGTTCCTCAGCGTGGCCGCGCACGAGCTGCGCACGCCCCTCACCAGCATGCGGCTGCACCTGCAGCTGTTGCAGCGCCAGGTGGGCGCCGCGCTGCCGGAGCTGGCCGCGCAGCTGGCCCCCCGCACGCAGGTGCTGGAGCGGCAGCTGGGGCGGCTGGGCAGCCTGGTGAACACGCTCTTGGACGTGTCCCGGCTGGCCGCGGGCAAGCTGAGCCTGGAGCCGCGGGAGCTGGACCTGGCCCAGCTGGTGCGGCAGATGGCGGACGCGTTCGCCGAGGAGTTCAACCGCGCGGGCAGCACGCTGTCGCTGCACGTGGACGGGCCGCTGCTCGGCTCGTGGGATCCGCTGCGCGTGGAGCAGGTGCTCGTGAATCTCCTGTCCAACGCGGCCAAGTATGGCGCGGGCCGGCCGGTGGAGGTGTCCCTGGCGGGCGAGGGCCACACGGCGGTGCTCGCCGTGAAGGACCATGGCATCGGCATCTCCGAGGACGGCATGGCCCGGCTCTTCGGCAAGTTCGAGCGCGCCGTCTCCGAGCGCCACTATGGCGGGCTGGGCCTGGGGCTCTACATCACCCGGCAGATTGTCGAGGCCATGGGCGGCAGCATCACCGTGCGCTCGGCGCAGGGGCAGGGCTCCACCTTCATCCTCCGGCTGCCCACCCAGCCCCAGCCGCCCGTGCAGGCGCGGGCCGTGCGCCAGGGCCCCTGAAACGCCCGAGAGGGGCGCCACCCGTGGGTGTCGCCCCTCCCGAGGACTGCTTTTCTAGACGTGCGGCGGGGCGCTTCTAAGCCAGAGGAAGGAAGTCCTGTCAGGGGGTAGATTCGCCGCTCCTCCGGTT
>JBKGHK010000965.1:0-3273 GCA_046520375.1 Pyxidicoccus sp. 3LFB2
CCCGAAGCCCTCCGGATGGTCCGGCGCCTCGCCGAGCTGCACGATGTTCGGATGGGCCGCGCGGTAGATGAGCAGCAGGATGCTCGCGATGGCGGCGAGCAACATCCCGAGCACCAGCCCCAACGTCAGCACGCCCATGAAGGCCACGCCGCCGAGGAAGGCCTCCTGGTGGCTGAAGTGCCACACCCCCCGCGAGGCCCTCCAGTCGACGGCCTCCACCACCGTGCCTATCACCACCACCGCCAGCGCGGCCCGGGAGAGGTTGGGGAAGCTCGGCGCGAGGAAGAGTGCCCCCGCCGCGATGGCCGTCGTGACGAGCCTCGCCACGAACGTGCGGGCCCCCAGGACTTCATAGATGCGGGAGCTGGAGCTGTTGGCGCTCACCGGGAAGGCGGCCACGAGTCCGGCGGCGACGTTCATGGCGCCGAGGGCGTGCAGCTCCCGGTTCACGTTCAGCGGCGCGTCATGCTTCGTCGCCAACCCGCGCCCCAGGCTGTTGGAGTCGAGGAAGACGAGGAGGAAGATGACGAGCGCGACGGGCAGCAGCGCCCGCGCGTCCGCGAGGGAGATGGCCGGGAGCCCGAGGGTGAGCCGGCCCCTGGGCAGCGCTCCCACCACCGCGAGGCCTCGCTCGTCCAGGTGGAACCCCGCCACCACCACGGCGGCCACCCCGAGCGTCACCAGCGCCGGAGGCAGCACCCGCACCCACCTCCGGGCAATGAAGTAGACGGCCAGACACCCCAGGCCGAAGAGCGCCGGCAGCGGGCGCAGCCCGTCCAGCGCGCCGAGGAGCCGGGGGAAGACCTGGGAGAAGCGGATGCCATCCACCTTCAGGCCGAGCAGCGCCGGGAGCTGGGAGGTGATGACGGTCAGCGCCGCGCCCAGCCCATACCCGATGAGCACCGGCCGCGAGATGAAGTCCGTGAGGAAGCCCAGGCGCAGCAGCCCCGCGGCCACCAACAGCCCGCCCACCATGAGGGCCAGCGTGGCGGCCAGCGCGGCATACCGGACAGGGTCCCCCGCCGCCAGCCCGCCGACGCCGATGGCCACCAGCGCGCTCACCTGCCCCGTAGGGCTGACGGAGATGTACCGGGAAGACGCCAGCAGCCCATAGACGAGCGGCGGCAGCACCAGCGCGGCGAGCCCGGCCTCGGGCGGAAGGCCCGCCAGGAGCGCATAGGCCAGCGCGGACGGGATGAGCACGCCGGTGGCCAGCACGCCGGCCAGCGCGTCGCGCGCGAGCAGCCGGGGCTTGAGGCGCATGCGTGCCTCCCTGGGTTCAATGGCGCGAATGCGTCCGCCACCGCACGACAAAGCTGGACCGTGGACCGCCTGTCGGCAACGCGACGGGGGTGGCCCGCGACGAACGCCCCCGGCCCGGGGGCAATACCCCCTCGGAGGGCGCCCTCCCAACCTTGGCCGCATATGACACCCACGGCCCTGACCCTGCTCCTCCTGCTGAACTCGGCACCCGCCGAGGGTGCGGCTTCCGCTGAGCGCAACCCGGTTGCGGAAGCCCCGGCGTGTCACACCGACAATGCCCGGCAGCTGGGCGGACACACCTTCCTCTTCCCCATGCTCCAGCAGAGCGCCTTCGTCACCACGAACGCCGGCCTGCGCGAGGGCATCGCCCGCTACGACGTGCCGGACCTGCCCATCGGCGTGCTGGGCACCACGGACGTGCTGCTCACCGGCGTCCAGCAGACGCTCGACCTGGGCATCGCCTTCACCGACTGGCTGGGCGTGGCCGGCTTCGCGCGCGGCACCCTCATCACCGGAGCGAACGCCCGCTCGCTCCTCGTCGACGGCGCGTCGGTGGAGCTGTTGGGCCAGGCGGGCGCCGTCCTTCGTGTCTGGCGCAACGAGCCCACCGGTACCCAGGTCTCCGTGCGCGCCAACTTCGGCTACCAGGACGGCAGCGAAGTCACCGTCCTCCCCTTCCTCAGCAGCATCCTCGCCTCTCCCGGCTCCTCTCTCGAGGAAGTGCTCCTGGGAAGGCTGGGCCAGTTCATCCTCGTGCCCGGCACGGAGACCTCCGTCAACGGCGGCGCCTTCCTGGCCCAGGCCCTGGGCCGCACCTTCTCCCTGCAGGCCTCCGCGAACGGCGAGTACGCCTGGCGCGAGCGGCGGCCCTTCAACTCCGAGCTCGGCGACCGCTTCACCCAGAAGACGCATGCCGCGCGCCTCAACCTCACCGCCGCGCTCACCGCCGACTTCGCGCCCCTCGGTGTCCCCGTGGCGCTCATGGGCGAGTACCTCTTCACCACCGGCGAGGAGTCCCAGGTGCTCCTGCCCGACAGGACCCTGGGCGCCAGCACCGTCGCGCTCGGCGTCTACTACTCCGGCCGGCCCAACCTGCAGCTGGGCGTGGGCGCCGTGCGGACCCTCAACGCCGCGCCCCGCCTCGGCCTCAGCGGGGAGGGCAGCTCGGCCGAGTCCGGCGATCCATCGCTCAGCTACGGCCAGTTCATCCTCCGCTACATCTGGTGAGCCTGCCCCGTGCCATGACGCCTGCCCCTCGCTTCCCGCGGCGAGTCCTCGCCACGGTGCTGATGGCGCTCCTCGCCGGCTGCGCCACCACCGCGCCTCGCACGGCACTCCAGGAGCGCGTGGGCAGGTCGGACCTCGACGTGGGCGCGCTGCGCATCCGCGTGCGCGACCTGGCCCGGCGGCTGCCCGCCATGCTGGAGGTGCTGGCGGAAGACATCGCCGCGAACACCGACTCGGAGCCCGTGCGCCGGGGGATGCTGGAGTTCAAGGCCAACTCGGTGCCCACGCTGCAATCCGCCCTCCTCCTGCCGGACCCGGTGGCCGCGCTCGTGGACGCCTGGGCGCTGGTGGCGCAGCTGCAGGACGCGCTCCCCCACAGCGCGGTGGGCGCCTCCCCGGAGGTGCTGACCCGGGCCCAGGACGGGCTGCGGCAGGTGGAAGCCGAGCTGGAAGCGCAGTGGAAGGAGCTCGCGGGCCAGGACGACCTCTCCGAGACGCGAGCGCGTGTGCACCAATGGGCCGCCGAGCACCCGCTCCAGGGCCGCGCGTACGCACGCCATTCCACCGTGCCGCTGATGGCCAGCCTCACGAACAGCGCCCGCATCCGCCCCCTGGGCGCGGCGGCGTCCCTGCTGGAGGACACGAGAGATCTCACCGCCCGGGTGGACCTCTACGCGGGCAGCCTGCCCCGGCAGGCCCGGTGGCAGGCGCAGCTGGCCGCGGTGGAGATGGCCTCCGCGGCGCTCGAGGCGCCGGCCCTGCGCGCGGCCGTGGACGAGCTGA
>JBKGHK010000966.1:0-3265 GCA_046520375.1 Pyxidicoccus sp. 3LFB2
GGCTGGCGCGCCCCTGTGCTGGGCGCTGGTGCTGTCCGCGCCGGTGCTGCTGCCCATCGTCGCGCTGAGCCTGGACGCCCGCGTGCTGGAGGCCAGCCCCCGGGCCTGGGCAGGCTTCGCCTACGTGTCGGGGGTGAGCATGTTCCTGGGCTTCTTCGCCTGGTACCGCGGGCTCGCGCTGGGAGGCGTGGCGCGGGTGAGCCAGCTCCAGCTGCTGCAGCCGCTGCTCACCCTGGGCTGGTCCGTGCTGCTGCTCGGCGAGGAGGTGGGGCGCGGCACGCTGGGTGCCGCGCTGCTCGTGGTGACCTGCGTCCTGGCGAGCGCGCGCAGCCGCGTGCAGCGACTGCCCGCGCCCGAGGCGCCCGTCAGGGCACCGTGAGGATTTCGGGGCCCTTCTCGGTGACGAGGAGGGTGTGCTCGAACTGGGCGCTGCGGCTGCCGTCGGCGGTGACGGCGGTCCACCCGTCATCCCAGGTGCGGCTGCCCCAGCCGCCCAGGTTGATCATCGGCTCCACGGTGAAAATCATCCCGGGCTCCATGACGGTGTTGGACTCGGGCTCGTAGTAGTGGGGAATCTGCAGGGACGTGTGGAACGTCTCGCCGATGCCGTGGCCGCAGTAGGCGCGCACCACGCTCATGCCGTTCTTGGTGGCGTGGTCCTCGATGGCGCGGCCGATGTCGCTGATGGGCCGGCCGGGCTTCACCGCGGCGATGCCGATGTCCAGGCACTCGCGCGTCACCTTCACCAGCCGCTGGCTCTCCGCGTCCACGTTGCCGACGAAGTAGGTGGCCGAGCAGTCACCATGGACGCCATCGAGGAAGATGGTGATGTCCAGGTTGATGATGTCGCCATCCTCCAGCGCGCGGCTGTCGGGGATGCCGTGGCAGACGACCTCGTTGACGGAGGTGCAGAGCGACTTGGGATACCCGTGGTAGTTCAGCGTGCTCGGGTAGCCGCCGCGCTTGATGTAGGCCTCGTGGGTGATGGCATCCAGCTCGTCGGTGGTGATGCCGGGGCGCACGTGCGCGGCCACCTCCTGGAGCACCTCGGCGGCGGCCTTGCAGGCGCGGCGCATGCGGGCAATGACATCCGGCGAGTTGATTTCCGACGCGGGGGCACGCCGCGAGGGCCGGCCCGACGCGGCGTAGTCCGGGCGGGGGATGTGCAGGGGCACGGTGCGAGTGGGGCTGATGACGCCCGGACGCACGCCCTTGCGAGCGGCCTCGGGGCCCTTCTTGCGAGCCTCGACGGCATCCGCGCCACGGTGGCACTTCTTGTACTTGGCGCCGCTGCCGCACCAGCAGGTGTCATTGGGGCCGGGCAGGACGGCGGGGGGCGTACGTTGGGGGGCTGCGGTGGTCATGATTCACCTCCTACGCTGAGCTGCTCGGACTGTCGGGCGCGCAACCAGCGCACCACCTGGGGGCGGAGCCAGAGCCGGGGCCGTCCGGCGCCCAGGTCCAGCACGGGCCGCGGCATGTCCGGATAGCGGCGCAGGTAGGTGCTGACGCTGTTGGCGTGGCTCAGGCGCAGCAACCCGGCCACTGCCTGGGCGTCGATGAGGTCTTCCGTCTTCACCATGGGACACATTCAGGCGTGTCTATACCCATAGACACGCTGCCATGCACGGCTTCTTTCCGGTGCCCTCCGGGGCATGCGCCACCTGGAGGACACCAGCGGGGCCGGGCCCTCGGGTGCCCGTCAGCCCTCACGGGCTGCTGGCAGGGGAGCCAGCGAGCCGGAGTGCCTCGGGCTGCTGCTCACTTCACCCCTGATTGCCGTAGGGCTTCCACGGCCGCAGCGCGCCCAGGAGCTTCGCGCACCGCAAGGCCTCACAGACCTGCTCGGCCAATTGCACATGCTCGGGGTTGCCCGCGGTGAAGCGGTCCGGCGTCAGCACTATCAACGTGCCCAGTCCCTCCACCGGCTCCACCTTCACCGGCTTCGGCAGGGGCGGCACCTCGCCGCGTCGACGAGAGAAATACATCATCCACCCCACGAAGGTGCCCGCCCGCGCGCGGCCCGACACCATGTCCCGATGATTGTCCGACGTGGCCACCGCCCACTCCGGCTCCCACGCCACGGCCATGCCCCTCAGCACTTCCTTCATCACCCCGGCGCTCACCACCCGCTCCGCCACCGGCCCGTAGGACGGCGGCTTCAGCAGGCACACCGCCGACGTCTGGTGTGACGCCGAGCCACACCGCAGGCTCACCCCCGTCACCTCGTCGCGGCGCTCGCCCGCCCACGCCCACAGGCTCACCCCGTCTCCGGGCTCCTGGTTCTCCCGCCGGCCGAACATCCGCGTCAGGTTCGCCGCGTCCGGCTCGAAGGGCAGCAGCCGCGACGCCTCGAAGGACTCCGCCGCCTCGCACCACGTCGACCATGACGGGTCACACCGCCGCATGGAGCGGAAGAAGCTCTCCGCCCGCCGCGCACACGACTCGGCGGACTCCTTCCGGCCCAGCCAGTAGGCACCCGCGTACCAGGTCTCGTTCATCGACAACCTCCCATGGACTGCCCACCGGCCCGACTCCACCGGGGACGTCCTCCATCAGTGACAGAACACACCAGGTCCCCACAATACCGCTCAACCTGCTAGGTTGAGCGAAATCCAGGAGACCTCCCAAGGCCATGAGCTCGGACAACCCCCAGGTGAAACCGGACGCGCTGCCCCCCGGCACGGTGGTGGGCGGCAGCTGGCGCCTCCTCGAGCGGCTCGGGTCCGGCGGCTACGGCGCCGTCTACAAGGTGGAAGCCCTCAATGACCCGGGCCGCTACTTCGCGCTCAAGCTGTCCCACCACCCCTACGAGCCCCGCTCCATGCGCGAGCTCACCCTGCTGATGGACAAGGCCGTCCACCCGCACATCGTCGCCGTCCACGCCTGCGGGCGCTGGCCGGACGTCGTCACCGGCCACTTCTTCTTCGTCATGGACTGGGTGCCCGGACCCGCGCTCCACCTGTGGGCCGACCTCCACAACCCCTCCTTCCAGCAGTTCACCGAAGCCGCGCGCCGCGTGTCCCTCATCCTGGATGCCCTGCACGCCATGGGCGTGCTGCACCGCGACCTCAAGCCCGAGCACATCCTCATGCGAGGCCCCCAGGGTGACCCGGTGCTCATCGACCTGGGCTCGGGCGACTACAGCGGCGCGCCCACCCTCACCACCGGCCCCCTGCCCCCGGGCACCCTCCACCTGCGCAGCCCCGAGTCCGTGCGCTTCCACCAGCGCCACTGGCGCCGCCTCGACCTGCGCTACGCCTTC
>JBKGHK010000967.1:0-3256 GCA_046520375.1 Pyxidicoccus sp. 3LFB2
CCACCAGGGAGTAGAGGCGTCCGCCGCCGCAGGCCCCGGTGCTGCTAGTCGCGCCGCCAGGCCGCCAGCGTGCGCTGGGGCAGCTCCTGGACGACGACCTTCTCCTCCGGGGTAAGGGGCGGCAGCTCCATCATCGTCAGCACGCCCGCCGTCTCGCCGACGGCCTGGCGGCAGCCGTCGCACTCCTTCACGTGCGCGTGGACCCGGGCGGCCTCCTCGGTGTCGAGGGCCCCCGCGGCGAACACGTCCAGGAGGACTTCATATTCAGGGCACGCGGCCATCAGCTCGTCTCCTCATTCGCGCCCACTTGCGCCTTCAATCGCTTCACCGCGTGGTGGAACTGCACCTTCGCGTTGTTCTCCGTGATTCGCAGCGTCTGGGCGATGTCCGCGAAGGACAGCCCGCCATCCACCCGCAGCGTCAGCACCTCGCGCTGGCGCCGGGGCAGGGCCAGCACCGCGGCGCGCACCTGCCGCGCCTGCTCGGCCCGCTCCAGTCCTTCCTGGGCCGACTCCGCCGGGTCCGCCGCCACGTGCTCGGCCGCCGACTCCACCAGCACGGGGCGCCACCGCTGACCCTGGCGGGCATGGTTCTTCGCCAGGTTGAGGGCGATGCGCACCAGCCACGCGCGGAAGGGCGCGGGCCCCGAGGGCGTGAAGCGCGCGAAGACGCGGCGGGACGCCTCCAGGGCCCGCAGGAAGGCGGCCTGCACCAGGTCCGCCGCGTCCTCGGGGCGCGTCACGTAGCGCCGCACCAGCGCGAAGACGAGCGCGCGGTGGCGCTTCACCAGCACCTCGAAGGCCGCCGGCTCGCCATCCAGGAAGGCGCGGCACAGTGCCTCGTCCGAGGCCCGCTCCAGCCCCGAGCGCCCCGGGCGCGAAGGCATCGCCACCACCCGTCCGCCTGTGTCACCCACGCTCACATCCCTCCCAACCCCCGAGCCCGCCGAAGGTTATTTTCGGTGCGCATGCGCTCGCGTTTTACGGATTGTGCCGGGAATCCAGCACGTTGAGTGGGTCGAAGGCGACGGGGTGGGTTGCCGATGACAGAAGGGCGCTGCCAGAATGGGCCATTGGTCGCAACCTAGGGACGGGGCATGGTGACGGAAGGCTCTAGCTCGCGCATCAAGGGTGGGGTGCTCATCTCCCGGCTGAACATGCTGCGCCACCATGGCGGGCAGGTTCGCGTGGACGAGGTGCTGCGGCGGCTTCCTCCGGAAGACCAGGCGGTGCTGCGGAAGATGATTCTTCCCATTGCCTGGTACCCCATGGAGCTGAACCTGCGGCTGGACTCGGCCATCGCGGAGGTGATGTCGCCCGAGGACAAGCGCAAGGCCTTCCTCGACATGGGCCGGGCCTCGGCCGAGGAGGCGCTCCACGGGGCGCAGCACGTCTTCGTGCGGCCCGGCGAGCCGCAGTTCCTGCTGAGCCAGGCGCCGCAAATCTACCGCTTCTATTACGCGGTGGGCTCGCGCACCTACGAGCGCACGGGCGACAAGGCCGCGGTGCTGCGCACGTTCGGCGCGGAGAACGTCACCGAGTCGGACTGCCTCACCATCATCGGCTGGCACGAGCGGGCCATCGAGCTGTCGGGTGGCCGCTCCGTCACCGCGTCGCATCCGCAGTGCCGGGCCCGGGGCGCGGCGCATTGCGAGTACCACTTCGCCTGGGAGTGACGGCCCCGGCCCCCGGCCCCCGGCCCTCGGCCCTGGCGCCCTCAGACGGGAGGCGGAGGGGCCGGCAGCGGGTTGGCGCGCAGGTAGTGGAGCACGTCGTCCAGGTGCCGGTACACGCGCACCTCATGGCGGATGATGTGCTCGATGCGGCCGTCGGGGCCGATGATGAAGGTGACGCGCCGGTCCACGTTGAGCACGGGCCAGAGGACGTCATAGGCGCGGCTGATGTCGCGGCTCTCGTCCCCGAGCAGGGCGAAGCGGATGTCCTCCTGCTCGGCGAACTCGCACTGCATGCGCTGCGTGTCCACGGACACGCCGACGAGCTCGGCGCCCAGTGACTTGACGAGCTGGTGGTTGTCTCGGAACGCGCGGTTCTCGATGGTGCAGCCGACGGTGAAGGCCTTGGGGAAGAAGAAGAGGACGACGCGCTGGCCGCGCAGCGAGGACAGGCGCAGCGTCTCGCCATGACAGTCGGTGGCGGTGAAGTCCGGCGCGGAGTCTCCGACGGCAGGCATTCCGGTGGGTCCCTTCTGGTGGGCCGGGGGCTTCTCACCCCTACCATGTTTTGACGGGGACGCTGCTGGCCTGGTCGCTCTGTCCAGAAGCCGGAGTTCTGGCTGGGCCGAGGGACGTGGCGGATATTGCGCCGCCTGCCCTGCTGGGGCTCGGGAGGTGTGCATGCCCCTGAAGTGGAGTCGGACGTTGCTGCTGCTGGCGCTGCTGGGCACGGGCTGCACGACGGCTCGCGGGGTGCGTCTGGATACGGGCGAGGGGCCGCTGCTTACCCATGTGCCGCGCACGGACGTGGCGCCTGAAGGGGTGGAGGACGCCGCGTTCGAAGACGCGGTGCGGCGCATGGCGGGCACGGTGCCGGTGGCCTCGCGGCCGCGTGAGGTGGCGCGGCGGATGTTCGCCGTGGACACCCGGGTGCGCGGCCGGCTGGGGCTGGTCTCGGTGGAGGAGCCCGGGCGGGGCCGGGTGCGCCTGGTGGAGGCCGTCGATGCGGGCACGGAGCTGGAGCGCGCCTACGGACGGTGGTGCCAGCGAAGGCAGCAGTCGGCGGATTGCCTGCACCTGTTGGACGAGGGGCTCACGCTGGATGAGGAGGGCCGGCGCACGCTGGCATTCCGGTTGGGGCTCGACGTGGTGTGGGACGAGACGGCCGAGGCGCTGGAGGCGCTGACGGACCGGGAGGCGGTGGTGACGATGCTCGCCACGACGGGGGCCTTCTACCTGGGGCTGTGGCTGGTGCCGGAGCCGCTGTTGTCGAAGGGGCTGGCGGCGACGCTGACGGTGGCGCTCATCGGCTACCTGGGCTGGGACACGGTGTGGAGCCTCGTGCAGGGCTGGCGGGTGTTGGCGGAGGAGGTGAAGAGGGCCACCACGTTCGACGAGCTGCGGAGGGCGGGTGAGAAGTACGGCGAGGTGATGGGGAGGAACGCGGCGAGGGCCTTCGTCATGCTGGCCATGGCGGCGCTGGGAGGCACGGCGGAGGTGATGGCGGCGAGGGTCGCCACGCTGCCGGGCTCGGGACAGGCGGCGCTGGTGGCCGCCGCGCAGGGCGGTGTCCGGCTGGGCGCG
>JBKGHK010000968.1:0-3242 GCA_046520375.1 Pyxidicoccus sp. 3LFB2
CTGCTGCTGCTGCTGCCGGGCGGCGCGGGCGCGGGCCTCCTCCTCCAGCGCCTCCAGCGGGAAGGCGGGCCGGGTGGACTCGTCCACCATGACGCCCGGGCGCGTCTCGCCGTCCGTCACCGGGCCACCGCCCTCGCGGTTGCGGGGCGTGGGGTGGAAGGACAGCGGCTGCACCGGCCCATCCAGGCGGATGGTCTTCGGGGGCAGCAGGGCCTGCATCATCGGGCGCTGCGCCGGGCCGACATCCTCCGAGCCGGACTCGCCGGCCGGCATGCGCGGCACTTCCTTGAGGCTCGCCAGCAGCCGGCGCTCGGACTGGAAGTCCGCGGCGAACAGCTCGCGCATGAAGCGGCTGACGCTCTCCGGGCCCGCGCTCGCGTCAATCTCCAGCAGGCACGCGTGCAGGCGCCCGCGGAACTCCTCCGCCGTCTGGAAGCGCTGCGACGGGTCCACCGCCAGCGCCTTCGCCACCAGCGCCGTCACCGCGCGCGGGGTGAGCGGCTCCACCTCGTCCAGCGGGGCAATCTTCGGCTGCGCCACCACCGTCATCAGCTCGCCGGGGTGCACGCCGTCGAAGGGGTTCTTCCCGGCGATGAGCTCGTAGAGGCACAGCCCCACCGCGTACAAGTCGCTGCGGCGGTCCACCGGCTGGTGCCGCGCCTGCTCCGGCGACATGTAGAGGAACTTGCCCAGGATGATGCTCGGGTTCGTCTTCGCCGCCGACAGCCGGCTCTTGGCCAGGCCGAAGTCGATGACCTTCACCTCCCCCTCGTAGGAGATGAGGATGTTCTGCGGCGAGATGTCGCGGTGGACGAGCTTGAGCTCCTCCCCGTCGTCATCCTTCTTGCGGTGCGCGTAGGCGAGCGCGTCCAGCACCCGGCCCATGGTGTAGAGGATGAACGTGAGCGGCAGCGGCGACTGCCTGTCATGCACCCGCGCCGCCACCTTGCGCAGGTCCTTGCCGTCCACGTACTCGAGGGCCATGTAGGCCTCGCCCTCGTGCAGCCCCATGTCCAGCACCTGGGCGATGGAGCCGTGGGTGAGCCGCACCAGCGTGCGCGCCTCGCCCACGAAGCGCTCCACGAAGTCCGAGTCCGCGGCGAGCTGCGGCAAAATCTTCTTGATGACGCAGAGCTTCTCGAAGCCCTGAGCGCCCTCCAGGCGGGCGAGGTAGATCTCCCCCATGCCGCCCGTCGCCAGGTGCGACAGGAGCGTGTACCGGCCAAAGGGCTGGGGCCTGAAGGGTCTCAGCCGGGCGGGTTGGGTCTGGACATTCATGCGGTGTGGGGAGGCACCACGGAGGCGGGGAACGCATTGAACCCCGTCCTGGCCCGTTCCATCAACCCGTCAACCGGACGCGAGGGCTTTTCAGCGCAGGCCGGGGTTGGTGAGGGTGCCTACATCCTCTTCAATCACCTCGAAGGCGGCCATCCGGTCCTTGGGGGGGCGCAGGAGCCGCTCCCCCAGGGGCTGCACGTCGAAGCGGGCCCCCACGGAGGCCAGGACCTTGCCCGTAATCAGCACCTGCCCGGGGTTGCCGGTAGCAGCCAGCCAGCCGGCCACCGCCACGCCGTCGCCCACGGCCGTGTAGTCCGAGCGCACCTCGTTGCCGATCATCCCCACCATGGCGCGGGTGGTGTGCAGGGCGATGCGCAGCTCGCAGCGCTCGTCCTGGGGGCGGCGGAACATGGCCCGCTCCCAGTCGGAGCGCAGGGCCAGCGCGGCGCGCACCGCCCGCACCGAGTCCTCGCCCTTGGCGTAGGGCACGCCGAAGAGGGCGCGCATGGAGTCGCCGAGGAAGCCCTCCACCGTGGCCTCGAAGCTGAAGACGATGCCCGTCATCCGCGAGTGGAAGTCGTTGAGCATCTGCGACGCGCGCTGCACGCCGAGCTTGCTGGCCAGGGCGGCAAAGCCCACCAGCTCCGCGTGCAGCACTGTGACGTTGCGCTCCTCCAGCCCGGGGAGCCGGCCGCCCTGGCGCTGGGCCTCGCTGGTGCGGCGCTCGGCCACGTCCGGCGGGTGGAAGCGCTCCAGCGAGCGGCGCATCCGCTCGGTGGCGGGCGAGCTCTCGCGCGGGCCGAACTTCTGCACGCCGGTGGCCACCAGGTGCGCCACCGCGGTGCACGCGTCCAGCATCACCTCCACGCTGGTGTCGCCCTTCGCGGCGGTGTTGACGTAGAGCACGCCCGTGTAGGGCGGCTCGGCGCCGATGGGGATGCACAGCACCCGGTCCACGCCGTAGAGGATGACGCTCTCGCGGCCGGCGAAGCGGCGGTCGTCGCGCACGTCGCCCACCGCGAGCGCGCGGCCCTGGCGCAGGGCCTCCTCGACGATGGCGTCCGACACGGGCACCTCGCCCTTGGCCAGCTTGCCCTTGTGCCGTACGGCCGCGGGCACCATGCGCCCGAGGAGTGCTTGAGCAGCACCACCGCGGTGGTGGCGTCCGTGCGCTCCAGGAGCCGGTCCATGGTGGCGTCCAGGAAGCCCGACAGCGTGGTGGCCGAGGCCAGCGCCTCCGCGGTGCGGAACAGCAGCACCAGCGTCTCCTGGCCCACGCGGGGGCTGGCGGTGGGCACCGGCGCGGACGCGGAGAAGCTGTCGTCGAAGGAGACGGGGCCCACGTTGTCCAGCAGGCGCAGGACGTCCACGTCCTTCACATTCTTGGCGAGCAGCACGGACGGGCCCACGTCCTGCCCGTGGCCGAAGCGCACCACCCCGCCCGCGCCCAGGTCCACCATCTCCGTGGCCGCGCTCTCCACGGTGTTGGGCTGGCGCACCGAGAGCGTGTTCTCTCCCAGCGCCACCGTGTCCCCGGGCGACAGCTGCCGCGAGCCCTGCAGCGGCGCGCCGTTGACGCGGCTGCCGTTGCGGCTGCCCAGGTCCTCGATGCGCAGCACGTCACCCTCGACATAGAGGCGTGCGTGACGGCGCGAGACGAGGTCGCCGCCCAGGACGATGTCGTTCTCGTCCGCTCGGCCGAGGCTCGTCACGCCCTCGGGCAGATCGTAGGACGTGTCGAAGTAGCCGGGCCCGTTGATGATGATCTGCCACATCGAGTGCCCGACATTACACGACTCTCCCATCTCTTGAGAGAGGGAGCAGAAGCTTGGGGCCCCATGGGGTCCGCCCGGACTCGGCGGCGGGGCTTCCGGGGGGCGGCGCCTTGGGACTGGCAGGTACGGCCCTGAGCCCCACGCAGAAGGGTGGGGGCGCCCCGGGGCCGGAAGAGGCCCGGGCGGTCA
>JBKGHK010000969.1:0-3235 GCA_046520375.1 Pyxidicoccus sp. 3LFB2
ACCCAGGCCGGCCCCGCCCCGGCGTCGGGCCCCACCACGGCCCCGTCGCACCCCGGACGACACCTCCGTCCAGGCGCTCTCCGGGGGCAGCTCCCGGGCCTGCCCAGGCGCTCCACGTCCTGACGGAGCGTGGTGAAGCGGTCCACCAGGGTGAGGATGTCGTCCAACTGGAAGGGCTTCACCAGGACGGCGTCCGGCACATGGGGGCGCAGCGTCCGCGAGACCTCGTCGGGGGCCGCGGCGCTGACGATGGCCACCGCCTGCTGCCTGCGCCGGGCGGCCTCCAGCACGGTGCGCCCGCCATGCTCGTGGTTTCCGATGCGCAGGTCGGTGATGACGAGGTCGAACCGCCCGGAGTCCAGGGCCGCCAGCGCCTCGTGCTCGGTGCCGACCGCCTGCACCTCGGCCTGCTCGGCGATGATCTCGCCCATGCCTTCGCGGAGGCTCGCGTCGTCCTCGACCAGCAGCACCTTCATTGCGGGGAGCCTCCGCGGGCCTGACTGCTGCCTGTCCTTACTCGGACCCGGGCGGGGCCGACATGGGCACCCCCGTCGGTCCGC
Source organism: Pyxidicoccus sp. 3LFB2 (assembly GCA_046520375.1). Classification (GTDB taxonomy): domain Bacteria; phylum Myxococcota; class Myxococcia; order Myxococcales; family Myxococcaceae; genus Myxococcus. The sequence continues at coordinate 561 of JBKGHK010000969.1, forward strand.
TTCCTTCGGAATGTGGCCCTCCCCGGACTCGAACCGGGACGCGGGGTCAGCCGCAGCGGATTTTGAGTCCGCCTCGTCTACCAATTTCGACAGAGGGCCGCTTGTTGCAGGAACGGCCAGACGTATACCGCGACCCGGGCCGCCATGCATCCGAAGATTGCGGTGTCGCACGCACACCAGTAAGAGGGCCCCCCCATGTACAACCTTCTCATTTCCCTCGCCGTGGGTGTCGTGGTCGCGCTCCTGGTGAAGCTGGCCGGCTTCTCCATCTGGGCCGGCCTGGTTCCCGGGATCATCGCCCTCATCGGCACCTTCGTGCTGCTCGCCCGCCGGGTGGCGGGGCGCATCCAGGCCCTGATGACGGTGGTGCAGAACGACCTCCAGTCGCAGCCCACCAGCCAGAAGGAGGCCCAGGGGCGCGTGGACCGGGCGGTGAAGACGCTCGAGCAGGGCCTCGTCTACGACAAGTGGCAGTTCCTCGTGGGCCCGGAGATCCACGCACAGATCGGCATGCTGAAGTACATGGTGAAGGACCTGGACGGGGCCCGGGTCCACTTCGACAAGGCCAGCGCGCGCAACTACATGGCCAAGGCGATGCAGGGCGCCCTGCACTACCAGCGCAAGGAGTTCCCCGCGATGAAGGCCTCCTTCGAGGCGGCCGTGAAGAGCGGGAAGAAGGAGGCCATCGTCTGGGCCGTGTACGCCTGGTGCCTCCTGCAGACCAAGGAGAAGGACGGAGCCCTCCGGGTGCTCGCTCGCGCCGTGGAGGAGAACCCCAAGGACGAGAAGCTCAAGGGCAGCCTCGCGCAGCTGCAGAACGACAAGCGCCTGAAGATGAAGCCGTACGAGCCCATGTGGTGGCAGTTCGGCCTCGAAGCCCCTCCGATGATGCCCCCCATGGGCGGCGGCCGTCGGATGCAGTTCAATACGCGACGCTGATCGCCCGACGCGGGGCGGGCGACCGTCCGCCCGCGTACGGCAATTCCTACCGGGCCCTTCAAGGCGATGCTGGAACGTCTTCCGAACCGTTAAAACGGGTCGACGGAGAGGGCTCGCAACCACCTGAAATCACTCTGAGCGCCCTGCCTTCACGCGGGGCATGCTGCTTGCTCCAGGGCCGTGCGCGCGCTGGTCGGGGATCAGTCCCGTGGCGCGGCGGCGAACGGGCTTGGCAGCCGGAGGTCTCGGGTGAAGGTTGCGGGAGTCGGCGAGTGCTTGCAGGACCGGGTGGCGGCGGATGCGCGTGGGGCGCTGGGGCGTCGGGAGCACTCGGAAGGGCGTGGCACCCGAGACTTTCGGCCTGCCATTTCGGAGCAGGCGAGCGAAGCGGAGTGGTCCATGGAACGGCGTGCCCGTATTTCGGGGCGGTCCCTCCTCCTCATCATCGAGGATGACGCGGGGGTCCGTGAAAGTCTCATGGACCTGCTTGCCTCCCGCTTCGACGTGCTCGCGGCGGCGGACGCGGATGCGGGGGTGGAGCTGGCGCGCGAGCACCGGCCGGACCTTGTACTCCTGGACCGCTTCCTTCCGAGCGGCGACGGGCTCATGGTGCTGGAGGCGCTCCAGCGCGACGCGCGCACGGAGGCCGTGCCCGTCATCTTCCTGACGGGCGACGCGGACGAGGCGACGCTCGAGCGCTGCCTGGAGATGGGCGCCGTGGACTTCATCCACAAGCCGGCGAGCGCGCGCGAGCTGCTGGCCCGCATCGACCGGGCGCTGCGCCAGAGCGAGCAGCAGCGGCGGCTCCAGATTCTGGCGCAGACGGACGCGCTCACCGGGCTGGCCAACTTCCGCGCGCTGACGATTCGCCTGGAGGAGGAGTTCCGCCGGGCGCACCGCTACCAGTACCCGCTGAGCGTGGTGGTCATCGACCTGGACCACCTCAAGGCCATCAACGACGGCATGGGCCACGACGTGGGCAACAGGGCCATCCTCGCCCTGGCGTCGCAGCTGAAGGGCAACCTGCGCGAGTCCGACTTCGCGGCCCGCTTCGGCGGGGACGAGTTCGTGGCGCTCTTGCCGCACCAGACGGCGCTGGAAGCGGCCGTGTTCGCCGAGCGCATCCGCACCGGCCTGCGTTCCGTGGGCGTGCAGAAGAGCGACGGCCGCCCTGCCCCCTTCGGGCTGAGCGTGAGCGTGGGCATCGCCGACCATACGTTGGAAGGACCGAAGGAGGACACGGACGCGCTGATGAAGGCGGCGGACGCGGCCCTCTATGAGGCCAAGCGTGAGGGGCGGGACAGGGTGGTGGTGTACGGCCGGCCGGTGATCTCCCCGCCCGTGCAGCGGCACTGAAGACGAAGCACGGCGTGGCAGGCAACGGCGGGGCAGCGAGGGCGCGGATGACGAAGGGCGACAGGCTGGCGAGCGGTTCGAGGGTGGCAATCGTCGGAGGCGGCATTGCCGGCGCGGGACTGGCCGCGTCCCTCCTCTTCAACGGGCGGGCGCGGGGCCTGACGCTGGACGTGCGGGTGTATGCGGGGGGCATGTCGGAGCGCACGGCGCCCCCGGCGGTGCTGACGCCCGAGTGCCGCTCGCGCCTGGCCGCGCTGGGCTGCCGAATTCCCCCCGAGGTGGCGCTCGCACGAACTGCGCGGCGTGGAGGTCATCGCCGAGGGCCGCCGGCGAGCTGCTCTCCGCGGCCCCGGGCGGGCTGTGGGTGGTGGACGGCTGGC
>JBKGHK010000096.1:0-20941 GCA_046520375.1 Pyxidicoccus sp. 3LFB2
CGACGCCGGCACGCCGGACCCCGTGCCGCCCCCGGCCCCCACCGAGCCGACGGACGTCCTCCCCACCCCCAAGCGGACTCGCACCGCCGCCAACCTCAATGAGCTGCGGACCATGATTGCGTCCGCCCTCCCGGGCGACCGCATCGAGCTCGCCGACGGCACGTACACCAACGCGTCTCCCATCGAGGTGTCGGTCCAGGGCACGGCGCAGGCGCCCATCGTCATCACCGCGAAGAACGTGGGCAAGGCGGTCATCGGCGGCTCCGCGAGCTTCCACGTGGAGGACGCCTCTCACGTCATCCTGCGCGGCTTCAAGCTGACGCACGAGGTGGAGGAGGGGGACGTCGCGCTGCGAATCGTCAGCTCGACCCACGTCCGCTTCACCCGGAACGAGTTCGCCATCAAGGACACGACGGCCATCAGCACGTGGATGCGGCTCGAAGGCGCGGGCAGTGGCTACAACCGCATCGACCACAACGACTTCCACGACAAGAAGAGCTCCAACGTCTTCCTCGCCGTCTACGGGGATGCGCCGGACGGAAGCCTGGGCATGTCGCAGCACGACCGCATCGACCACAACCACTTCCGCAAGCTGACCCTCGACGAAGAGGGGGGCGAGTGCCTGCGGATTGGCGACAGCAAGCGTGGCACCGTCAGCGCGCACACCGTCGTGGAGGCGAACCTCTTCGAGGAGTGCAACGGCGACCCCGAGGTCATCTCGAACAAGAGCTCGGAGAACGTCTTCCGCGGCAACACCCTGCGCAACAACAAGGGCTCGCTGGTACTGCGCCACGGCAACAAGACCGTGGTGGACGGCAACTTCATCCTGAACAACGCGGGAGGCATGCGCGTCTACGGCCATGACCACCTCATCACCAACAACTACATCGAGGGCAGCACCGGCACGGGCGCCCAGGGCACCATCATCCTCAGCAGCGGCTGCACCGAGTCGGACACGGGCAAGGGCACGGACTGCAGCACGGCCAACCGGGTGACGGTGGCCTTCAACACGCTGGTGGGCAACCAGCCGACCCACCTCGTCATCGGCGCCTCCACTTCGACCCGGCCCATCCCGGCCCGGGCCCTGCGCGTCGAGAACAACCTCATCGTCGGTGAGCAGGGGACGCTGGTGGACTTCGAGCGGGCTCCGGAAGGCTTCACCGCCACGGGCAACATCCTCTGGGGCGCTGCCTCGCCCGGCGACATGCCGTCCGCGGGCTACGTCCGGGTGGACCCCAAGCTGGTGCGCGGGGCGGGGGGGCTGCTGCGTCCCTCCGCTGGAAGCCCGGCGGTGGGCGCGGCGCGGCCCTCGACGGGAGGCCTGGTCCTCACCACGGACATGGATGGGCAGGCGCGCACCGGCGCGCTGGACGTGGGCGCGGACCAGACGGGGAGCGGCCCGGTCCTGCGCCGGCGCTCACCGCCGCGGACGTCGGCCCTCACGCGCCCTAGGCCCTGGACATTGACTGCCTGCGCCGCTGTCGCACGTGACAGCGGCGCAGGTGCGCAACAGTCCTCGCCGAGGGCTCAGGGCGTGCCGGTTTCCTCCCGCTCGCAGGCCTCGGGTGCGGTGGTGACGGTGACGGCCTCGTCCGTTTCTCCGGGCCGCTGCACCTGGATGCGATAGCCACGGCCCGCGGCACATGCGTGCACCTCGGCCCCGTCCTGCTGCGGCAGGGCCGAGACGCGGGCCGGTGACAGGGCATTCAGGCCACTGGTGAAGAGAGTCGCATAGTGGGCCTGCGTGCCCTCGCGCGGGTAGACGAGCACCGTCGCCGCCTTCCGCACCTCGTAGTCCTCCGAGTACCACCCGTCATACGGATGGGTGGCCCCGCGCACCGTGGAGACGGAGAGCCCCCCGGGCAGCGCCTGGGTGATTTGGAGCACGCGCTTGCCCGTCGCGTCGGTGACGGACGCGGAGGCGCCCTGCGGAGAGACGGTGAGGTCCGGCTGGAACTGCCAGCGCTGCTCGAAGCGGTGCGCGTCTTGTGAGGTGAGCCGGTCCAGCACCAGGACGACGTCCTGCTCCAGCAGCATCACCGCGCGCCAGTGGTGCACCCCCTCGTACAGCTTGTGGGAGCCCGACTGGTAGAGCCACCGGCCCCCCTGTGCGGACAGGCCGGGCCTGGCGTGCCCTTCCCGCTGGTCCAGCCCATCCACCGTCACGGTGTTGTGGGCGCGCGTGCTGCGGAAGTAGTCCTCTTCCTCGCCCGGCTCCTCGGTGAACATCCCCGAGTCGGTCAGCAGCGTGCGCCCGGCCGAGTAGAGGACGACATTGAGCGCGTCCAGGTGGCTGTGGTCCGTGCGGTAGGGGCCCATGTCGAACACCAGGTGCGTCTGGGCCTGGTAGTCCAGCGCGGGGTCGAACGAGGAGCGCAGCACGGCCACGCCGGAGCTCTCGAAGAAGGCGAGGCGCTCGGTGGGCGCGCTGCCGCACATGCCCGCCGTCAGCATGTGGGCCAGCTCGGGGAAGACCGCGGCCATCCGCGCGAGCAGCACCGGCTGGTGCTTGCGCACCAGCAGACGCTGGCTCGCCCCGAGCATGGGGATGCGTCCGTCGGGCTGCACGACGTAGGAGGCAAAGCGGGCCATGCGCTCCAGCACGGGCCACATTTGCGGGGACACCTCCACGCCGTGCGTCTGCGACCACTGCGCCAGTTGGTACACCTGGGTGAAGACGTAGAACTGGTAGTAGACGGAGTTCTCGATGATGAAGCCGTCCGAGCCGATGATGTCCGACAGCAAATCCTCGTAGCGGGCGAGCGCCAGCTCACGCCAGCGGGGCGCGCTCTTGAAGTGCGGGAAGTTCTCCGAGATGAGCAGCAACGCCGCCGCCTCGGCGAACCCGTGGTTGAACCCGGCCTCGAAGTGCTCCGGGTCCTCCAGGAACTGCGCGTCCTCGAGGATGAGCCGCTCGAGCATCATGTCCTCCTGCCACGAGAGGGCGTCCGCGTGCTTGAGCTTCCAGTACGAGTTGACGAGCACCATGGCCCGGTAGGCGGTGCCGTGCTTGTCCTGGCTGAAGGCGGAGTTCTGCTTGTTGGCGGCGAAGCTCTTGAAGATGTCGATGAGCTTGTCGCGGTAGCGCCGGTCCCCCGTCTCGCGGAAGGCCCACAGGAGGTGCGCCGTGGGCCGGAGCCCGTAGAAGATGTAGCGCCAGAACTTCTCGTTGTAGGGGTCCTCCGTCCAGGTCAGCGGCGGCGGCAGGTGGACGGGGTCGAACCGGGGAATGGGCCAGGTGTCCTTGAGGAGGAGGTCCGCGCTCTCCCGGTCCCCTTCGTCCAACCAGAGGTAGGCCACCTCCTTGCCGAACACGTGGCCCTGCACCACGCACGCGCTGCCCTCGCAGCCCTTCTGCTGCGTCGGGTTCGCGTCCTCGCGCCCGCAGGCGATGTTCAGCACCTGCGCCGAGTTGAGCGTCTCCGTCGGCTCCTCGCCACTCCCGCAGCCCGTGAGCAGCCCGAGGAGCAGGGCACCTCCCACGGCTCTCCATCCCAATCGTCGCGGCATGTCTCATCACTCCGTTGCTAGAAGGGGGCGAACAGTCCGGGCGAACGTCGCCGGACCTACTCCACGCGGATGAAGGCGTCCGCGCCGCCGGGAGCGTTGGGCCCGCTGCCGAGCCCCACCTGGGGGAGCAGCGCGGCGCACTCCGGGTCGTCAGCGCTGGAGAGGCATCCAGCGACGGGGTCCGTCATCCCGTCTCCGGAGCTCTCGAAGTCCGTCTGCGCGAAGAGCGCGGCCACGTCGAAGACGACCCGGCTCTGCCCAGGGACGAAGCCCGTCAGGAAGACGGTGCCCTGATTCTCCGCGCTGCAGTCGACGCCGATGTCGGGCGTTCCCGAGCAGCCATCCGCGCGGACGTGGAAGACGTAGGACCTGTTGCCCCCCGCGCGCACGTCGAGCCGGAGGAACCTGTAGCCGTACGTCCAGCTCCACCACATGCTGGGCAGATGGAGGGGCGGGTCGACCCACTCCACATTCCGGTGGTTGAGCTCGCGAGGCACCCCCAGCGTGAACTCCACGCCGGTGTAGTCGTCGAAGTCGGGCACGACGCCGACCACCTCGGTGCGGACCTCCGGGCTGCCCGTGTTGCAGGTGCCGGTGCCGTCCTCGAAGTCCAGCATGGCGACCGTCTCGCGCTGCCAGCGCCCATCCTGCTCCAGCATCAGGGGATGTCTCTCCCCGTTCTTGCGCACCAGCGAGACGCCGTGGACGTACGCCTTGAAGTCCAGCAACTGGAGGGTGGTGCGCGAGGTGCCAATCTGCTCGTAGCTCGCATCACAGCGCAGGGGCTCGCCGCGCGCCTGGGCGGCGAACTGGATGGAGAGCTGACGCTCGCCCACGCACGCGAGCAGGAGCGTGGGCACCGTGAGCACGAGGAGCCGCGCCGCCCTCCGCAACGACGCGGCCGACAGGCCCCGGGCGATGGCGCCCACGCGCAGCGCAAGTCGCCCCGCCGTTCCGCACGCTCGCAACTGCTTCCCTGCCGGATGCATCCGTTCCCCCTTGCACGTGTGTGAGCCATGGCCCCGCGGTCCGATGGCGCGCGATGTTTCTCACAGAGGGGCTTCGGCGCTCTCCAACACCACGAGGCGCCTCGTTCGCGATGACCACGGCGGGAGCGGGCGGTTGCACGGCGTGCGCCCGCAGGAGCGGCCGGGCTGGGACGCCGCGGTGCGACAAGGCAACTGCCCCCCGGGCAGGGCGGAGGTCGTGCCATGCCATTCTCATGGCGACGCGCGTGCCCAGGTTGGGTGGACTGCTGCCTTCGTTGGGCATTTCCGCGCCTCGCCCCACGGGGCAGTGCGGACGCGAGCGCGAGGTTTCCCGCCTTCTTTCGGATGCGCTACGGACGCGTCGTCCCGCCGGGCGACATGGCCACGGCTCGTGGGCTGCACCGGGTGCGTCCTCGTGCAGGGCCACTCATCGTGTTGCCGGCTGCGCGTGACTGCTGACGGGCCCCCAGGTGGCTACCGCGTGGGCAGCTCGCGGAAGGTGCAGCCGTCGAGCTCCAGGCGGCGCACGGTCTCCATGAAACGCTCGGTGCAGATGACCATCGTGGCGAAGTTGCCCACGCGGAACAGGTCCAGGTCCGTGGGGAGGGACGCGGCGTCGAGGATGGGTTCGTCCGGACGGGCGAGGCCGAACCGGCCGCACGTGGCGCACGGTGGAGGCTCGTCCAGGGGAATGCAGTCCGGGTGGAGCCGGCCATGCGGTTCAAGCTGCAGCTCCAGCAGCTCCGGCGGCCTCTTCTGGCGGAAGCGCAGCTCCGTGCGGCAACCGAGCAAGCCGCGCACGCCTTCGGTCTGGAGCCGCTCCAGCGCCTCGCGACGCATCAACAGGATGGAGCTGCCCCACCATCCGAACGGGCCGAACTCCCCGAAGGCCCGTCCGACCAGCGGCCCGAAGCCCGTACCGGGTGGCAGCGTTGCACCTGGGGGCGCGAGGGGGCGCACCAATTCACGTAGACGCGCGAACTCGGGGAAGGGCTCCGGTCTGGCCTTTTCGAACTCGCGTTGCTCCGGCAGTTGCGACAGGTCCACGCACGGGTATTCGTGACCTGACCCGCTCCAGGTGGCGCCGCAGGTGTGGCAGCTCACGCCGGGGAGTGCCCATCTGTGTGCCGCGTCGAACTCTCCGTCGTACTTCTCTGCGGTCGTCTTGTCTGCGCGCAACCAGAAGAACCGGCTCATCGGTGCTCACGCTCCTGGGCGGGAATAGTAGGGCTGAACGGGGCCGCCGATGAGCCCGAAGCGGTGGATGAGCTCCCCGGCGTGCTTGTAGATCTCCACGGGTGTGGCGTTGGGCTTCGCTTCCTTGAAGTCACGCCAGGCCTGGTTCCACCGCCCTCCGCGTCCTCCCACGCTGTGAATCCGGAGGTGCAGGTCGCGCGGGATGGGCATCGTGTAGTCGTGAATCTTGACGCCTTGTCCTTCGAACCACCGCGCAAGCACTTCCTCCTGGGGAAAGACATGGTGCTTCTCCCATCGCCCCGGCGTCAGCTGCCGTGAAGGCGGGATGACCCGCTCCGGCCCATTATTCCAGTTGGGGAACACCATGACGGCCCCACCGGGGAGCGCCCCCGCGCCTCCCCAGTTCCTTCGGGGACCCATTCCCGGCGATGCCGAAGCCCCAGGCGGACGCGAAGGAGGAAAGCGCGCCAGTTCGACTTCGCCCGGCGTGTCCTCACAACGGTAGAAGCCGCACGTGTCACCCAAACAGAGCAGGGTGACGCACCGGTCGCCACGTGGGTCCTGGCACTCCACCTGTGCGTCATCCCAGTCCGGCTCCATGGACGTACGCGGTGGGGTGGCACAGGCCAGCCAGACTGCGGCGGACACCAGGACGCAGAGGGCACGCAGAGTCTGCATAGACGTCAAAACGTAACATCCAGCAGGTGCCAGCCCACCGCCGCGCGCTTCACGTGTGACAGCGACACTTGTGTGAACTCCCACGTCCCGGACGCGGGGTGCTTGGACGGAGCGGGTTGCTCCTGTTACGGGAGTGTCACCCGTGATGAGCACAGGCCGTGGCCTGCGGCTCGGTGCGGGGCACGAGGGTCCAGCCTTGCGACGAGAGCACACCGGTGAGCCACTGACGTACGAGGCCGTGCGCGCCGTCTCCGAGGCCACCGGAAAGGTGGTGTGGGCCCTCACCCCCGACGGCGCTCTGTCACATGACAGCCCGAGCTGGCGCGCGCACACCGGGCAGTCGCTGGACGAGGCGCGAGGCGCCGGGTGGCTCGACGCCATTCATCCCGAGGACCGGCCCGCCGCCACGCGTGCCTGGGACGAAGCACGCGAGCGCGGCGCGACGTACGAAGTCGAGTACCGCGTGCTGCGCCCCACCCAGCGCTACACACGCGTGCGCGTGCGCACCGTGCCCATCCTCGACGCCCCGGGCCGTGTGGCCGGGTGGGTGGCCACGCTCGATGAGGTCTGGGTGGATGCGACGGTGCGCCGCAACGAGGAGCGCCTGCGCCTGGCCACCCAGGAGGCCCAGGTCGCCGTCTGGGAATACGACTTCGTCGCGGGGCAGATGACGCGCACGGAGAACCACGATGCGCTGTATGGCCTGCCGCCCCAGGTCGTCTGGACCTACGACTGCTTCACCAGCGCGACACACCCGGACGACGTGCCTGCGTCGGACCGCGCCATCCAGGCGTCCTGCGCTCCCGGAGGTCCGGAGGACTACGCCGTGGACTTCCGCGTCATCTGGGCGGATGGCTCCACGCACTGGCTGGCCTGCACCGGGCACGTCGTGGCGAGGGATGCCTCCGGGCGGGCCACGCTCGTCCGGGGCACCCTCAGCGACGTCACGCGACTGAAGACGGTGGAAGCCGAGCTGCGCGAGGCCGTGCGCGTCCGCGACGAGTTCCTCCAGATTGCCAGCCACGAGCTGAACACCCCGCTGACGCCGCTGTCGCTCAAGCTGTCGAGCCTGCTGCGCCTGGCCGACGGAGGGGCGCTGTCTCCAGACGCGGTGCGCGGCCACGTGGAGGTCGCCCGGCGGCAGGTGCGGCGCCTGGCCGGGCTGGTGAAGGACCTGCTGGACGTGACGCGGCTGTCCCAGGGCCGCTTGAAGCTCGCCCTGGCGGAGACCTCCCTGTCGGAGCTGGTGGCGGCGGTGGCGGAGCGCTGCGCGGCGGAGGCCTCGCGCAGCGGCTGCTCGCTGGAGCTGGCCATTGCCCCGGCTGTCATGGGCCACTGGGACGCGGGGCGACTGGAGCAGGTGGTGGAGAACCTGCTCGGAAACGCGCTCAAGTATGGCCAGGGCCGGCCCATCCATGTCGAGGTGTCGCGCGACGGGGCGTCCGCCGTGCTGCGGGTGCGCGACGAGGGCATGGGCATCGAAGCAGAGGCGCTGCCGCGCATCTTCGACAAGTTCGAGCGTGCTCCCTCCGCGCGTCACCACGGAGGCCTGGGGCTGGGTCTCTTCATCGTCCGGCAGATTGTCGACGGACATGGCGGGAGCATCCGCGTCACCAGCGCGCCCGGACAGGGCGCCACCTTCGAGGTGCGCCTGCCGCTGCGCCGCCCGGAGGTGCCTCTCCGGTCCGCCCCTGGTACTGCCATCGAGTAACCGGAGTGCGATATTCATGACCCTCCCAGGGAGGGGCTCATGAACAAGTCGATGGCAGTCTGGCTGGTCCTGTGGGGCGTGGGCTGTGCGCACGCACCGAAGTCAGCTGGAGACGCGGAGACGAAGCCAACCGCCGATACCGGGGCCCTGTCGGCCCGCGCCGAGGCGTCCTACGCGGCGCTGGACTTCGCCGCCTGCGCGGAGCAGTTCCGCGAGTCGGCCGGGCCCTGCGCGGACGACGACTGCCGCGCCACGGCCTTCTACCGGGCGGCGGGCTGTGCCGCGCTGGGCGGTGACGCCTCCCAGGCCATGGGTCTGCTGACGCGCGCGGCCGACAGTGGCTACCTGGACCTCGACCACCTGCGGTTCAACCCGGAGCTGGCCTCGCTCCATGCCCACGCCGACTGGAGCGCGGTGGTGGCGCGCGTGGAGGCCAACCGCCAGAAGCAGCCCGACCTTCAGCCCCAGGGCATGCCCATCGCCACGCTGGGCGGCATCGATGTGTATGGCTCCCGCCGCGTCGACGCCGAGGCCGTGCGCCGGCTGCTGGGGTACGAGCTGGGCAAGCCCGCCGTGCCCAGCAAGGCGCTCTTCAGGCTGACGGAGCGGGCCCTGCGCGAGAAGTACAACCTCGCCCTCGCGAAGGTGGCGTACGTCTACTTCTTCGCGGGAGAGGACCAGGGCCGCGCCTACGTCACCGTGGACCTGGTGGACGCCGAGGACTCACACCGGCTGCGCTTCCTGTCCACGCCCTCGGGTCATCCGGAGGACCCCGAGGGGCTCGTCACCCGGTGGCGGGCCTACGAGGACAGGGCCATCCAGCTCGCGCGGTCCGGCGCGCTGAATCCGTCCGAGCCCCGCTGCCGCGTCACCCACTGCGCCATCGGCTTCGGACACCCGGAGCTCGAACCGCTGGAGACGTACTTCGTCGAGAAGGTCCCCGCCGCGGTGGAGGCGCTGACGCGGGTGCTGCGCGAGGAGTCCGACGCGGAGTCACGCGCGGCCGCGGCCTTCCTGCTCGCCTATGCCGCCACGCCGGAGCAGACGGTGGAGCGACTGGTGCCCTTCATCCGCGACCCGGACGGCAGCGTGCGCAACAACGTGCTGCGCGTGCTGCTCGCGACCCAGGAGAAGGCGGAAGCGCCCCTGATGGACGTCGCCGTGGTGGTGGACGCGCTCTCGCTGCCGGAGACCGCGGACCGCAACAAGTCCCTCTTCCTGCTCCAGATGCTGCTGAAGGACTTGAAGCCCGACGCACTGAAGGCGCAGCAGGCCTCGCTCATCCGCCAGTTTGGCCCATGGTTGGTGGAATTGACGTCCCTCCACCAGCCCATCAACCGCGAGCCCGCCGTCGAGCTCCTCACGCTGCTGGCGGGCAAGGAGCTCCAGACGCCCGAGCAGTGGAAGGCGTGGCTGGCGCAGCAGCCGAAGTAGTCGGAAGCCGCTCAGGCGACCGAGGCGAACGTCGGGCCGTGCCACCGTTCGCCGAGGCTGAGGGCGACCTGCGCGGTGAACCGCGACAGGTCGCCGTCCTTCTCCAGGAAGACCTCGCCGCGCGGGGGAATGAGGGCGTGCTGGCTGCTGTGGAGGATGCGGGGGATGTTCCTCAGCCGCTCGTCGGCGCGCAGCCGGTGGCACAGCTCCAGCCCGTTCAGCCGCGGCATGCACACGTCGGTGATGATGAGGTCGGGCGGCAGCGCCCGGGCCCGCTCCATTCCCTCCAGCCCGTCGCAGGCCGTCATCACGGCGCAGCCCAGTTCCTCCAGCGCCAGCGTGTAGATTTCGAGCAGGTCTGCCTCGTCGTCGACCAGAAGTACGTGGGGCTGGGGGTTCATGCTGCGCCTCGTTTCGGTGATGGGCGGCTGTCCACCTCGTCTACCTGGGTAGATGCACCGAGGCGAGAATGTGAACGCACATTGTCGCAGGACGGTGGACAGACGGCGCCGCGCCCCCCTCTGGGCCTGGCCCGTGTGGACGCGGGCAGGGGGGAGGCGCGAGGGGCCACGGGCCTGCTAAGAAGCGCGCCGTGCGAATCCTGCTCCTCCTCTGCTCGCTTGGCGCCGCGGGCTTCACCGTGTACCTGGCCACGGCGGCGAAGAACTCCTACTCGGCGTATTCCACCCCGCAGCTCGACATGATGGAGGCCGAGCTGTCCAGGCTGTCCCAGGGACGGGGGGATGCCGCCGAGGACGCGCTCATCTCCTTCCAGCTCCTGCGCGAGGAGCGTGAGCGCCGTCAGCGCTTCCCCCTGGCGGCGGGGGCGGCGGGCGTGCTGGGCCTGGCGGGCGTGGTGCTCTTCATCCGGGGGTGGGGGTTCCACCGTGGCGGCACGCCCGAGACTCGCGGCAGGAGGCCCGGCTGGTGGCGGCCATGGGCCGGCCCGAGGACCTGGCGAAGGGCGCGCGCGAGAAGGCGGCGGCACTGCTGGGCGTGCGGGCGGATGCCCCGCCCTCGGTCATCCTGGCCGCGTGCGAGGCACAGCTGCACGAGTACGACCCGGCACGCATGGCGGGCCTCCCACCGGACATGCAGCGGCAGGCCCGCGAGCACCGCGAGGCGCTCGTGCGAGCGAAGGACCTGCTGCTCAAGCCGCCCGGCGCCTGACCCGGGCGCTGGCCTTCTGAATCCGAGGGGCCTCCGGGGCCGTACTCAGCTGCGGGGAACATTGCTTCGACGCTCGGGGCCGTTGCTGCAGGGGACCGTTGCTGCAACGGAGCGGCCCCTGCTCCGGGAACGTCGCTTCGACGGTGTTTCCCCCGGGGCCGCGCTTGCCCCGGCCCCTCATTGCTCCGAGGCTGCGCCCATGTTCCTTCGACGGTGTTTCGCCTGGGCCCTGCTGGCCACCGCCCTCACGGGCTGCTCGGTGGCCCGGGTGCAGCTGGCGCCGCCCACGGGTGATGAAGTCACCCTCCTGGTGCCCGGCTATCGCGGCAGCTTCCTCGTCACGGAGGGGCCGGAGCCGGAGCGGGCCTGGTTCTCACCGGGCGATGTCGTCACCCGTGGCGACCGCTCGCTCGCGCTGCCCTTCCCGGGCCAGCGCCCCGCGGAGCGGTTCGGACCGCTGCTTCCGGACGGGCCCATCACCAAGCTCACGCTCATCCCCCTGCTCGCGTCCATCGACGTGTACCGCTCCACCCTGGAGTTCGGCCGCGAGCGGTTCCCAGGCTTCACCGCGTTCGGCTACGACTGGCGGCGGGACATCCGCGAGAGCGCCGGGGCGCTGTGCGCGCGCATCGGCCAGCTCGTGGCCGAGGGGGGCGGACGGCGCAAGGTGAACCTCGTGGTCCACAGCATGGGCGGGCTCGTCGCGCTGCACTGTCTGCTGCACGGAGGCGCGGAGCCGGGCACCCAGCCCTGGGCGGGCGCCGCGCACGTCCAGCGCGTGGTCTTCGTGGGCACGCCCTTCCGGGGCTCCCCGGGCATCTTCGACGACCTGCACGAAGGCACCACCACCGGACGGAACACGGCGCTGCTCCGCCCCGAGGCTCTCTTCACCTTCGCCTCGTCCTTCCAGCTCCTGCCGTGGAGCAACGACTTCCTCCGGGACGCCGGGGGCGCGCCCGTCGCCCTGGACCCCTATGCCCCGGAGCAGTGGTGGACGCGGGGCTGGGGCGTCTTCGCGGAGGCTTCGCTGCGTGAGGACGCGGCCTACCGCGAGCAGCTCACCCGCATGCTGGACGCCCGCCGTGCGCTCGCCGAGGCGCTGGCGCCGCGCGAGGGACTGCCGCCGCCTCCCTTCCAGACGCTCGTCGTCGTGGGCACCGGCCGGTCCACCACCAGCGGGTTCCGGATGAAGGACGGCGCGCTCGATTTGGACGACGAGGTGAAGGCCGACGGAGATGGCGCCGTGCTCACCACGAGCGCCGTGCCCGCGCTGCCCCTGCCCTTCGAGCGCGTGGACAGCCGCGCCGAGCACGTGGCGCTGATGTCCGACGACGACGTGCTCGAGGCCATTGCCCGGTTCCTGGGCAGGCCCGCGCCGTGACAGGGGCTCGCGACCTCAGGCCGGGATGAGGTCCACCGGGAGCGTCTGGGGCCCGTGGATGGTGAGGCCCGGGAGCCACTGGACGTCCGGCGCGCGGAGCTTCACGGCGCGGATGCGGGGCACGAGCGCCTCCAGCGCCAGCCGGGCCTCCATCCGGGCCAGGTGTGCGCCCAGGCAGAAGTGGATGCCGTGTCCGAAGGTGAGGTGCTGGGTGGCCTTGTCCCGGCCGGGGAGGAACCGGTCCGGCTGCTCGAACACCCGCTCATCGCGGTTGGCGCTCCCCACCAGCCCCATGACGAAGCTGCCCGCGGGCACCTTCGTCCCGGACAGCTCCACGTCTGTCATGGCGACGCGGAAGGTGAACTGGACGGGGGACTCGTAGCGCAGCACCTCCTCGAGGAAGCGGGGGATGTGCGCCTTGTCCGCCCGCGCCTGCTCCAACTGCTCGGGGAAGCGGGCGAGGAGGATGGCCGCATTGCCGATGAGCTGCGCCGTCGTCTCCATGCCCGCGGGCAGCAGCAGGAAGAGGAAGGAGAGGACCTCCGCGTCGGTGAGCCGTTGGCCCTCCACCTCCGCGCGGACCAGGTCGCTCACCATGTCGTCCCCCGGCTGGCGGCGCCGCGCGGCGATGACGTCCCCGAGGTAGGACTCCATCTCCTTCACCGTGTCGCGGATGCCCTGGTGCTGCTCGGGCCTGGCGGAGCTGATGAGCCCCATGTTCACCGACCAGCGCTTGAACTCGGTGAAGGTGGAAGGCTCCAGGCCCAGCATGCGGCCGATGATGTTGCGCGGCAGCACGAAGGAGAGGGCGTCCACGAAGTCCACCTCGCGCTGGCGGACGGCGGCCTCGGCCAGCGTCTCGGCCTCGTGGCGCACCTGCGCTTCCAGCCGCGCCATGGCCGAGGGACCGAAGGCCCGGTTCACCAGCGCGCGAAGCTGCGTGTGGCGCGGAGGGTCTTTGGTGACGAGCGACTGCGCCACCGGATTGGGCCCGAGCCACGGGGGCTCGGCGGACACCGCGAGGGCCTCGGAGGAGAAGCGCTGCGCGTCCTTCTGGATGGCGCGCACGTCCTCGTAGCGGGCGGCGGCGTAGGCTCCAAAGGGCTCGATGCGGCACAGGCCGGGCTCGCCGCGCATGCGCGCGTACAGGGCCATGCGCTCGGCATCGGTGGTGGGGGCGAACAGGTCGTACGTCTGCAACGGTGTCTCCGGGGTGGTGGCCGTCGCGGAAGGGCAGGGGGCCACGGCGGAAGCCCCGGGCCCGTGAGGCCCGGGGCTTTCCGAGGTGGATACGGAGCGTGCGGCCGGGTCTGGCTGTGCGGGCGCTACACGGGGTCGGAGTCGATGATCTTCTTCGCGATGCCGAAGGAGAACCCCGCCCGGGCGAGGGAGGCGAGGTCTCTCTGCCGGTTCTCCTCGCGAGTCTCCAGGTTCTTGCGGAAGGGGCCCAGGCGCTTCTTCCTCGCCCAGATGCGCGCGGCCTCCTCGTCGGAGACCTCGGACGAGGCATCGGCCACCTTCTGGGCGACCACTTCCGCCGCGACGCCCTTCATCCGGAGCTTCTGGGTAATCACCCGGGAGCTGCGGCCCGAGGCCCGCAGGGACGTGGCCTTCATCCGCGCATAGGCCTCGTCGTTGAGGTACCCGTTGCGGACGAGCTTCTCCATGAGGGCCGTCATCCAGCCGAGCGCCTCCGCACGGTCTCCGCCGTGGAACTTGATGGACTTGTCCACCCGGCGCAGCAACACGCGCTTGAGCTGGCTCTGCGTGGCCGCGTACCGCTTCAGGTAGTGCAGCGCGGCGTTCTCCAGGTACTTCGGAGACACCTTGCGGGGCCGCTTCTGCGGACGCGGCGGCTTCCTGTCCTGTTCCTCCCGCGACTCGTCCATGAAGGTAGGTCTACCACCCAGGTCTGACGCTCTGAAGCACGGGCTCACTGGTGGACGGAGCTTCAGGCGCCCGAGCAGGCGTGCGCCCCTTCGTGCGGCTCCGCGCTCGGGGCAGGCAGGGGAACATCGGCGTGCCCTCATGGCTCGTGGCCTGCCCGCTTCCCATCTGGCAGGTGGGACGCCCCCCATGCCTGACAGCGGGACGCGACCGCAGGGGCCGCAAGCCGCAGGCAGTACCAGGAAGCTGGCAGATGCCTGGGAGTGCGCACGGCGACGCCAGACGCCGTCCACGGCAGCCCCCCAGGATTGGCAGGTGCCGGACCGCGCGGAGGCGACGCCCGGCACCTGAAATGGCAGGCCGTTAGGGAGCCGCCATGCGCTCGCCGCTGCTCGTCCTCCTGCTGGCCCTGTCCGTCTCCGCCTGCCGCCGTGAGGCGCCAGTTCCCTCCTCGCCCCCGCCTTCCGTCGCTGCCGCGCCCGCCCGGGAGCGCGTCCCCGCCGAGCCCATGTCCTATCTCGGCGCGGACTGGCTCACGCGCCAGGAGCGCGAGGCGGAGGAGAAGCCCGAGGTGATGCTGGATGCGCTGGGCCTGAAGCCGGGCATGCGCGTGGCGGACGTGGGCGCGGGCGTGGGCTTCCACACGCTGCGGCTGGCACAGCGCGTGGCGCCCGGTGGCCATGTCTGGGCCACGGACATCCAGGAGGAGATGGTGTCGCGCCTGCGCGCCAACGTGGAGGCCGCCGGGCTGTCCAACGTGACGCCCGTCCTCACGAAACCGGACGAGACGGGCCTGCCCGACGGGCAGCTCGACCTGGTGCTGATGGTGGACGTCTTCCACGAGCTGGCCGAGCCGGAGCGCACGCTCGCCGCGCTCCGCCGGGCGCTGGCCCCGGGAGGCCGCGTGGCCCTGGTGGAGTTCCGCGCCGAGGACCCCCGCGTACCCATCAAGGAGGAGCACAAGATGTCCGTGGCCCAGGTGGACGCGGAGCTGGGCGCGGCGGGCTTCCAGCGGGTGCAGCGCTTCGACGGCCTGCCCTGGCAGCACCTGCTCGTCTACTCGCTCTCCTCCAGTGATGCCGGGCGCTGAGCAGGACGGGACTCCCGCCCTTCCGCCGACAGAGGGCCATCCCCACCCATGAGTGCACCCTCTCTTTCGCACTGTGAAGGACGCACCCATGGCAAAGAAGAACGCGAACCCCGGCACCCGTCCCCTGGCCCTCGTTACCGGCGCCTCCAGTGGCATCGGCCTGGAACTGGCGAAGCAGTTCGTCCAGAACGGCTTCGACCTGCTCATCGCGGCCGAGGACCCCGGCATCCAGCAGGCCCGGACGGAGCTGTCCAAGGACGGCGCTCGCGTGGAGGCGCTCCAGGTGGACCTGGCCACGTACGACGGCGTCGAGCAACTCTACAAGAAGTCCCAGGAGCTGGGGCGCCCGGTGGACGTGCTCGCCGTCAACGCGGGCGTGGGCGTGGGCGGTGACTTCGCCCGCGAGACGGACCTGAAGGCCGAGCTGAACCTCATCCAGCTCAACAACACCTCGGCCGTCCATCTGACCAAGCGCGTGGTGAAGGACATGGTGGCCCGGGGCGAGGGACGCATCCTCTTCACCTCGTCCATCGCCGCCGTCCTGCCCGCGCCGCTGGAGGCCGTCTACGGCGCGTCCAAGGCGTTCCTGCTCTCGTTCTCGGATGCGCTCCGCAACGAGCTGAAGGACGTGGGCATCACCGTCACCGCGTTGATGCCCGGCCCGACGGAGACGAACTTCTTCCACCGCGCGGGCATGGACGACACCCGCGTGGGCCACCAGGAGAAGGACGACCCGGCGCAGGTGGCGAAGGAGGGCTTCGAGGCCCTCATGGCGGGCAAGGACAAGGTCGTCGCGGGGGCGCTGTCCAACAAGGTCATGGCCGCCGCTTCGCGCGTGCTCCCTGATGCCGCGAAGACGGCGATGCACCGTCACCTGTCGGAGAAGGACCCCAAGACGTCTCACGACTCGTAAGGCGTGCTGTCGCACGGGGCCCGGCGCCGCACAGGCCGGGACGTGGGGGCGGAGCCCGGCCGCTGAAGGTCGGGCTCCCGGGCTCAGCCCTTCCGCTTCGACTCGAACAGGGCGGACACCGTGCCGGAGGGGTCCTCGATGACGCAGTAGCGGCCCATGCCTCCGTCGCGCACCTTGCCGCGAAGCTTGCCGCCCATGGCGGTGACGCGCTCCATGCTGCGGTCCAGGTTCTCCACGGTGATGTAGACCATCCACCCGGACGGCATGTCGGCGTTCGGGCCGCGCGCGTGGCAGATGCCCGCGGCGGGGGCGTCGCTGCCGGGCGGCATCATCAGGAAGTCGTCGTACCCGCCCATGTCGAGCCCGGTCGCCGTCCAGCCCACGACGTCGCGGTAGAAGTCCTTCACCGCCACGGCGTCCTTCACCGTGAGGTCCATCCAGTTCACGCTGCCCACCGCCGGCTTGCTTCCGTCGCTCATGTCCGTGCTCCTCCGGCGGCGCACTCTACTTGTCTCCTGGTGACGGAGGTGGAGCCAGTCTCCGAGGGAAGACGGAAGGTGGCGTCCCCTCCGGTCCGTACACGCTCACCCGCGCCACTCCGGACAGGGGATGGGTGTAGGCGAGGCGTGGCTTGTCAGGTGCTCCTGTTAGTTCCGGCGTGAAGCCCGTCCCTTGGCGGTGCTCGCGCAGGGAGTGCCACCATGCTTCGTCACGCCGTGCCGCTGCTGTTGTTACTCGCTGGCGCCGGATGCGCGACTCCTCGTGTCGTGAGGCTGGACACCGGCCGTGACGCCTTCGTCGTCACCCCGATTGAGGCGGAAGGAACGCAGCTGGCGGCGGCCAGGCTCGCCGACGAAGAGTTCGAGGAAGCCCTGGTGGAGCTGGCTCACGACGTGCGGCCCTCTCGCGGTCCGATGCAGCAGGCCCGGGCGCTCTTTGGCATTCCCTCCCGCGGCGGGGTGTACCAGTACGAGCCCCACGGTCGCCGGCTCATCCCCCAGGACCCCGAGGACGCGGACGGTCCGCACCTGCTGGAGTCGTATGCGGACGATGCGTTGACCCGCGCGTATGGCCAGTGGTGCGAGCGCAAGGGGCGGAGCGGAGACTGCCTGCGGCTGCTGGACGAAGGGCCGCTGCTGGCCAGCGATGGCCGGTACACGCTGGCCATGGCCATCGCCATGGACTCGGTGTGGGAGGAGACGGCCGAAGCCCTGGAGGACCTGGCGGACCCCGATGCCGTGCTGGCCACCGTGACGGCTTCGGTGACGATGTACATGCTCCTCTGGTCATTGCCCGAGCCGGTCAGCAAAGGGGTGGCGGCCACGCTGACGGCCCTGGCCATCGCCTACCTGGGCGTGGATACGGTGTGGCGCCTCATCGACGGGTGGCTGACGCTGGTGCGCGAGGTGGACCGGGCCACCACGTTCGAGCAGCTCAGCGAGGCAGGGGAAATGTACGGCGAAGTGCTTGGCGAGAACGCGGCGCGCGTCTTCATCATGCTGGCCACGGCCGCGGTGGGCAGTACGGCGGGACTGGCGGCGAAGTCGGCGGGGCTGCCCGGCTCGGCGCAGGCGGCGCTCGCCGTGGAGTCACAGGCGGGCTTCCAGTACGCGGCGGTGAGCGGCGTGCAGTCGGTGGCGGTGGCCGCCGAGGGCTTCACCGTCGCGTTGGCGCCCAATGCACTGGCCATGGCGGGGCAGGGAATGAGCGGTGGGGGCTCCACGGGAAGACGCCGGGGGCATCACCTCGCCACGGACAAGAATGAGATTTCCACCGCACGTGGCGGGCCCTGGACGCCGGAGTTCAGAAGGCTCTTCAGGCGGGCCGGGATGGAGCTGAAGGACCCCGAGAACATCGTGGATGTTCCTGGCCACAAGGGACCCCACCCGCAGGAGTACCATGAGGCAGTTTTCGAAAGACTCAACGACGCGACAGCGACGTGCCGCACCTTGGCTGCATGCCGCCAGTCATTGACGGCCGCGCTCAAGGAACTGGCCGAGGAGGTCGCTACGAAAGGGAGCCGACTCCACAGGCTGGTGACCCGGAGCAAGTGAGGTAGAGAGGACGCCCATCATGGCGAAGATGCGCTACTTCAGGCTCAAAGAGGACATGCAGTCCGGGAACTGGGACCTGGGAGACCCCCTGGACGCGCAGGGCCAGGAGGTGGACGACCCCTATGTCTTCAGGGCGGGGCGGCCCGTTCACGTCACAGGACGGCTGACGATACCCGTCGGCGAACCTGGGAGACGGCTGGACTTCTGCACCGCGGGCGTTGGCGTTGCTCCCATCGTCCATGTCCGCGTGGCATCCATCTTCACGGAGCTGGCCCCGGACGACGTGCAGATCATCCCCGTGGACATCCAGGGCCAACCGGACCAGTACCTCATCCTGGTTGCCACGAAGCTCATCCGCTGCATCGACGACGCGGCCTCCGAGGAGGTGCGCTACTGGAAGCCGGAGCATGGCCAACCCGAGCGCGTCGGCGACTACAAGTCCGTGATGGGGCTGCGCATCGATCCGACCCAGGTGGGCGATGCCAAGGTGTTCCGCACCCGAGGCTGGAACCTGGCCCTCATCGTCTCCGAGGACATCAAGGTGGCCCTGGAGCGAGCCAGGGTCTCCGGGGCCACGTTCACACCGGTATAGCCCGCGGGCCTACAGCGACTTCAGCGCCTCCGGCACTTCCCACTCGGGCTTGAGCCGGGAGATGACCTTGGCGAGGTTCTCCTTGTCCGACGCCTTCTCCAGCGCGGCCTCGGGCGTAATCACGTTGTCCTTCACCAGCCGCTCCAGGTGCATGTCCAGCGTCTGCATGCCCTGCCCCTGGCCGGCCTGCATCTTGGACGCAATCTGGAAGACCTTGCCCTCGCGAATCATCGACGCAATCGCGCTGCCGCCCACCAGGATTTCGAGCGCCGCCACGCGGCCCTTGCCATCCGCCGTCTTGATGAGCTGCTGGGCCACGATGCCCGCGAGGCTCTCCGCCAGCATGCCGCGCACCTGCGCCTGCTCGTCGGCGGGGAACGCGTTGATGATGCGGTCGATGGTGGCCGGCGCGCTGTTGGTGTGCACCGTGGCGAACACCAACACGCCGAAGCTCGCCAGCTGGAGCGCCAGCTTCATCGTCTCGTTGGTGCGGAGCTCGCCGATGAGGATGACGTTCGGGTCCTCGCGGCCCGCCGAGCGGATGGCCGTGGCGAAGCTGGACGCATGCGGGCCCACCTCGCGGTGCGTCACCTGCGACTTCTGGGACTCGTGGACGAACTCCACCGGGTCCTCAATCGTCAGCACGTGCGCCGGGCGCGTGTGGTTGATGTAGTTGATCATCGCCGCCAGCGTCGTGGACTTGCCGCTGCCGGTGGGGCCCGTCACCAGCACCAGCCCGCTGCGCCGGTCCGCCAGCTTGCGCACCACCTCGGGCGTCTTGAGGTCCTCCAGCGACAGCACCTTGCTCGGAATGGTGCGGAAGACGGCCGCCAGGCCCGATATCTTGTTGAAGTAGTTGGCGCGGAAGCGGGCCTTGGTGCCGTAGCCGTAGGCGAAGTCCAGGTCCAGCTCCTCCACAATCTGCCGCTTCTGCTCGGGGTTGATGAGCTCGAAGAGCAGCCCCTCCATGTCCTCCTGGGTGAGCGGCAGCTCGTGCAGGGGCACCAGCTCGCCGCGGATGCGGCCCAGCGGCGGGTAGCCCACGCTCAGGTGGAGGTCACTGCCCTTCTGCGCCAGCAGCGCGTCGAAGAGGGCGGAAATCCGGGGTTGGGTATTCATCGTCAGGAGCCCTTCCTGCCCATCAGCGAGCCCATCTTGCTGAGCAGCCGCGCGCTGTCCTGCTGCGTGTCGGGCGCGGACACCGTGTTGTTGCCGGGCCGCTTGCCCGTGACGACGGCCTCCAGCTCGTCCGGGTTGTCCACGAAGCCCTTGGCCACCTCCAGCTTCACCCGGTTGGAGCGCACCAGGTCCGCCAGCGAGTCCTCGAAGCGGATGATGCCCAGGCTCTTGCCGCGCTGCTGGAGCGAGGGAATCTGGTACGTCTTGTTGTCGCGGATGAGGTTGCCCAGGGCCACCGAGCCCGGGAGCACCTCGGCCGCGGCCACCATGCCCTTGCCGTCCGCGCCCGGCATCAGCCGCTGGCTGACGATGAGGCGCAGGCCGCTGGACAGCGACAGGCGCACCTGCTGCTGGTCTCCGGGCGGGAAGAGGTCGATGAGCCGGTCGATGGTCTTCGCCGCGCTCGGCGTGTTCATGGTGCTGATGAGCAGGTGGCCCGTCTCGCTGGCCGCCAGCGCCATGCGCACCGTCTCCGTGTCACGCAGCTCGCCCACGACGATGACGTCCGGGTCCTCGCGGAGGCTGCCCTTGAGCGCGCTGGCGAACGTCTTGGTGTGCGAGCCCACCTCGCGCTGGCTGATGAGGGCCTTCTTGCGCGGGTGGATGTACTCCACCGGGTCCTCCACGGTGAGCACGTGGTGCGTCGTCTCGCGGTTGATGATGTCCACCAGCGCCGCCAGCGTGCTCGTCTTGCCGTGGCCGGAAGGGCCGGTGATGACGATGAGGCCCTGGTGGTGGTGCGTCGCCTTGGCGATTTCCGGCGGCAGGCCCAGCGACTCCAGCGTGGGCACCTCGCGGCCAATCACGCGGAAGGTGCCCTTGAAGCCCGTGCGCTGCCGGCAGACGTTGACGCGGAAGCGCCCCATTTCGGGCGACTCCAGCGAGAAGTCACAGCTGCCCTCCCGCTCCAGCACCGCGCGCAGCCGCTCCGGCACCACGGGGAGCAGCAGCTCCTCCACCCGGTCCGGGTCCATCACCTCGCCCTGGGGCACCAGGTCCCCCGCGAGGCGGAAGAGGGTGGGGCGGCCGGCCACCACGTGGACGTCGCTGGCCGCCTGACGCCGGGCCTCCTCGAGCAGGCCCGCCAGCTCCCGGTACATGCCCGTCGATGCGCGCGGCATGGCGGCCGGACGGGCCACGGGCTCCGGCGAACGGG
>JBKGHK010000970.1:0-3234 GCA_046520375.1 Pyxidicoccus sp. 3LFB2
AAGGTGTTCGCCTTCGCGCCGGGCCCCGCCACGCGCACCACCCAGCACCGCCGGCCCCCGTTGCCGGAAGAAGGCCCGCACCGCGGACTCCAGCTGCGCGTGGACGGGCTCGCCCCGCTCGGCGTCCCAGGCCAGCAGGGGCGCCGCGCCGAACACCGCCTCGAAGTCCGCCACGTCCTCCACCACCACCGGCACATGCAGCGGGCCGGAGGCGGCGAAGCCGACGAAGGCGGCCACGTCCATCCGAGGCAGCACGTCCGCCACGGGCGGTGCCTGCATCTCGAAGCGGAGGCCGGGAAGGCGTCTGGCGGCGGGGCGGCTCACGTCACTCCATCTCCAGCCGCTCGTAGGCGATGGTCAGCTCTTCAATCGCCACGTCCGTGCCCTTCGCATTGAAGGGGCCGGACACGTGCTTGATGATGCGCGCGCGCAGCAGCTTCCACGTCTGGACCACGGCGGTGTGGTCCTCGTTCTGGAGCTGGATGGTGACGGTGCGCAGGGCGTTGGCATCGCCATTGCGGAGCTGGTCCAGCCACCGGTAGAGGCTGAGTGAGCCAATCACCCCGCGCTTCATGGTGACGTCCGTGGCCTTGTTCAGGCCGGTAATCTTGCGGACGCTGTTCTCCTTCTCGTTGCCGTTGCGGTACTCCGCGACGGTGACCTCCATGCCCACGTTGGAGATTTCCTGGAAGCCCGCGTCCGGCCCGTCGGTGGTGCCGGTGCCCAGGTCGACCAGGAAGTTGAACTGCACATAGGGGCGATCACGAAAGACGGCCATGGTTGCTCTCCAGGAGGGTTACTTCCGGTCGCCGGTCCATTGGCCGATGCGGAAGATGACGAACTCGGCCGGGCGGATGGGCGCCACGCCGATGAGGCAGACCAGACGTCCGTTATCCAGGTCGTTCTGGCTCATGGTGCTGCGGTCGCACTTCACGAAGTACGCCTTGTCCGGCTTGTCTCCGAGCAGCGCGCCCGACTGCCACTCGTTGAGCATGAAGTCCTCAATCGTCCGCCGGACGTTCGCCCACAGCTGCTCGCCGTTCGGCTCGAACACCGCCCACTGGGTGCCCTTGTCGATGGAGCGCTCCAGGTAGGCGAAGTAGCGGCGCAGGTTGACGTACTTCCACTCGGGGTCGGACGACGTGGTGCGCGCGCCCCACAGCCGGTTGCCGCGTCCCTCGAAGAAGCGGAAGGCGTTGATGCCCTCGGGGTTGAGCACCTCCTGCTGCGCCTTGCTCAGGTTGGCCTCGAAGCCCAGCGCCAGGTTCACCACTTCGTTGGCGGGGGCCTTGTACACGGCGCGGTTGACGTCGTTGCGCGCGTAGATGCCGGCCACGAAGCCGCTGGGCGGCAGGAAGATGGGCTGGCGCGTGACGGGGTCCAGCACCTTCACCCACGGGTAGTAGAGCGCCGCGTGGCTGGAGTCGATTTTGGCGCGCAGCGCGCGCACCTGCGACAGCGTCTGCCCGTTGCCGCTGTCCAGCACCGCGATGCGGTACTTCATCCGCTGCGCGTGGGAGATGAGCAGGTTGATGATGGTGGCGGCGTTGGTGCCGTAGCCGTTCTCGAAGCCGTACGTGGAGCCCGGCGCGGCGACGATGGAGATGTCCTCCAGGTCCTCGAACTGGATGAGGCCCGTCTTGCGCGTGGTGTTGGGAATGGCCTGGCCCTGGTAGTCATCCGCGAGCGGCCGCAGGCCGTCGGTGCCCCCCTTGAGCAGCGTCTCCAGCGAGCGCGACGCCTCGGTGGAGTCCGGGTCCTCCAGCGACACGTCCAGCGGCGGGCTCATCACCGGGCTGGCCAGGCTGGCGGCGAGGAAGGCGTTGATGACGGCCACGCCCGTGGTCAGCGCCTGGGTGTCGATGATGATGGGCACGTCGCGGTTCTTCGTCGGCTCGTTCGCGTCGTAGCCGAAGCGCGCGCTGAGCGAGTCCGCCGCCCCCGCCCGGGTGTGCTGCGGGTCCAGCGCCAGCCCGTCCCACGTCTGCGCCGAGGCCGGGTCATCCGTGGGGATGACCGTCACCGCCACGGTGATGACGCGAATCTCCAGGCCCTCGCCGGATGACAGGGTGGACAGGAACACCGGCGAGTTCGCGCCCCCGGTGAACTTCCAGTCCTGGGCGTCCTCGTCCCACTCGGCCAGGTAGATTTCACCGTTCTCCAGCGCGGTGGCGATGGGGGACTTGATGTCCCGCATCATCACCACGTCGCGCTCCAGGAGGGCGCCCACGCGCGGGGCGCCGTTCTCGAAGGAGAGGACGTTCTGCCCCACCCGCAGCGTGTAGCGCACGCGCAGGTTGCCGGCCGAGCCCGGGTAGCGGGCCGCCAGCGCCAGCGTCTTCGTGTCGTCGGTGCCGGACGCGTCCAGCAGGGCGCGCGCATGGCCGTCGTTGAAGGGCGCGGAGGCCGCGGAGGCGCCCACCAGGGTGATGGCCGTGTCCAGCCCGGTGTAGGGCTTGTTGTCGGGCCGGCGGTAGACGCGGCTGACGTAGAGCCGCTTGCCGCCCTCCTCGAAGAAGGCGCGCACGGCGTGCCAGGTGTAGTTGTGGAGGATGACGCCCGAAGGGAAGGTGAGCTGTCGGCGGTTGCCGTAGACGCGCTCGAACTCCACCACGCTGGTGACGAGCTCCGGCTCCATGTCCACCGGGCCGTAGCGTGTGGGGCCGACGAAGCCCGTGGTGGTCGTGCTCACGCCCTCGATGGACTTGGCACGGAAGCTGGTCTCTTCGATGAATACGCCAGGGGCAAGATATTCGGGCATCGGTCTTTCCTAGGGAGTTGAACCCGTGGGGGTAATCCACAGCCGGGAGCCCGGCGCGTCCTGGGTCCGCAGGACGAGCTCCTGGCCGTAGCGCAGCGTTGGCTCGAGCAGCTCCAGCGGGCTGCCCGTGTCCTTCCACACCCCCGCGAGGGGCTGGGACAGCGTGAGGCACACGTCCGGCAGCTCCGGCACGGGCGTGCGGCGGACGTAGTGGAAGCGCACCTGCAGGCTCCAGTGCTGCTCCAGCAGCGGAGGCCCCGCGGGAAAACTGGACGCATCCGCCGAGGAGCCCGGCAGGAAGTCCTCGGGCTCCGGGTACTGGAAGAAGAGGGCGAGCCGCCCCAGCGCATCCGCCATGCCGCGCGCGGTGCCGCCACCGGGTGGCGTCACCTCCACCAGCGTCCACGCGGCGGGGACGCGCGCCTCGATGTCCCCACAGCTCGGCGCGCCAGCACGGCCAGGGGCACGGCCGG
>JBKGHK010000971.1:0-3232 GCA_046520375.1 Pyxidicoccus sp. 3LFB2
CGCCGCACCGCGGGAGCTCGGGCGCTGGCCGGGGACGCGCTGGCGGTGCCGGTGCCCCCGGAGGCGCTGGCGGCGACGGAGGACGTGCAGCTCACCCAGCCCATCCGCGACCTCGCGGCCAGCCTGCACAACAACCCGGTGGAGCTCTTCAACTGGGTGCGCAACAACATCCAGTGGCTGCCCAGCTACGGTTCCATGCAGGGCAGTGACTTGACGCTGCTGAACCGGCGGGGCAACGCCTTCGACACGTCGAGCCTGCTGATTGCGCTGTACCGGGCCGCCGGCATTCCCGCGCGCTACGTCTACGGCACCATCGAGGTGCCGGCCGACCAGGTGATGAACTGGGTGGGCGGCGTCACACGGCCGGACGCCGCGCAGCAGCTCATGGGGCAGGGCGGCATCCCCAACGTCGCGCTCGCCCAGGGCGGCGCCATCCGGAGCATCCGACTGGAGCATGTCTGGGTGGAGGCCCTGGTGGACTTCGTGCCGTCGCGCGGCGCCATCCACAAGGAGCCGGACACCTGGGTGGCGATGGATGCCTCCTTCAAGCAGTACACCTTCACGGCCCCGAAGGACGTGCGGACCGAGCTTCCCGTGGACGTGGACACGCTGGGCGCGCAGCTCGCGGCGTCGGCGGTGGAGGACCCGCTCACGGGCTCCGTCACGTCACTGGACCCGACGGCGCTCGGGCAGTGGGGCGAGAAGCTCCAGGCGGACCTGGAGTTCCGCTATGGGACGGAGCGCAAGGTGGCCGAGTTCACCGGCAGCCGCGCCATCATCCCCGAGACGGGCAGCGTGCTCGCGGGAGCGCTGCCGAACAAGGTGGTGGCCCGGACGAACAGCTTCACCCGGCTGCCGGACAGCCTGCGCCACCGCGTGCAGCTCACGCTGTATGCGTCGGCGTTGGAGCGGGCGATGGGGGACTCGTCGCTCACCTGGACGGTGGACCTGCCCACGCTGGCGGGCAAGCGGCTGGGCGTGACGTACGCGCCCGCCACGGCGGCGGACGCCGCGGTGCTGGAGAGCTACCGGAGCAGCCCGGGTGAGAGCCTGCCGGTGTACCAGCTTCGCGTGCGCCCGGTGGTGCAGCTGGACGGCGTGGACCAGGTCCAGGGCCCCGCCGGCACCATGGGCCAGGCGCAGACCTGGGAGGCGCGCTTCCTGTCGCCGGGGGACCCAGGCAGTGCGCCGGAGGAGTTCGAGGTGACGGCGGGCGATGAGCTGGTGTTCGGCATCAATGCCCAGGGCGTCACGCAGGAGATGATTCACCGGCGCTTCACGCAGCTGCCCTCGGACACCGCGGCGGAGAACCTGCACACGGTGGCGCTGTATTACTGGGCGCAGTACGACGCGCTGAACGAGGTGGTGGCGGCGACGCGCAACGCGCTGGTGATGCGCATGCCGTCCATCGGCGTGTTCTCCGCGCCGCTCCAGGTGGCGTACCTCTTCGGCATCCCCCGCACCGGCTCGTACGTCTCGCGGCAGATGGACGTGGCGCGCTCGCTGCTCGCGGTGGTGGACCGGGCGAACGGGAACGCGGCGGAGGTCCACCGGCTCACGGGCACCCTTGGCTCCCTGCTGGAGGGGAGGACCTTCGATGCGCTCTTCAAGCGGGAGCCCGGCTCCGGCGTCTCGGCGGTGCAGCTGCTGACCGAGGCCAACGCGCAGGGGATTCCCATCCACCGCATCACGATGGCGAACTACGACGCCGTCGCTCCGAGGCTGAACCTCCCGGCGGACATCGAGGGGGAGATTTTCGACGCGGTCCTCGCGGGCAAGCACGTCATGGTGTCCGAGCGTCCTCCCGCCCATGGCAACTGGCGGGGCGTGGGCTACATCATCGAAGACCCGCACACGGGCGCCGCGGCCTATCTCATCAACGGCGGCCTGAACGGCGGCGCGGACGACCCCTGCGACCCGGAGCGGAGGCGGGTCCCCGCCCGGGTGCCGGTGCTGGAGTATGTCCTGCTGGCCATCCTCATCATCGCCCTCCTCGTCGCGCTCTGGTACCTGGTGGGGCTCGCCATCGCGGCAGGTGCGGCGTTGAAGCCGGCCTTCGCGGCGCTGCTCGCCATGCTCGGACTGGGAGTGGCCGGGCCGGCCTTCGCGGGACCGTCCCCGACGTTCCCCGGTAACAATCTGCCCATTCCGGGCGACTGCACGTGGGCGCAACAGATTGAGCTGCAGGCCGCGGTGAACGCGGCGTGCCACCCCGAGACGTCGTGCAAGACCTTCCCGATTCGCGGTGCCTCCTGCGTCCAGTTGCGGGAGATTCGGGAACGGAACATCGAGTGCGGTCTGGCACGCTCGGCCATCAACAACACGTGCTTCCGCGGAGGCAACAAGGTGCACTACGACAAGGAGCTGGAGGCCTACACCCGCGTGCACACCTGCGAGTGCCGCATGCTCACCAACGGGTGCGGCTTCTGATGGTGACGCTGGAGCCCGCCCGGGTGTCGGTGGCGCTGGCGGCGCTCCAGCGCGCGTTCGCGGACCGTCCCTTCCTGAAAGGGAGGGACGTGGTCCGGACGGGCCGCTGGCATGACAAGGGCGGCCAGGAGCATCGCTATGAAGACCCGGAGGCGGCGGAGGTCGGCCGCTTCTTCGCGGGGGCACCGTGGAAGCGGTTTTCCGGTGCGGCCCTGCTGGGGTGGCGCATGGCGGCGGTGGCCCTGCGGCACCTGACGCCGGAGGCGCTCGCGTACTACCTCCCCGCGTACCTCACGGCGCTCCTCACCGAGCCGTTGGACCCGGTGTCGTCCGCGGTGCTGGAGTCGACGGTGGCCGTGCTCACCGCCCCGGAGTCCGCCAGCGCGCCGCCACCGGGAGGGCGGAGCGACGCGCAGTGGCTGGCCATGGAGCAGGAGCGTGCCGGGGAGTTCCAGGCCTTCGCCTCCGCGCTCGATGAGGCACAGCGCGCGGCGGTGAAGGCCTTCCTCGAAGCCGTGGACCCGGTGTTCGAGGAGCCGGGCATGGAAAACCCGGTGCGAACCGCGCTGGAGCGCTACTGGGCGCGCTGACCTGAAGCGGACGCACCGGAGTTCTTACCGACCCGGGGGCCGCCATGCTCTGGGTTTGTGCTCAAGTGCTTGGAAACGCTGGGGTTTTGCCGTGCCCGGGACTCGGCACGCGTCCTGCTATGGAGTGGCGCAGATGCACGAGGCGGTAGGGCGGCGGGTAGGGCGGGGCGGTACGGGGCAGCACGGCGGTACGGGCGGCGGGTAGGGCGGGC
>JBKGHK010000972.1:0-3228 GCA_046520375.1 Pyxidicoccus sp. 3LFB2
TGGCCGTGTCGCTGGTGGTGGGCGTGCTGCTGGGGGCTGCTCGGGGCGGCGGGTCCATTCTCACGGTGCCGCTGCTGGTGTACGTGCTGGGCGTGGAGCCCCGCACGGCCATCGCCATGTCCCTGGTGGTGGTGGGCCTCACCAGCGCCAGCGGCGCCCTCATCCACGCGCGGGCGGGCCGGGTGCGGTGGCGCACCGCGCTCGTCTTCGGAAGCGGCGGCATGACGGGCGCGTTCGTGGGTGGGCGCCTCAACCCACTCATCCCCTCCACCGTGCTGCTGCTGCTCTTCGCGGCCGTCATGGTGGCCGCCGCCGTGGCCATGCTGCGGCGCAAGGACACGCCTCCGGTCTCCACGAGTCTGCCCGCTCCCGCCGTGGTGCCGGTGGAGCGGGTGCTGGCCCAGGGCGTGGCCGTGGGTCTGCTGTCAGGGTTGGTGGGCGCGGGCGGCGGCTTCCTCATCGTCCCCGCGCTCATGCTGGTGGGGCTGCCCACGCCGGTGGCCACCGCCACGTCGCTGGTGGTCATCGCGCTGCAGAGCGCCGCGGGCTTCGTGGGGCACCTGGGCCACGTGCACCTGCCATGGGCGCTGACCGGCGCGGTGCTGGTGGCGGCGATGCTGGGCAGCCTCGTGGGGGGAAGGCTCGCCAGCCACATCGCTCCGGCCGCGTTGCGCAGGGGCTTCGCCGTGTTCGTACTCGCCACCGCCGCCCTGCTGCTGGTGGCGGAGGCGCCAGCCCCGGTGCACACCCTGCTCGCGCAGGCGGGCGCGTGGCCCTGGCTCGTAGCCGGCACGGGCGTGGGCCTGCCGCTGACGCTGTGGCGCCTGCGCCTGCTCCGGCAGCGCTGAGGCCCCAGCAGGAAAGGCCGGGGTTGAGGGTTTTCCACAATGGGCGCCTCCAGGGGGCATTCCTATTTCTCCGCCGCCTCACCCGGCGGCACCCCCGCCGCCGGCATCAGTCGGAACCCCCAAGGAGGAGAACGCAATGAACCGGCTCATCAAGGTCTGTGTGGCTTTCGCGGGCGTGGCGATGCTGTGTCTTGGCGCCCAGACGGCCATGGCGGCGGACACCGAGGAGTTGCTGGCCTGCATCCCGGAAGGCGGCGTGGATGACACGCTCGGCAACACGTACTGCTGCACCGGGTATGCGATGCAGGGCAGCACGTACTGCACCAACCCGGCCGACTACGGCACCACGTGGGCGAGCTGCTACCAGTACTGCGCCACGCCGCCCGTGAATGGCTGCGTGCCGTCCGGCGGCTGGGAGGACACGCTCTCCCGCACGAACTGCTGCAGCGGCCAGGCCGTGCCCGGCAGCACGAAGTGCCTGGACCCCGCCGACTACGGCACCGACTGGACGACCTGCATCCAGCAGTGCCGCTAGCACCGCGCTGAAGAAGGGCGGCCCTCCCGCGCCTGGCCTTCCGGCAGGAAGACGGGAGGGTTCGCCGGTTCCCAACGCGCACCGCCACCGTTGACCCGAGCCCCCGCCGCGCCGAGAGTCGAGGCATGACGCTGAGACCCATCGCCGAAGTGGGCGCAGAGCTGGGCCTGTCCTCCGAACACGTGCTCCCCTGGGGCACCCACCGCGCGAAGGTGTCGCTGGAGGCGCTGAAGAAGCAGGGCGGGAAGCAGGGCCGGCTGGTGCTCGTGTCCGCCATCAACCCCACGCCTCCGGGCGAGGGGAAGACGACCATGTCCGTGGCCCTGGCCATGGGCCTGCGCAAGCGTGGGCGCCGCGCGGTGGCCGCCTTGCGCGAGCCCTCCCTGGGCCCCGTCTTCGGCGTGAAGGGCGGAGGCACCGGCGGCGGCCAGGCCAGCCTGGAGCCCGCGGCCGACATCAACCTGCACTTCACCGGCGACCTGCACGCGATTACCAGCGCCAACAACCTGCTCGCCGCGCTGGTGGACAACGCCGTGTACTACGGCCAGCCGGTGGCCATCGAGTCCACGCGCGTGCGCTGGCGGCGCGCCATGGACATGAACGACCGGTTCCTGCGCAACGTCATGGTGGGCCTGGGCGGTAAGGCGCACGGCGTGCCGCGCGAGGCCGCGTTCGACATCACCGCCGCCAGCGAGGTCATGGCCATCCTCGCGCTGGCCGATGGGCTCAAGGATTTGGAGACGCGGCTGGGCCGCATCGTCGTGGGCCACTCGCCGGACGGGAAGCCGGTGCGCGCACGGGACGTGGACGCGGCGGCGGCCATGGTGGCGCTGCTCAAGGACGCGCTGATGCCCAACCTCGTGCAGACGCGCGAGGGCGGACCGGCGTTGGTGCACGCGGGGCCTTTCGGCAACATCGCGCATGGGTGCAGCTCCGTGCTGGGCACGCGGATGGGGCTGGCCCATGCGGACGAGGTGGTGACGGAGGCCGGCTTCGGCTTCGACCTGGGCGCGGAGAAGTTCCTCGACATCAAGTGCCGGACGGCGGGCGTGTGGCCCCGGGGCGTGATGCTGGTGGTGACGCTGCGCGCGCTGAAGCACCACGGTGGCGCGGCCGCCGCGCGCGTGGCCGAGCCGGACCGCGAGGCGCTCGTGCGCGGCTTCACGCATCTGGAGAAGCACCTGGAGTCGATTGCGGCCTTCGGCCTGCCGGCAGTGCTGTGCGTCAACCGCTTCCCGCAGGACACGGAGGCGGAGCTGGAGGAGCTGCGCGCCTTCGGACGACAGCGGGGCGTGGAGCTGGCGGTATGCGACGGCTTCTCGCGGGGAGGAGACGGCTCGCTGGAGCTGGCGGACCGGGTGCTGGAGATGCTGGACAAGACGGACGCGGCGCCGCCCCGCCCGCGCTTCCTCTACGAGCTGACGCAGACGCCGGAGGAGAAGGTGCGCGCCATTGCCCGCACCGTGTACGGCGCGGACGACGTGGCCTTCACGGCGGGGGCGCTGAAGGACCTGCAGATGGTGCGCGAGCTGGGCGGCGCGGAGCTGCCGGTGTGCATGGCAAAGACGCACCTGTCGCTCTCGGACGACCCGACGAAGCTGGGGCGGCCTCGGGGCTTCACGCTCACCGTGCGCGAGGTGCGGCTGTCCGCGGGCGCGGGCTTCATGGTGGCGCTCACCGGTGACATCCTCACCATGCCCGGCCTGCCTCGCGAGCCCGCCGCCCGGCGCATCACCGTCCACGCGACGGGACGCATCACCGGGCTGATGCAGGGCGAGTGACGGGAAGGCGTCCAGCGTCAGCTTGCCCACCCGCTGCACCGGCACCTGCTCCTCCGGCAGCACC
>JBKGHK010000973.1:0-3227 GCA_046520375.1 Pyxidicoccus sp. 3LFB2
CTCAGCGCCCCGGGACTCGGCCGGCCCTCCGCGCTTCGCCTGGCCGAAGTTCCAGGTGCTGTCGCACGTCGAGGCGAGTGAAATCGTCGAGGCCAGCGGGGTGCCGGTGGCCCTGCGCTCGGTGCATGTGAAGGAGCGGCTGCAGGAAGCCGTGCAGCGCCTCGCCGATGCCTTCACCAAGGGCGGCCTCCATCTCCCGCCCGGCAACGAGCAGCCCCAGCTCGCGAGTGGCGCGGTGATGCTCACCGCCGTGGATGTGCGCCGCCGCGTGACGTACACCGCCATCCTCCAGCCGCAGGAGGACGGCACCACCACGCTCTACCTCGGCGAGGCCAACCACCGGCTGCGCCGAGAGCCCATCGCCACCGGGGACTTCGCGCCCCTGCCACCTGGCGCGAGCAAGGTGCTGCGGGTGGGCGGGGAGAGCGCACGGACGATGGCCTTCCACGTGCCGCTGTCCGCCGCCGAGGTGGACGCCTACTACGCGCAGAGCCTGGCGCAGCACGGGTGGAAGCGCGCGGAGGACTCGCCGGATGTCTATACGCGCACCGGCGCGGAGCTCCAGGTCATCCACGAGCCGGGAGAGGACGGCCTGCGCGCCGTCGTCCTGGTGTACCGGGGACGGGCCACGCCCCCAAAGGCCGCGACACCGGCCGTGCCCTGAGCGGTGGGCCCATGAGGCCGTGGCGTCGCACGGCGTCCTGACACAGTCCTGCTCGCGGCCCGGGCGTGGCACCCTGCCACACCACGGCACGGCCTCTCAGGCGCGCAGCTTCCCGCGCAGCGTCTTGGCGCGGCCCTGCATGTCGGGGTCCATGCTGGTCAGCTCCACGGACTTCAGGCGCTGATCCAGACTCTGCGGCACCTTCGTCTTGAGCTTGCCCTCCTCGGACATCAGCTCCAGCTTCGCCAGCGCCTTGTCGACGATGCGCTCTTTCGGGTGGTCCAGCAGCGAGTCGAGGAAGTACGCGTCCTCGGGCAGCTCCGGGTACTTCTCCAGGTAGTCGACGACGGCCTTCACCCAGTCGGCGCGCGTCTCGGACTCCGTCACCTTGAGCATGGCCTGCTTCTGGGCCTTGCGCTTGCCCTCGGGGTCGAACGTCTTGGCCAGCCCCTCGGGCAGCTCGCCGCCGGTGAAGAGCGAGTCGGCGGCGGCCTTGTACTTCTCGTAGCTCGCGCTGCGCTCGATCTTCTGCTGCGCGGGGTCGTCCTGGCGGGAGTGGTACTTGCTGCCCTTGCTCCGGCTCGCGTCGATTTCACGCCAGCTCTTGTTGCGCTTCCCGGAGAACCCGCCCCCGTTGTCGTCCCTGTCCTTGGCCATCCTTCATCTCCCCTTGCGCGCGCTCCAGAGCGCCGCGAGTCCGCGTCGGACGAGACGCCGCACCGCCTCCAGTTCCTGGGAGGACAGCGGCTGCTCCTCGTCCTGCTCCGCCTCGAAAAGCGCCTCGTCCGCGTAGTCCCGCAGCGGCTGTGGCACCGGTGGAGCTTCCGTGTCCGCCTCCAGCGCCGCCGGGCTCACCGGAGTGAGTCCTGGCGGCCAGCCCAGCTCCAGCATGGAGTACAGCTCGAAGAGCAGGTGGCGGGCGACGCCGTATCCTTCGTCCGTGAGCCCCGCGGCGTCAAGCGCGCCCAGCAGCGCGTCCTGGCGGTTCTCGAAGGCGTGGGTGAGCCGCGTGCGCGACTTCTCGTCGTCCTCCAGGTAACGCCAGGCGGACTCGATGAATTCGGGCGAGGGCTCTCCGGGGTGGAAGGGCGTGGGCGCGGTGGGCTTCACCTTCTTCGGGCGCGGCGGGCGCGGGCCGTCATCCAGCCGCACCGCCTTGCCCTCTTCCACCAAATCCCAGAGGCCCAGCAGGTTCTGGTACAGGCGCCGGGCGATTTCGGGCGAGGGGAAGCGGGGCTCCTCCTCGAAGAAGGTGGGGATGACGTCGCTGTAGGCGGTGCCCTCGGCCTGGGCGGCCTGCATGCGGGCAAGCACCCCGGCGCTGTCGAGCGGGCTGCCTGCCAGGTCCAGCAGGCCGTCGAGCGTCTGGGGACCCTCGAACTGGCGCTGGAAGTCGGCACCTCTGTCACGGGAACGGCTCATGGTGGAGGCAACGCTAACCCCGGCGGGCGAGCGGGCGCACGTGGCTTCAGTGCTCGCCGGGCCATTCGCCCATCAGCTCGTCCTGGTGTTCCTTCGGGTTGGAGGGCCACTCGTAGTCCTCGGGCACGTGGCCGCCGCCGTGCGCGGCGGACCCGTCCCAGCTCACGTGGCCCCGCAGGAAGTCTTCGGACTCCTCTCCCGTCACCGCCCGGCGGTTGGGAGGCACGGTGAAGGGCGCTTCAATGGGCGTCTTGGGGATGATGATGGCCATGGGGGGCGTCCTCCGAGGAGGCCCGGCGCGCACGGGTGTCCGCTGCAGCACGCGGCCAGTGTCCTCCTGTCTCCAGCAAAGCTAGGCAGGCCCCGCCCGGACGAGGAGCGTGTGGAGCCGGGCAGCCGAGGGGCAGGCCGTCTTCCGTTTCGGGCCCGTCGCTCCTAGTCTCGGGACCACATGGCAGACAGTTCGGTGGAGACGTTGAAGACGGCGGTGCAGGCACTCTACCGGGTCACCGCGGTGGAGGGCCCGCCGGGAGAGAACGGACTGCGCACCGTCTGGCACCTGTGCCCGGACGGCGCGGAGCTGCTGTCACTGGTGGATTTGGACGGGCGGGTGCAGCGCCAGGAGCTGACGCTGCTGGACGACCACTACATTTGGGCCAGCGGGCAGGGCGTGCGCACCGGCAGCCTGGAGCGCGCCGCCAACAAGGCGCGCACCGCGGCGGTGGTGGTGAACGCGGACCCGCAGCTCGTCCCGCACCGGCTCTTGCGCGCGGCGCAGGCGCTGGGCACGTACACGGGGCAGGACCGCTACATCCTCCACATGCAGCGCGTGCTGGCGCTGGCGCGCGAGGGCCTGGAGTTGCACATCCAGCGCCCCGCCGAGCCCGCGCTGACGTCGCTGAAGGCCGCGGTGCCGCCGCCGCCGTCCGTCGAGCTCGCCTTCGGCAAGGCGCTGCCGGACGAGGTGCTGCCGCCGGTGGTGCGCAGGTCCGAGGGCCTCGTCATGGTGCTCGTGCTCTCGCTCGGGGTGGTGGTGGGGCTGGCGATGCTGGTGTTCATCCTGCGCGGCTGACGTCCTCCGGCGAGGCGCTGCCCAGCAGGCGCGGCGCGTCGGGCGGCGCGGGGGCCACGCCCTGGCCGG
>JBKGHK010000974.1:0-3224 GCA_046520375.1 Pyxidicoccus sp. 3LFB2
GGCGCGCAGGGGCAGCTCGACCCGGGCGGCGGCGCGGATGCGGCTGATGACCTGGGTGGCCAGCAGCGAGTGTCCGCCGATGGCGAAGAAGTCATCCGTGATGCCCACGCGAGGCAGGCGCAGCACGCTGGCGAACGCCGCCGCGAGCTGCTCTTCCAGGAGCGTGCGCGGGGGCACGTACACGGCGGAAGCGGAAGCGGAGGACTCCGGGGCGGGCAGGGCCTTGCGGTCCACCTTGCCGTTGGCGTTGAGCGGCAGCGCGGGCAGCGTGACGAAGGCTGACGGCACCATGTACTCCGGCAGCCGCTGCTGCAGGTGGGGACGCAGCGTGGCGGTGTCCAGCGCGTCAGGACCGGACGCCACCACGTACGCCACCAGCCGCTTGTCGCCGGGCACGTCCTCCCTCGCCACCACCACGGCGTCCTTCACCGAGGCGTGCGCGCGCAGGGACGTTTCGATTTCGCCCAGCTCGATGCGGTAGCCACGCACCTTCACCTGGAAGTCCAGCCGGCCCAGGTACTCAATCGTCCCGTCCGCCCGCCAGCGCGCCTTGTCGCCGGTGCGGTACAGCCGCGCGCCGGCCTCGGTGCTGAAGGGGTTGGGCACGAACTTCTCCGCCGTCAGGTCCGGCCGGCCCAGGTAGCCCCGCGCCAGGCCTTCACCCGCGAGGTACAGCTCTCCGGGCACGCCCAGCGGCGCCAGCTGCATCCGCTCATCCAGGACGTAGGCCTGCAGGTTGGGCAGCGGACGGCCGATGACGGGCACCGCCACCGTGGACTGCTGCACGCACCAGCTGGTCGCGTACACCGTGCACTCGGTGGGGCCGTAGGCGTTGAGGGTCTTCGTGCGGGCCGTGCGCGACAGCGGCCGCCACAGGGCCTCGCCCATGGCCTCGCCCGCGCACACCACCAGGCGCGGCACGTGCGCCTTCTCCAGCAGGCCCGCCTGCAGCAGCAGCGTCAGCTGGGCGGGCGTGCAGTCCAGCACGTCCACCTTCTGCTGCTCCAGCCACGCCAGCATCGCCTCCGGGTCCTTGCGGGTGTCCTCCGGCACCAGGCACAGGCAGTGGCCGTCCACCACGTGGAGGATCTGCTCCATGGAGACGTCGAAGAAGAACGGCGCGTTGACGCTGAAGCGCAGCGTCTCCGTCTGGCCTGCATAGAGGGCCTGGGCGGTGGCCGCCCTCAGGTGCAGCCATGAGCGGTGCTGCACCATGACGCCCTTGGGCCGGCCGGTGGAGCCCGAGGTGTAGATGACGTAGGCGAGGTTGTCCGCGGTGGCCGACGCCGGCACGTTGTCCTGAGGCAGGGCCGCCAGCGCTGCCGCCTGGGTGTCGAGGCACACCAGCTGCTCCACCCGCGGCTGCCATGCATCCGCCAGGTGCTGCATGGTGAGCAGCACGGACGCGCCGCAGTCCTCGAGGACGAAGGACCTGCGCTGCGCGGGCGCCGTCGGGTCGATCGGCACGAAGGCGCCACCGGCCTTGAGCACCGCCAGCAGGGCGACGATGGCCTCCGGGGTGCGCTCCAGGCACAGGCCCACGCGCACGTCGGGGCCGACGCCCAGCGAGCGCAGGTGCCAGGCGAGCTGGTTGGCGCGCGCGTTGAGCTCGTGGAAGGACAGCGCCAGGTCCCCGAGCTGCACGGCCGGGGCCCTCGGTGTGCGGACTGCCTGCTGCTCGAAGAGGGTGTGGAGGCAGGCCTCGCGCGGGAAGCTGGCCGCGGCGCTGTTCCACTCCACCCGCAGCCGGTGGTGCTCTTCCTCCGTCTGCAGGGCCAGGGCGGACACCGCTGCGTCCGGTGACGCCAGGGTTCCTTCCAGCAGGCGCTGGAGGTGCGCCATGAGGCGCTCGGCGGTGGAGCGCTCGAACAGCTCGGTGCTGAAGACGAGCCCGCCACGGTAGCCGTCCGGCGTGCGCGTCAGGCTCAGGCTCAGCTCGAACTTGGCGGAGTCGGCATCGACTTCCACACTCCGCAGCGTGAGGCCGGGCAGGGCCAGCTCCGTGCGCGGCGTGTTCTGCAGGACGAACATCGCCTGGAACAGCGGCGTGCGGCTCAGGTCTCGGGCCGGCTGCAGCTCCTCCACCAGCTTCTCGAACGGCACGTCCTGGTGTTCGTAGGCGCCGAGCGTGATGTCACGCACCTGGGCCAGCAGCTGGCGGAAGGTGAGCTCCGGGGTGAAGCGGGCGCGCAGCACCAGGGTGTTGATGAAGGCGCCAATGAGGCCCTCGGTCTCCGAGTGACGGCGGCCGGCAATGGGCGAGCCGACCAGCACGTCGTCCTGACCCGAGTAGCGCTGCAGCAGGGACTGGAAGGCGGCCAGCAGCACCATGAAGGGCGTGGCGCCCTCGCGCTTCGCGAGGGCCTCCACCGCATCGCTGAGCCCGGACGGCAGCGCCACCGGCACCGAGCCGCCCTGGTTCGAGAGGACCGCGGGCCTCGGCTTGTCGGTGGGCAGCTCCAGCGCGTGAGGCGCGCCGGCGAGCCGTTGCTTCCACCAGCCGAGCTGCGCCTGGAGCGTCTCGCCCTGCAGCCAGGAGCGCTGCCAGACGGCGTAGTCGGCGTACTGCACGGGCAGCTGGGGCAGCGGCGAGGGCTGACCGTGGAGGAAGGCTTCGTACAGGGCCGCCAGCTCACGCACCAGCACGCCCATGGACCAGCCGTCGGAGATGCTGTGGTGCATGCACAGCAGCAGCACGTGCTGGGCAGGCG
The DNA here is from genome assembly GCA_046520375.1 of Pyxidicoccus sp. 3LFB2. Taxonomy (GTDB): domain Bacteria; phylum Myxococcota; class Myxococcia; order Myxococcales; family Myxococcaceae; genus Myxococcus. Next base: position 2,712 of record JBKGHK010000974.1, read on the forward strand.
CCAGCTTCAGCACCGTGGCGCGCAGCAGCGGGCCCGCTGCCAGATCGAACGGGCGCAGGGCGTCTTCGGTGGCCAGGCGCCGGGCCCGGGACTCGTGCTGCTCGGCGGGCAGCGCGCTCAGGTCCACCACCTGCATGGGCTGCAGCGCGGTGGAGTGGATGACCTGCCGGGGCTCGTCGCCTTCGGACTGGAAGGTCGTGCGCAGCGCTTCATGACGGAGCACCAGCGCCTCGAAGGCGCGCTGGAGTGCTGACAGCTCGAGCGTGCCCTCCAGGCGCAGTGCGGCGGGGATGTTGTAGGCGGAGGAGCCCGGCTGGAGCTGGTCGATGAGCCACAGCCGCTGCTGGGCAAAGGAGAGAGGCAGCGCGCCGGTGCGGGGAACGGCGCGCAAAGGAGGCGCCTGGAGCGTGGAGTGCAGGTGAGCGGAGTCGATGCGTCGGGCGAGGGCGGCCAGGGTGGGCGCCTCGAAGACGGCGCGCAGGGGCAGCTCGGCGCCGAAGCTGGCGCGGATGC
>JBKGHK010000975.1:0-3203 GCA_046520375.1 Pyxidicoccus sp. 3LFB2
AACAAGGCGGGCACGGGCTACGTGCTGCGCGCCAGCTTCGGCTCGCTGACGGCGGCGGACTCCTCCGCCTTCGCCATCACCCCGGCGGCGGCGGTGCGGCCTGACCTTCGCGGTGGCGCCCGGCGCGGCCACGGCGGGCTCGGTCATCAGCCCCGCGGTGCAGGTGGAGGTGTGGGACGAGTACGACAACCGCACCGCTTCCAACGCGACGGTGCAGGTGGCGCTGGGGGAGAACCCCGGCAACGCGACGCTCAACGGCACCCTCTCGGTGGCCGCGGTGGACGGCGTGGCGACGTTCTCCAACCTGTCCCTCAACGTGTCCGCCCAGGGCTACACCCTGCGGGCCACGTCGGCGGGGCTGGACTCCGTGGAGAGCGGCGCGTTCAACGTGGCGCACTCGACGGTGGCCGCCCTGGCCTTCGCCAGCCAGCCCACGTCCGAGCTGCCGGCGAACGAGGCGCAGCCCCAGGCCATCCGGGTCACCGCCACCGACGCGTTCGGCAACGTGGTGACGAGCGCGCCGGGCACCGTCACCCTCGCGCTGGGCACCAACCCCACCGGGGCCTCGCTGACCGGTGACACGCAGGTGGCGCTCAGCAATGGCGTGGCGTCCTTCCTCAACGTGGCCGTGGACCGGGCGGGTACGGGCTACACGCTGTCCGCGACCTACGGCAACGCGCCCGTGGCGACGAGCAACGCGTTCAACGTGACGCCGGCCGTGGCGAGCCTGGTGCTCGTGACGGCGCCGGGGAACATCACCGCGGGCGGCGTCTTCAACCCCGTCATCGAGGCGGAGTTCCGCGACGCCAATGGCAACCGGGCGCCCTCGCGCGCCACGGTGCGGCTGGTGCTGGCGAGCAACCCCACGGGGGCCGAGCTGGTGGGCACCTCGTCGCTGCCCTCCACCACGGGCCTGGTGCGCTTCGAAGGCCTGGGGATGCACAAGGCCGGCACGGGCTACACGCTGCAGGCCGTCTCGGGCAGCCTCACGTCGGCGCCGAGCGCCCCGTTCAACGTGGCCCTCGGGCCCGCCGACCAGCTGGTGGTGACGCAGCAGCCGGCGGAGACGGTGGTGGCCGGTGCCTCGATGGGCACCATCGCCGTGGAGCTGCAGGACGCCTACGGCAACCGCATCCCCTCGTTCGGCAACCTGGGGGAGACGGTGGTGGCGGGCCTGGACTACGAGCTCAACCCGAGCAGCGCCGCGGTGTTCGGCACGCGTGAGGTGACGGCCTCCAACGGCGTGGCCACCTTCTCCGACCTGAGCCTGGACAAGGTGGGAACCACGGAGCTGGTGTTCATCGCCTACAACGCGGCCTTCACGGAGCTGTACGTGGGCTACTCGCGGCCTGTCACCGTCACGCCGGCGGCGGCGGCGGCGATTGCGTTCGACGCGGTGGCGGAGACGACGTCGGCGGGCTCGGCGATTGGCCCGGCGGTGCAGGTGCGGGTGACGGACCGGTTCGGCAACGCGACGAGCGGCAGCGGTGACGTGACGCTGTCGCTGGGCGCCAACCCCGGCCAGGACACGCTGCGCGGCACGCTGACGGCGTCCGTGACGGACGGTGTGGCGAGCTTCGCGGACCTGGTGCTGCAGAAGGCCGGGCAGGGCTACACGCTGAAGGCACGTCTGGGCACGCTGACGCCCGCGACGAGCGCTCCGTTCGCCATCGTCGGCGGCGCGCCCACGCGGGTGGAGTTCTTCGCGCAGCCGCGCTCGACGCCCAACGGGCTGCCGCTGAACGAGGTGGCGGTGCGCCTGGTGGACGCGTTCGGCAACACGGCCGACTCGGAGGCTTCCGTCTCGCTGGCGCTGGGCAACGCGAATGGCGCGGTGCTCGGTGGCACGGCGTCGGTGGCGGCGCAGGCGGGCGTGGCGCGCTTCCCCAACCTCACGGTGGACCGCGGTGGCCAGGACTACGTGCTGGCCGCGACGGCGGGCACGCTGGTGGGGGCCGAGTCCAACGCGTTCGACGTGTACAACGCCGAGCTGGCGTACACGGACCCGGCGTCGGGCCGCATCCGGCTGATGCGCAACCCGGCCTCCACGAGCACGCGGCTGGTGCTGGACGTGGTGGCCGCCGAGGAGCTGAGCGGCTACGGCGTGGGCTTCAACCTTCCGCTGGACGCGACGAAGGTGCGGCTGTCGGCGCAGGGCTCCATCACCGCGGGTGCCATCCTGTCGGTGGGGGCCTCGGTGCCGGCGGTGGCGGCGGCGCTGCCGGTGAGCGGCCCGCTGTCGGGCGTGCTGACCAGCGGCATCAGCCAGAAGGCCTCCGGTTCGGGCGCGGTGGCGGCGGACACGACGATTCCCGCGGGCAGCGTCCTGTACCAGCTCGCGCTCGAGCTGGCGCCGGGCGCCGAGGCGGGCGTGGTGTTCGACGGTGCCAACCCGGGCAACCGCTTCAAGGGCCTGCTGCGCAACAAGCTGGGGGATGACGTCGTCGGCAGCGCCGGCTTCGGCATCGGCCGGCTGGAGATTGCCGCCGACCCCGGCTTCCAGAAGACGGCGCAGCGGTAGCTGAAGGGAATCAACGCCTCACCGGATGCATCCGGTGAGGCACTTCTCGGGCCCTGCTCGGGTGGCACATGCCATCCGGGTGGGGCCCGGGTGTTTTCGAGCCGTCGTGAGGACTTCAATAGGGTGAGCCCGACATGAAAACAGTGGCCGTCAACTCCGCGTCGGCTGTGGTTGAGCTGTCATGGGAAGAAATTCTGGGGCTCCTGGGTGCCATCCATGAGCTGCAGTGGGCGCTCAAGAGTTCGGAGATCTCCGTGCGCACGGGTGTTGATGTGGATGCGCACAGGCGCCTGTGGTCGGAGCTGCGTGTCCTGTTCCACTCCATGAAGGAGACGGCGGGCTGAAGCCAGTTCAGCCGCCTCAGCCGGGAGTGCTTCCATCAGAAGCGGGCACGGCGGGCTCCACGTAGCGGGCCCGGGGGCGCAAGAGGTGGCCCTGCTCGCGCTGCTCCAGGACGTGCGCCACCCAGCCCGCGGCGCGGCCCACCGCGAAGAGGGTGGCCGCGCTTCCCGGTGGTAGCCCCAGCGCGTCCGCCAGCATGACGAGCCCCAGGTCCACCGAGGGCGGCGGGTGCCCGGCCTCCCGCATCACCTCGAGCACCGCTCGCGCCACGCGCACCCGTGGCGCCTCGGGCCGTACCGACTGCGCGGCTTCGGTCAGCGGGGGCGTCCTCGGGTCTCCT
>JBKGHK010000976.1:0-3196 GCA_046520375.1 Pyxidicoccus sp. 3LFB2
GGCGGCCTGCGGGGCCACGGCCAGCTTCGCCGCGCGCTCATCCACGTCCTCGGCGAAGCCCGACACCTCCAGCAGGCACAGCGCGTACAGCCGGCGCAGCACCGTCTCGGTGTCGAAGCCGGTGCGCTCCAGCAGCTCGTTGAAGGTGGGGCGCTGGCGCAGGGCCTGGAACAGGCGCGCGTCCTTGGACGACAGCTTCAGCCCCGCCTCCACGCCGGGCATCTGCCCGAAGCGGCGCTCGTCGGTGAAGGTGAAGTGGGTGGCCACCGCGTCGAAGGGCATGACGCTGGCGACGCCGGTGAGGATGAGCTGCGCGGTATTCATTCGCACGCTCGCGTCAGGCGTCTCCACGTCGGCGATGAGCCGGTACTTCGCGTCCGTCCAGCGGAAGCAGTCGAGCAGCTTGTGCGCGAGGTTCGCCTGGAGCTGCTTGTAGAGGTCGAAGGGGCTGATGAGCCCCTTCTGGATGAGCAGCGCGCCCATCTGCAGGCCCGACGAGACGCTCTCCGCCAGCGCCTTCTGGTAGTCCGTCTCGGCCAGCCGCCCCTTCTCCACGAGGTACTTGCCCAGCGTCTCGTGCAGCAGGTTGGACTGGCACCCCACCGGGGCGCCGTCCTCGAAGACGATGCGCTTCTCACGCTGGCGCACCTTCAGCTCCAGCGTGCAGGTGCGCTCCTCCACCATCAGGGAGTGCAGCAGCAGGGGGAAGGGCGTGTCGGCCAGCGTTCCCTCGCGCTGACGGAGCACCTGCGACGGCGTGGGAAACATGCGGGTGGAGCCTCGCTTGGTGGGGCTATTCGCCCAGGTCCTCTTCCATGCCCGAGGCCGAGGGCTGCTGCTCGTAGTATCCACCGTACCTGCTGGAGCGCGGAGTGAGGTCCATGCGACTCACCACCGCTCCGGCGGTGCCCAGCACCACCGCCAGCACCGCCGCGTACATCAGCGGCCGGCTGGGACGCGCCCGCCAGGCCCACTTGCGCTCCCGGCGGCGCTGGAAGCGCGGCGCCACCGTGTAGTCGCTCCACGCCAGGTCTCGCGCCCGCTTCGCGTCGTCCGCGCGGCCGGCCTTCGCCAGCGCCTGCGCCAGGAGGTAGCGCCCCTCGACGGAGCCGTGCCGCACGGTGTTGAGGCGCTCCAGGGCCTCCACCGCGCCCTTCACGTCCCCGCGCTTCAGCCGGAAGCGGCCCCGCTCCAGGTGGATGGCGCCCAGCTGGTAGTCCGCATCCAGCTTCTCCGCCTCGTCCAGCAGCAGCTCCCCGCGCTGCGAGTCGCCCGCGCCCAGGTAGGCCACGCCCAGCAGGTACAGGGTGTCCACGTCCTCGTCGCCCGCCTCCAGGTTGGGCTTGAGGATGTCCACCGCCTCCGCGTACCGCTTCTGCGCCACGCGGATGTCCGCCAGCTCGTGCCGCGCCCGCCGCTCATGCGGGTTGGTGAGGATGACGCCCGCCAGGTGCCCCGCGCGCTGGAACCGCTTGAACAGCCGCACCGGGCTGGGCAGCAGCTGCCACGTGAAGTGGTCCGCCACGAGGACGAAGACCAGCATCAACCCCAGGGACAGCAGCGGGCTGCCTGTCAGCAGGGTCAGGAACATAAACAACATCCACTTGCTCATTCGTCCCTCGAAGTCCTTTGCGCCGCGGACCGCCCGCTAGAGCAGCCGCGCGCACACGGCGCTGTGCACGTCCGCGCCCTTCTCCGTCAGGGCCAGCCGGCCGTCGCGCAGCGTCGCGAAGCCGTGCTCCACCAGCCGCGCCACCTCGGCGCGGCGCGGCGCCACCGGTTGCCCGTACCGCTCACACACCGCTTCCCAGTCCACGCCGGACACCAGCCGCAGCCCCATGGCCAGCCGCTCCGCGAACAGCTCCTCGGAGCCCAGCGCCTCGCGGCCCTCCTCCGGCAGCCGCCCGGCCTCCACCTCCACCAGGTACTTCTCCGCGCTGCGCAGGTTGACGTACCGGTGCGGCGTGGGCGTCAGCAGCATGCCGGAGGCGCCCACGCCCAGCGCGAGGTACTCGCCGCCCGTCCAGTACAGCGCGTTGTGCCGCGAGCTGAAGCCCGGCCGCGCGTGGTTGGACACCTCGTAGCGGTGCAGCCCCGCCGCGCCGTACACCTCGCGCACCACCCGCGCCATGGCCACCACGTCGTCGTCCGGGGGCAGCTCCAGCTCGCCGCGCTTCAGCCGCTTGGACAGCGGCGTGTCCTCCGCCAGCACGTCGCGCTCCACCGTCAGCGCATAGGTGGACAGGTGCTCGGGCCCGAGCGCCACCGCCCGCCGCGCGTCCGCCTCCACCTCGGCCACCGTCTGCCCGTGCACGCCATAGATGAAGTCCATGGCCACCGCCGGGAAGCCCGCGCCCCGCGCCGCCTTCATCGCCCCCTCCACCATGGCCGCGTCGTGCGCGCGACCCAGCGCCTTCAGCGTGCCGGGCTGGAAGGACTGCACCCCCAGCGACAGCCGGTTCACCCCCGCCGCCCGGTAGCCCGCGAAGCGCTCCGCGTCCGCGCGCTCCGGGTTGGCCTCCAGCGACACCTCCACGTTGGGCGCCACCGACAGCCTCGCCGCGAGCCCCTCCAGCACCTGGGCCACGTAGCGCGGGTGCCACAGCGACGGCGTGCCGCCGCCGAGGAAGATGGACTCCAGCGGCTTGAGCTTCAGCGCGGGCTGGAGCGCCAGCCGGGCGTCCAGCTCCGCCAGCACCGCGCGGGCGTAGCGCTCCTCCGGCACCTGCCGGGCCACCGCCACCGCGAAGTCGCAGTAGGGGCACTTGGCCAGGCAGTACGGGAAGTGCAGGTACAGCCCGAAGCGGGCTGCCTGCATCCCGGTGAGTGGGTCCACTGGCGCGTCGAAGGGCATGAGGAGGAAACCTCTACTTCTTGCCCTTCAGCTGCGCCTCCAGCTTGGCAATCTTCGCCTTGTAGCCAGCCGCGTTCTCGAGCGCTGTCTCGGCCGCCATCAGCTTGCGCTTCAGGTTGGCCACGTCCGCCTTGAGCCCCTCGCGCTCCGACTCCCACTCGGCCGGAGCCGCCGTGGCCGCCGCGCCGGTGAGCTTCTCCTCGAGCGCCTTCCGGGCCTCCTGCTCGGCCTTCAGCGAGGCTTCCAGCTTCGAAAGCTTCGCCTCGGCCTCCGCGCGGGCCGCGCCCGCCTGCGTCAGCTTCGCCTCGGCTTCCGCCCGGGCCGCGCCCACCTGCGCCAGCT
>JBKGHK010000977.1:0-3192 GCA_046520375.1 Pyxidicoccus sp. 3LFB2
TGGCGGGGCTCGCGGTGCAGGCGCTGGGCGCGTGCGCGGTGGAGCTGGACCGCGAGTCCGGCGCGGCCTCGCTGGACGCCATCCTCGCGCAGACCGGCGCACGGCATGCCTTCGTCTTCGGACAGGACGCCCGCAGGTGGACTGGCAAGCCGGCCCTGGCCCACTTCTACGTGGTCCACGCCTCGCGCCCACCCGAGCGCATGCTCCAGGTGCTCGCTCCGGCCCGCTGCACCTGGATTCAAGAGGACGGCGCGCTGGACGCGGAAGCAACAACTGCTCCGCTGGAGGCCCTGCCCTCCACCCCGGCCGACGCGCACGCGGCCATCGTCTACACGTCCGGCAGCACGGGCACGCCCCGGGGCGTCATCCAGACGTTCGGCAACATCGCCGCCAACACGCGCTCCATCGTGGAGTACCTCGGCCTGACGCCAGCGGACCGGGCGCACCTCATCCTCCCGCTGCACTACTGCTACGGGAAGAGCGTGCTCCAGACGCACCTGCTCGTCGGTGGCTCGGTGTTCCTGGACTCGCGCTTCATGTACCCGCAGGTGGTGCTGGAGGCCATGGCCGCCGAGGGCAGCACCGGGTTCGCCGGCGTACCCCTCACCTTCGAGATGCTGAAGCGGCAGGCCCGCCCGGAATCCCTCTCCCAGCTGAAGCTCCGCTACGTCACCCAGGCCGGCGGAGGCATGGCGCCGGACACGATTCAGTGGACGCGGGACGCCTTCCACCCCGCCGAGCTGTTCGTCATGTACGGCCAGACGGAGGCCACCGCGCGGCTGAGCTACCTGCCGCCGAAGCTGGCTCGGGAGAAGGCGGGCTCCATCGGCATCGGCATTCCGGGCGTGGAGCTGCGCGTGGTGGCGGAGGACGGCACCCCGCTGCCCGTGGGAGAGACGGGCCACCTGGTGGCGAAGGGCGCCAACGTCACGCCGGGCTACCTGGGCGCGCCCGAGGAGACAGCCACCGTGCTGAAGGACGGCTGGCTGTGGACGGGCGACCTGGCCTGGCGTGACGCGGACGGCTTCTTCTTCCTGGTCGGCCGCGCGAAGGAAATCCTCAAGGTGAACGGCCACCGGGTGAGCCCCGCGGAAATCGAGCACCAGCTCGCGCGCCACCCGGCGGTGAAGGAAGTGGCGGTGGTGGGCGTGCCGGACGCGCTGGGCGGCGAGGCCGCCTGCGCGGTGGTGGTGACGCACGCGGGTGTCGAGGTGAAGGAAGACGAGCTGCGGCGCTTCTGCCGCGAGGCGCTGCCGGCACACAAGGTGCCAAAGCACGTGGTGTTTTCAGAGGCGCTTCCGCGCGGGCCCGCCGGCAAGGTGCTCAAGGCGGAGCTGCGCACGCGCCATGCGTCAGTCGGTTCTTCGTAAGACAATCCAAGAGGGGTGGACACGATGAAGTTCTCCAAGCAGGTGCTGGAACTGGACTGGGAGGCCAAGGCGGCCGAGCTGTCCGAGGGGCTGCGCGAGGCGGTGCTGAAGAAGCTGAAGAAGCGCGGGCTGGTGGTGGCCATCTCCGGCGGCATCGACTCGGCGTGCGTGGCGGCGCTGGCGGTGCGGGCGCTGGGGCCGGAGCGCGTGTTCGGCATCCTCCTGCCGGAGAGGGACTCCAGCGGGTGGAGCTCGCAGCTGGGCCGCAAGCTGTCCGAGAAGCTGGGCATCAAGTACCAGCTCCATGACATCGCCCCCATCCTCGAGGCGGCGGGCTGCTACCGGCAGCGCGACGAGGCGGTGCGCTCGGTGTTCCCCGAGTTCACCCCGGACATGAAGTGGAAGATTGTCATGCACGGCGACCGGCTGAACACGGACGCGGTGAACTTCTTCTACGTGGTGGTGCAGGTGAACGGCGAGGAGCGCCGCTTCCGCCTCCCGCCGCAGGCGTACACGCAGATTGTCGCCGCGACGAACTTCAAGCAGCGCACCCGGAAGATGATGGACTACTTCCACGCGGACCGGCTGAACTTCGCCGTGGCCGGCACTCCCAACCGCCTGGAGTACGACCAGGGCTTCTTCGTGAAGCTCGGTGACGGCGCGGCGGACGTGAAGCCGATTGCCGGCCTCTACAAGACACAGGTCTACAAGCTGGCGAAGCACCTGGGCGTCATCGACGAAATCACCAGCGGCGAGCCCACCACGGACACGTTCAGCCTTCCGCAGTCGCAGGAGGACTTCTACTTCTCCGTGCACTACTCGCAGCTGGACCTGCTCATGTGGGCGAAGAATCACGGCGTGTCCACGGACGAGGCCGCGCAGGTGATGGACCTGACGCCCACCCAGGTGCAGCGCGTCTACGACGACATCGACCAGAAGCGCCGCTCCACCGCGTACCTCCACTCCGCCCCGCTCCTGATGGAGAAGGTGCCGGAGCTGGACGCCTTCAAGCTCGGCTGAGCTACCCGGACGGTGCGTGGAGCCGGAGGCACGGACGGGGTATGGAATAAGGGCCCCCGTCCCACGTCGGAGAAGACATGAACAGGCTCCTCGGTATCGCTTCCCTCCTCCTGGCCTCCGCCGCGCTCGGTGTCGCCCTCTGGGGCGGAGGTGAGCCCGCTTCCCCCACCCCCGCGCCTCGGGACGAGTCGGCCGACGTCGCGCCCGAGGACGTGGACTACCTGGAGCGGCGAATCAAAGCGCTGGAGGACACCACGCTGGGCCTGTCCCGCCGGCTGATGGCGCTGGAGCAGCGGCCGGTGGCGGCCTCGGATGGCGGCCTGGTGGCGCCCCCCACGGCGCTCACCGCGGAGCTGGAGCAGCTTCGCGCCGAGGTGCGCGGGCTGGTGGCCGGCGAGGCGCTCAACTCCGAGGGCGGGCGGGCCTACCTGAAGGACGCGGTGCGCGCGGTGCAGGACGAGATGCGCACCGAGCAGCGCGAGGCCCGCCAGCAGCAGTGGGTGGAGGCCCAGGCGCAGGTGGTGACCCAGCGCGCGGAGCGGCTGCGCCAGTTCGTCAGCGACGCGAAGCTCAACTACAACCAGGAGCAGACGCTGACCCGCCGCATGCAGGCCGAGGACGCGAAGCGCCAGGCCCTCATCGAGGAGGTCCGCGCCGGCACGAAGAACCCCCGCGACATGCGGCAGGAGTTGCGCGCGGAGCGCCAGGCGACGGACCAGGAGATGGCCACACTGCTCGACGAGGCCCAGCAGGCGAAGTACCGGGAGCTGCGCCGCGAGGAGAACCGGGGCGGCGGCGGAGG
>JBKGHK010000978.1:0-3191 GCA_046520375.1 Pyxidicoccus sp. 3LFB2
CGCGTCCAGCTCGTCGCGCGAGGGCAGGGGGCGGCTCTGGAGGCTGGCCCACGCGCCCACCTGGCTGCCGCGCGCCCGGCTGTGGAAGTACGCGTCGGCCTCGGCGTCGGACACGCGCTCGACGCGGCCTTCAATCCGAACCTGCTCCTCCAGGGGCGCCCAGTGGAAGCAGAGCGCGGCGAAGGGGTGCGCCAGCAGCTCGCGGCCCTTGCGGCTCTCGTAGTTGGTGAAGAAGACGAAGCCGCGCGAGTCGAAGTCCTTCAGCAGCACCACGCGTGCGCTGGGGCGCCCGCCCTCGCCGACGGTGGCGACCACCATGGCATTGGGGTCCACGGGGACGGCCTGCTTCGCCCGCTCGAAGACATCGGAGAAACGCTGGAAGGGGTCCGGAGGAATCTGCACGTTTGAAACATATGGGACGGACGTCCCAGGCGCACGTTCGCGGTTGACTCACGCCTGCCACGCGTCAATGTGGGCCCATGAAGATTCTCTTCATCTCCTCGGAGGTGGCCCCGTTCTCGAAGACGGGGGGCCTGGGGGACGTGGCCGGGGCCCTGCCCGCCGCGCTCGCCTCATTGGGCCACGATGTGAAGGTCGTCACCCCGCGCTACCGCGAGCTTCGCGACGCTGCGCGGCTCACGCCCACCGGCAAGTCGTTGACGGTGCGCTTCCCCGCTGGTGAGGTCTCCGGGCCCATCCTCTCCGCGCGCCTCTCGGAGCACCTGGAGGTGCTCTTCCTGGAGAACCCCTCCCTCTACGGCGACCGCGACGGGCTGTACGGCAACGCGTGGGGCGAGTTCGGCGACAACGCCCGGCGCTTCGGCTACCTCTCGGTGGGCGCGCTCCAGGCCGCGCAGCGGCTGGGCTTCGTCCCGGACATCGTCCACGCCAACGACTGGCAGACGGGGCTGGTCCCCGTGGCGCTCCAGCGGGGCTTCCGCTCCAGCGCGCTGGCCCGCGCGAAGAGCGTCTTCACCATCCACAACCTGGCCTACCAGGGGCACTTCCCCAAGGGCGTCATGGAGGAGCTGGGGCTGCCGTGGGAGCTGTTCACCGCCGAGGGCGGCCTGGAGTTCCATGACCAGGTCAACTTCCTCAAGGGCGGCCTCGTCTTCTCCGACGCGCTCACCACCGTGTCGCCCACCTACGCGCGGGAAATCCAGGCGGAGGAGCAGGGCTACGGGTTGGATGGCCTGCTGCGCCGCCGCTCGCACCGGCTGCACGGCATCCTCAATGGCATCGACGCGCACGAGTGGAACCCGCAGGCGGACCCCGTCCTGCCGGCCCGCTACAGCGCGCGGGAGCTGGCGGGCAAGGCGGTGTGCAAGCGGGAGCTGCTGAAGCGCTTCGGACTGCCGGACGGGGACGCGCCGGTGTTCGCCATCGTCAGCCGGCTGGCGTGGCAGAAGGGCACGGACCTGCTCTTGGACGTGCTGCCCACCGCGCTGCAGGCGGACATCCGCTTCGTGGGCATTGGCAGCGGCGACGCCCGCCTGGAGGACGGCCTGCGGGAGCTGCAGGCCCGCCACCCGAAGCAGATGGCCTTCCACGTCGGCTTCGACCCCGAGCTGTCGCACCTGGTGGAGGCGGGGGCGGACTTCTTCCTCATGCCCAGCCGCTACGAGCCGTGCGGGCTGAACCAGATGTATTCACTGCGCTACGGAACGGTGCCCATCGTCCGGGCCACGGGTGGACTGGTGGACACCGTGGAGGGGGGCCTGGATGGCAACGGCATCCTCTTCGAGGCCTTCCACCCCGCCGCCCTCCTGGCGGCCATCCGCCGGGCCCTGGCCCTCTATGCGGACCCCCCTCGGCTGGAGGAGTTCCGGCGCCGGGGCATGGACAAGGACTTCTCCTGGGACGCCTCCGCCCGGAAATACGAGGCCCTCTACACCGACCTCATGTCGGAATAGTGGGTGCCGGCGGAAATTCGCAGTAGGATTGCGACGTGGCGGAAGCTCCGGACCTGGGTGGTTATGAGGTGGTCGGCCGGTTGGCAGTCGGCGGCATGGCCGAGGTGTACCAGGCGCGTGCCCGCGTCACGACGTCACGCTCGCCGGGGGAGCCGGAAGAAGTCGTCATCAAGCGACTGCACCCCTCGTTCCGCAGCGACACGGCGTATGTGAAGGCGTTCGTCGACGAGGCGAAGCTGACGGTGCGCCTGCGCCACCCGCACATCGTCCGCACCTACCGCCTGTTCAAGGCGGGGCCGGACTACCTGATGGTGCAGGAGCTCGTCAGTGGCCGGACGCTCGGCTACATGCAGGAGCTGCTCATCAAGGCCGGCGCGGCCATGCCGCCCGAGTCCGCCTGCTACATCGCCTGGTGCCTGCTCAAGGCGCTGGACTACATCCACCGGGCGAAGGTGGGGGAGAACGGCGCCACCATCGTCCACCGCGACGTGAATCCGGCCAACGTGCTCTTGGGCATCAACGGCGACGTGAAGCTGACGGACTTCGGCGTGGCGGAGGTGGAGGGGATGATGCGCGGCGACGCGGGCGCGCTGCGCGGCACGGTGCCGTACATGAGCCCGGAGCAGGTGCTGGGCCAGGCGGTGGACGCGCGCAGTGACTTGTTCGCGGTGGGCGTCATCCTCTGGGAGCTGTGGGCCAGCCGGCGCCTGCACACCGGGGACAACGAGGCGGACCTGATGCACAAGGTGCGCGACGCGCGGGTGCCCCTCTTGTCGTCGGTGACGCCGGAGCTGCCGGACTACGCGGTGCAGGTGGTGCGCAAGGCGCTCTTCGCGGACCGGGCGCGGCGCTTCCAGACGGCCGCGGACTTCATCAAGGCGCTGGAGGCGCTGTCCCGCCGCGCGGGCTGGCCCCTGACGGTGGAGGCGCTCCAGCCTCTCTTGGGCGGCTGATGCCCGGGCGCCGCGCGGTGGTGGCGCTGCTTCTGGGCGGCGTCCTGTCCGGGTGCCTGGGCTCGGTGCCCCTGAGGCCCCGCGCCTATGAGGCGGCGGTGCGCGTGGAGTCCGTGGCCGTGGACTTCCGGCCGGACGGCTCCGGCGTGCTGGACCTGGCCCTGGAGGTGGCCAACCCCTCGTCGGACGCGGCCTCCGTCTCCGCGGTGGACTTCGAGCTGCGGGGTGGACGGGCGGCGCGTGGCGGTGGGCTCGCAGCAGGTGAGCGTGGCGCTGGCCCCGGACGCGCGGCTGCCGCTGCGGGTCTTCTTCCCGCTGGCCAGCG
>JBKGHK010000979.1:0-3188 GCA_046520375.1 Pyxidicoccus sp. 3LFB2
CTCCGGGGCCACGCCTTCCAGGGGCTGTCCGTCCCGCACCAACGGGAGCCGTCCCGCGCGCCGCCGGGCCTCCTCCCACGCGTCCGTGTGCTGGAAGGGGAAGGCCACCTTCTTCGGCGACAGCCCGGCGTCCAGCCGCTCCCGCATCGTGCGCAGCAGGGCGAGCGCGTCCGCCTTCTTCTGGTCCACGCGCCCCGTGGGCAGCCACGCCTTGAGCGCCTCCAGCTCCGAGGCCGGCACGCCCTCGCGCGCGCCCCGGGCCAGCACCACCGGCCAGGCCCGCTCCATGTAGAAGAGTGACTTGGCCACTCGCTCCAGGGTGTTGCGGGTCTCCTCCCGCACCACCTGCCCGAGCCATGCGGCCGACAGCGTGGCGCTGATGTTCACCATCGCCTCGGACAGCGGGCGCCAGCCGTCCTCGGACGCTCCGTGGGCCACGGCCACGTCGTCGTCGTCCTCCAACTCGCCGCGATGAAAGGCCGCGAAGATTTCGCCCACGCCTTCCATGCCGAAGGCGGACAGCTCCGCCGCGCGGAGCGCGCCCATGCTGGAGGCGCCGAAGACGTGGATGCCCTCCGACAGGGCCCAGAGGATTTCCTTGTGCCAGACGGCGGGCACATGCTCGAAAAAGCCGTCGATGATGCCGATGGCCACCGGGCCCTCTCGCGCGGCCCGGTACACGTCGCCCTGCTGCACGGGCGGCAGGTAGATGGCATCCAGCGTCGCGCGCGCCTCGTCGGGCCGCAGCGTGGGGCCGGTGAAGATGAAGACCTTCATGCCTCTCGCTCCTCCAGGACCTTCCGGGCGCGGGGGCCCGGCACGTAGCCCGGCGCCTCGTGCGTGGGCTCCAGGCCCGGCACCACCACCCGCACCACGGGCACGCCCAGCTCCGGCTTCGTCAGGTCCACCGCCACCACCTGCGACAGTCCCACCGCCATCAGCTTCCCCATCACCCACGCGAGGTCTTCCTCCAGCGTCGCCCCATCCTGCGAGGGCACGTCCTGGAAGCGGCGCACCGGAGGCTCCTCGCGCAGCCGCGTGCGCAGTCGCTCCGCTGCCACGCCGTCTTTCGCCGCCTCATAGGCCTTGCGGTGCAGGTCATCCCGCGCGCCGCTGATGCGCGTCAGCCGGCTCTGCGCGGCTTCGGTCAGCGCGCGCAGCAGGGCCACCTCGCGCGACGGGTGACAGCCCATGCCGCCGGCCACCGCCACGGGACGCTGGGGCTCCGGCTCCCGGTCGATGATGGAGCAGGTGAAGGCGGGGACGCCCACGTCGCTCGTCGTCTCCCACACGCCCACGGCCACGCCCGCGCGGGCATACTTCTCCAGCGCCTCACGGCAGGCCGGGTCCTCCACCGAGTCCAGCTCCAACCGGGTGCCCGCCTGCGCACGAGGGCCCCGCGCGTGCCAGAGCGCGGTGGCATCCCGCTCCACCACCTCGCAGAGCCCGTGGAGCGTGGCCTCCAGCACATGGTTGCCGGAGGCGAGCCCGTTGCTGCTCATCAGGAACGCGCCGCTCCCGGTGGGCAGCGGCAGCGTGAAGTCCGTATGCACCAGGTCGAAGGGGAGCCACACCTTGCTGCCCCGCGCCAGGTCCACGCCCTCCACCCACAGCATTCGCCAGTTCTCGTGGAACAGGCTCACCGACAGCCGGGGCAGCCCAGCCACGTCCACCACGGCCTCACGGAAGCGCAGCTCGTTGTACGTGGCCAGCTTCAGCGGCAGCGAGACGTGCTCGGCGTGGTAGCCCTCCACGGACTCCATCAGCCCGGACGCCTTCGCCGCGTCCAGCGTCAGCCCCTTGCCCTGGGACACGGCCAGCGAGCGTGCGTTGGGCCGCGTCACCATGACGACGGGGATGCCGATGGTGTCCAGTCCGGTGACGTTGGCGATGCGGGTGATGCCGAGCACCGGCATGAGCCGGCGCACGCGCTCCAGCGTCTCGTTGGGAGACACCACCCGGTGCGTGCCGTGACGGAAGGCCTTGGGTGTGCCGGAGGGAGGGGCCGCCTCCGGGGTGCGGGTGGTGCGAGGGGACATCAGGGCTTCCTGCCAGAAGGGGCGCTCTTGGGAGGATTGACGAAGGGCGAGGCGTCCTGCTGCCGCGGGGCCAGCCCCTTGTGGGGCGAGTAGCTCAGCAGGATGCTGTTGAGGTTGAGCAGGAAGCAGGTGACGGGCTCGGCGGGGGGCCCGGCCTCGCCCTTGGGGCTGCTGCCGCCCGCATGATTGGGACGCCCCTGCGGTGCTTGCCCGGCCGTATGCGGGATGTTGGCCACCACGGCCTCGTTCTCCAGGAGGGGACGCAGCACCTCCAGCTCCTTCGCGGTGACCGGGTACTTCGTCGCCTTCATCCACTCCTCGGTCTTCAGCCAGTAGACGTTGCCGTCGGGCGCGTAGATGAGGAGGTCCGACTCGTCCACGAAGAGCTTCGCCGTCGCCTTCATCTTCGGCAGTTCCTCGACCTTGTCCTTCCGGGGCTTCGCGATGAGGGAGGCCGGCAGTGCGCCGGGGCCGGTTCCCTTCACCTCCACATAGGTCGAGGTCTGGTCCACGATTTCGATGTGGCTCGGCTTCAGCTCGCCCTTCTCGGACATCTTGATGGTGAAGTCCATCAGCCCCGTCACGTTCTCCTGCTTGTTCGGGTCGCTGCGCAGGGCGCCCATCACCTCCAGCTTCGTCGTGAAGCCTTCCATGATGTTCACGTGGTCGGTCCGGAAGAAGAAATACACATAGCGGCTGTCGGCCATGCACGCCTCGGTGGATGCGCCACGGGCCAGGCCCGCGGCATGGGAAGGTGAAGGTGTAGCAGTGTTACAGATGGCCGAGCCGGCGTGCGGACTCGCAGGCGAGCAGGAGCTGCTCCCGCGCGAAGGCCGTCTCCGGCGCCACGGCGGCGGACAGCGGCGCGCTGAGCGCATCCGGCAGTCGCTGCTGGCTCGTGGCCAGCATGGCCCGAGCGTGGCCCAGCGCCTCGGTCACGTGGCCCTCTTCCAGCGCCACCGATAGCAGCGGCCAGTGCGCCAGCCACTGGAAGGGATAGACGAGTGACAGGGGCTGCCACAGCCGCAGCGCCTCCGCGCCCGCCTCGCGCGCCAGCGTGGTGTCTCCGGCGCGCAGGGCCACCCAGGCGTGGTTGGCGTGCGCCGCCCCCACGTAGTCCGCCATCCGCGCGGTGGAGGCCACCTCCAG
>JBKGHK010000097.1:0-20905 GCA_046520375.1 Pyxidicoccus sp. 3LFB2
TGCGCGTGCCCTCGGCCGTCACGAGCTGGAGCAGCAGGCGCCGCGCCGCCGCGTACTCCGTGGGGCTCAGGCGCGCGAGCACCCCGTTGGCATGCCGGGACAGCGCTCCGGCCACCCCGCCCATCTGCTCGAGCGCTTCCCGGGTGATGCGGCCCTGTGCGGGATTGCGCCGCTCCCACAGCTCGGCGAGCGCGAACTGCAGGAGCGGCAGGCTGCCCACGCCGTGCGCGGTGGAGGCGACGAGCGTCTGGAGGAGCTCACCGGACTCGAAGGCCACGCCCCGGCTGCGCGCGGGACCGACGATGGCCTCGCGCACCCCCTCGGGCGACAGGGGGCGCAGGATGTAGAGCGCGCGCTCGGCCTCGTCGCCCAGGCCGGGGAGCGCGCACAGGCGCGTCAGGAAGTCGCCGCGCGCCGCCAGCAGCACGTGCACCCCCGCCGAGGGTAGGGCGAGTTCCCCGAGAAGGCGGGCGAAGTGCGCCGCCTGGACCGGCTCGGAGAGGGTGAGCAGCTCCTCGAGCTGATCCACGAAGAGCAGCAGGCCGCGCCCCGCGAGTGCGCCTCGCGCAGCCGCTGCCCGAGACAGGCCGGCCTGTCCGCGAGCGCGGTGACGAGCTCCGCCTCCTTCCAGCCCAGCAGGGGCGCGAGCGCGGCGGCCAGGGCCTCCAGCGGGCGGTGACCGGGCCACAGGGTGAGGATGACCTGCTCACGGCCCCCGTCCAGAGCGCCCGCGGCCACCCGGGGCAGCACGCCGGCGCGGCACAGCGAGGACTTGCCCGTCCCCGAGTCCCCGGCGACGAGGACCAGGGGCCGGGCGCGGAGGCGCTCGAGCACGGCGAGGATGTCGGCCTCGCGCCCGAAGAAGAGGGAACGGTGCTCGGCCTCGAAGGGAGCCAGGCCGCGGTAGGGATTGCCGGCGGCCAGGGGCTCGGGTGCGCACAGGCGCGCGAGCCGCTCCAGGGCCTCGCAGAGGGCATCGGCCGAGACGAAGCGCTCGAGCGGATTGGCCGCGAGACACCGGGTGATGAGCGCGGCGAAGTCCGGGTCGATGTCCGGCCCCAGCGCGGCGCGAGGGGGCACCTCGCCTCCTCCTCGGGGAGCGCGACCCGGCACCTCGCCCGTGCACAGCTCGTGGAGGATGAGGCCCAGGGCATAGACGTCGCTCCGCGGCGTCGCGGGAGCACCGGCAAGCAGCTCGGGCGCCATGTAGGGCAGCGTGCCGCCGAGGACAAACGAGCGGGACTCCGAGACGGTCCCCGCCTCGATGCGCTCGGCCAGGCCGAAGTCGAGCAGCTTCACCTCGCCTTCCCGGGTGACCAGGACGTTGGAGGGCTTGAGGTCTCGGTGGAGCACGCCCTGGCGGTGCGCCGCCGCCAGCCCCCGGGCCAGGCCCACGCCCAGGGTCAGCACGCGGCGCCACGGCACCGGCACGGGCAGCTCCGCGAGGCTCTCACCGACGACGTACTCGGAGACGATGTACGGGCGCCCGCCCACCTCCCCGACGCTGAACACATTGACGATGTTCGCGTGCTGCACGCGCGCGAGCGCCCGGGCCTCGGTCGCGAAGTTCTCACGGACCCATTCGTCGGGCTGGTTCGCGGCGATGAACTTCACCGCTACGCGCCGGTCCAGCGACTTGTCGTGCGCCAGGAAGACGACGCCCATACCACCACGACCAATCGGGCGCTCGAGGCGGAACTTGTCGAACGCGTCGGGGGGCGCCCAGGAGAGTCCCGGCTCCGTCGAGGGGCCGTCCTGCGTGGGGTCTCCGGAGCCCTCGTCCCCGGAGTGCCGGATGCCGGGAGTGAAGGTGGCCAGCAGGGTCCGGCACTCACCGCATCCGGCGGCGTGCGCATGGATACGGGCCAGCGCGTCGTCCGCCAACCGGCCCTCCAGGAGGTCGACCAGGACCTCGTCCGTCAGGCAACTAGAGGGGGGAGGATGCATGGGGGCGGGGGGGCTCCAGATTGACCATGAAGTAGTTGTCAATCAATGGCATGGATTGGAAATCCGAGCAAAACGCGTGATATGGGACTACACATGGAACAGGTGCCCGAGCTCGTCGCGACGTTTCTCGCACACACGCAGGTACGCTTCGTTCCCCCCACGCCAGCGGAGGCCGCGACACTCGACGCGTTGCTGCTTCGCGCCTGGGAGGAGGCCCGCGCGCAGTGGCCGACCGTGCCGCTCTCCGCCAGGCTGTTCGTGATTCACATCGCAGAGCGGCTGCCGGAGGCGAGTCCCGACAGCCCCATCGGGCCGCTTGTCACCAGCCTGTCCCTGTCGGACCTCTATCTCGCGTGTGCGTGTCTTCAGGGCACCGCCCCCGCATACGAGGCGTTCGAGCGAAACTATCTTTCCCTGCTGCCGGCAAAGCTCCGGAGGCTCAAGCAACCCGACGCGGTGATTGACGACGTCTGCCAGATAACGCGGGTGAAGCTCCTGGTCACCACGCCCGAGAGCGCCCCGAAGATTGGAGAGTACACGGGGCGCGGCGCGCTGCTGAGCTGGGTCGTCGTCACCGCCGGGCGCATCGCCAACAAGCTGCGGGCCGCCGAGAAGCCCGCGCCCGATGAAGACTCCGAGGAGATCTTCAAGGCGCTGCCGGGACAGGGAATCGACCCAGCGCTGGATGTCATGAAGCGCCGCCACCAGGCCGAATTCCGCCAGGCCGTGTACGAAGCCTCCGCCACGCTTTCTGCCGACGAGCGCCACCTGCTCCGCCTCCACTTCGCAGATCAGCTCTCGACGTACGAGCTGGGCTTGCTCTTCCGGGTCAATCAATCGACCATTTCCCGCTGGTTGAAGAGCACACGCACTCGGGTCTACGAGGAAACCCGACGCCGCCTGCAGGAGCAGTTGGACCTGTCCACCTCAGGCTTCAAGAGCTTCCTCGCCTTTGTCCGCAGCCAACTGGACCTGAGCATCAGCCAGTTGCTGGGGGACAAGCCTGACAAGTAGAAGTCCTAGGGGTGCTTGTCCGAAGAGGCGGGGCTCTTCGGGGCGCCATATGACCGGTTCCGCAGCAGCGCGGCCCCGGGGTTCACGTCCGCGCGGCGCACCGTGCAGCGCTCACCCTCGTCCAGTTCGACGGCCGCGCCCGTCTGGAACCGGTTGGGACACTCATTGAGGACGGTCTCCAGCGCACGGTCATCCCGGGTGCGTGCCATGCAGGTGGCTCCGTCGGGCGACCACGCCGCCTCGAAGGAGGCCTTCGCGGGGTCCCACTGCCTCGAGGCCACCAGCTCCCGCTGGATCATGCCGAGCCTGTCATACATGTCGATGGTGGTGTTCTGGCGCGTATGGCTTCGGCCATCGCCGCAATAGTCCGCGCGCACCAGGCGGGTGCAGGCCTGATGGAAGTCCGCCAGCGACTGCCCGTCGCGGCTGGCCCAGGGCTTGTAGCCCCAGAGGACGCACTTGGTGATGGCGCCGTGCTGACAGGCGAAGGTGAGCTTGCCCGGGGCGTCGTGGTGGGCCCCGCTGGCATCCCAGACGCCGCTCACCGCGAGGGCGCGGGGGGCGGGCCCGCGGTCCACGGCGACGCAGGGGTTCTCCCATTCCTGGGCCAGCGAGTTCCAGGCCTCGATGCTGTAGAAGACCATTCCAGGGTCCTCGGCGGAGGGCTCGGCGCCGCAGATGGCCACCTCCACGGGCTTGCCGTCGCTGGCGGTGCCCTGGAGCACGGTGCCGACGACGCCCTGGGCGGCCGCCCCTGCCGCCGGGGAGGGAGAGGCCACCAGGTGCCCGCCCTCGAGCCGCAGGGCCGTCACCCCGTCCTCCGCCCGCCGCAGGGGGGCGAGGTCGGCCGAGACGAGCACGCTGCTGTTCGCCTCCGTCTGCTTCTCGGTGTTCCAGTCCCGCTTGGTGCCCCACAGCATCGTCCCCTGGGGCCAGACCTTGCGGTAGTCGGACTGGGACTGGCACCGGCGCGCATGGCGCTCGGCGTCGGAGACCACGCCCGCGGGCCTGGAGGGCGCGGGCTTCGCGGAGGCCGGGGCGCTGGCGGAGGCAGGGGCGCTGGGGGATGCCGGAACGCTGGCGCAGGCCAGCGCGGGGAACTGAAGGAGCAGACAGACCAGCAGGGACTTCTTCATCGCTTTCTCTCCGGTGGGTTCACTGGGCCGGACAGGTGGCCCGCAACCGTAGAGAGCCCGTGACCTGGAGAATCATGCACGGAAATCACTGGGATGCCCCATGCGCCAGGCCCATCCCCACCATTGGGCCCCGTTCATCGCCGTGGGCGCAGTGGCATTCCAGGGCCGGCGCCGTGCACCGTCGTGACACGGGTGCGCTCCTCGCGCTGCTCGGAGCGCACCTGCCGGTGCCGGCAAGTCTTCCCTTCGGGTGGCTCAGGGGCAGTCGTGCCAGGCGAAGGCCGTCATCGGAGTCGTGTCACCGTTGCGGTTCACGACCGAATCGGCGGTGTTGATGTTCAGGTTGGAGGTGCTGTGGCTACCGCAGAGGAAGTTCGCCGAACCGGGGGCGGCGCCGCTCACCGTGTTGCCGTAGAGGAGAAGGGGGGCGGCTGCTGTGCCCGCGCCATCGACGTTGATTCCCTGGCGGCCCGCGAAGACGGTGTTGCCGTGCACGTCACCGCCGAGGATGTTCGTCGACCGATACCAGGCATGCGGTCCCAGGTTGATACCGAAGTGGCAGTTACGGGCCGCCGTGCAGTCAATCGTGTTGCCAGTGACGACGGCACCGGTGAAGTCACCTGAGGTACCGCCGTTGAAGTTGTCGAGCATCAGTCCGGCGAAGACAACCTGGCCGGGCTGGCTGATGGAGTTGTGGGTGACGACGGCGTTTCGCCCGCCCCCCAGGATGAGGGCCACGTCGCTGTTGTCAACGAAGGTGTTGCCGCTCACCGTCGCGCGATCCGAGAAGTGAATGGTCAGCCCGTCGGCCCACATGCCGGAATTCGCGTTCTGGCCGTTCGAGCGAAAGACGTTGTTGATGAGGATGCCGTCGTCGCCGCGGAACTCGAGTCCGGTGCCGCAGAGCGCGTTCTTGCTGACGCTGTGGGTGAAGCGGCAGAAGGTGCAGTCGCTCATCCGGGAGTTGAAGCCGTAGCGGTTGTTGCCGCCGGCGCACTGCGAGGCCGCCGTCGTTCCCAGCCGCGCCGCCCGGTTGCCGTCGAGGACCAGGTGGTCGATGGTCACATCGTACGTGGACTCGACGGCGAGGAACCCGCCGACATTGGCGTTGAAGGTCGGCAACGCCTTGAGCACGGCACAGGTGACGCCAGGCACCTCGCAGTTGGCCGTCGAACCGGCGAGCCCCTGCGTCCGCAAGGTGAACGGTTTGTTGATCATCACCTGGGTCGCAATGCCATACGTGCCGGCCGGGAGCTCCAGGGTGCCGCCCGAAGCGGTGGCGTTGATGCAGGACTGGAGCGCCGGCCCCAGGTCCGTCGTGCCGTCCGGGCTCACGACGACGCCGGGACAGAGGGTGACAGGCGGCTGCGCGACGGTCATCGCCACGTTGGGTGACAGCTCGCCGAACCAGGTCTGCCCCTCCTGCAGCATCTTCCACTGGAAGTTGTAGGTCCCCGCGGTGGCGGGAGCGGTGATGTTGAAGGTGAAGGTCTTCTGGCCGCTCCGGCCGATGGATTCCCCCGGCGCTAGGTCCACCCGGCCGACGCCCCAGGTGAGGTTGTCCTGTGGGTTCTGCGAACCGAGTCTGTAGTTGCTGGCGGCCGCCCAGGCGTGGGTGCCGGTGTTCTTGAAGGTCACCGAGACTGACGCCGTCTGGCCCGCGGTCAGCGTGGTCGGCACCGCCTGCGACACGAACTGAGAATTGTAGGGGGTCGGCGCCGTCACCGTGATGACGACATTGGGAGTGAAGGCACCGAACCAGGCGACCCCGTCGTGCACCATGCGCCACTGGAAGTTGTAGGTACCGGCCGTGGTGGGAGCGGTGATGGTGAAGGTGAAGGCCCGCGAAGTGCCGGGGGAGACCACCTCACCGGGATTCAAATAGACCCGGGTGCTACCGAGCCACAGGGTGTTGTCTTGAGGATTCTGGGTGCCGAGCTTGTACCCGCCAGCCTCGGTCCATGGCGTGGTGCCGGTGTTCTGCATCGTCACCGAGACAGAGCGGGTTTCGCCGATGGTGAGGGTGAGAGTCTGCGGCACGCTCTGCGAGACGAAGGCGGCACCATCCGCCGCGAGTGCGGACGGGCTCGCAGCCAGGCCGATGAGCAGAGCAGCGAGGAAGATGAACAAGCGGCTTCGGCTTCGAATCATGGGAGGAGCCTTTCCAGTCTCAGACGCGCGGAACCGCGCTGTAGGGACGAGTTCATGGGGCCCAAGGCGAGCCGTCAATGCCCGCTGCTGCGCGGGCTGTCGCCAGAAGGCGAGAAGTCGAACGGCGAGGAGGGAGGCAGGGAAGGCACGACGCCGGTGTACCCGGACGGGGAGGCGCTCGCCGCCGAGCTCCTGGAGCTGGCCCAGGTCGTCCACCCCCAGATGAGCATCGGGACGCCGACTGCGGCGGGAAGGAAGGTGCCGATACAATATGAGGCACGGACGGCGCCACGGAGTTCACGACAGGTCTCGAATCCCGCCGCGATGTTCAGCGTGCCATAGGCACTGAGCAGCCAGCCAAGCACCGCGTTGCCATTTCCAGGGTGGTCGATGTCGGAGATCTCCAATCGTGGAACGGGGACCTCCACACCCGCCACTGTCTTGATAACCAGCTCGTCCTCGGTGCCGTGTTGAATCTCCGCTTCAACCTGCCCTCCATTGATGAGGGAAATCGTCGCGGTCGTCGAGCAACCGCAGAGCACTGTCAGAAGCGCGGGAATGAGTCTGGTAGGCATGGTTGCAACTCTCCTTGGAACAGGATGCAGCCCGTTGGCGGGCTACTTCCCCGATGACATGAGAGGGCCAGATGACAGCACGCGCAGGGGGGCATTCTGGCCCGCGGTGATGAAGGGCGCCCAGTAGTGCGGGTGAGGATGGATGCGCCGCAACTCGCGCATCGCCTGGTGCAGTGCCGTGGCACGGCCCTGCCCTGCCAGCAGGTGGCGGTAATAGCCCTCCATGAGCACCCGGGTTATCGCGTCGTTCACCTTCCACAGGCTCATGACGACAGTCTCCGCGCCCGCGGCGATGAAGGCCCGGCGCAGCCCATAGACGCCCTGGCCAAGCTTGACGTCCCCTCGCCCCGTGTCGCAGGCGGACAGGACGACCAGCTGGGTGCCCCACAGATTGAGTCCGGCCAGCTCCAGGGCTGTCACCAGCGCGTTGTCAGGCGGAGGCCTGGCCGCGCCCGAGGATTCAGGCTCCGTGGCGCGCGCGCCCGCGAGAATCAGTCCCGAGCGCAGCAACGGGTCGGGAGAAGGCGACACGGGAGACTGGTCGCTCAGGGCACCAACGCTGACGACAGCCCTGGCGCCCTTGGGCACGGGGGCGTCCTCGAGGAAGAAGCCGTGGGTGGCCAGGTGCAGCACGCCGGGCGTGGGCAACTGCAGCAGTCGCTGCTTGGTGGCCTCGGGGCCGAGGAAGAGCTGGGCCTGGGGAAGGAGGCGTTTGATGCTCTCGGCCTCCTGGCGAGAGCCTGGCAGCGGCGCCCAGGGCGCGGCGGCGAGGTCCGCGCGCGAGGTGGAGAAGAAGCGCTCCAGGGATGCGGAGCGCTCAGCGAGCTCCGTCTTGTCAGTGGAGAGAGGGGCCGGGGAGTTGAAGTCCGGGTCGGCCAGGACGACCACCGACTGCGAAGGAGCCAGGTTCCAGGCGCGCGGCATCAACTCCCTCCCCGAGGCGAGGTACGTGAAGTCGTGGGCGTCCACGAGGAACTGGTGGCCGTTGTGGAGCGCGGCGAAGGGAACGAGGCCCAGCTGCCCGTCCGGCGCGAGGAAGACATGCTGGGTGCCATCCAGGAACCGCCAGAGCGGACGGAGGACGCGCTGATAGAGTTCCCGCGTTGAGAGCAAGAAGTTCGCGTCGCGGCTGGCCAGAGCATCTCGCATCCTGGCAGCGGCGCTGTCGATGAGCGCGGCGGGTCCAAGGTCCGCGGCGCGAATGTGCCCGTCCGGGAAGAGCACCAGCGCCAGGTAGCGGAGCTGCTGGGTGCGCTGCGGCTCCGGCGTTCCGGGTTTGCGGAGGGGCGCGCGGTCCATGTAGGCGACGAACTCGACAAGGACGCTGGTCGTGGGGAGGGCCGCCGCAACGCGGTGGACGATGTCTTCGGGAGGTGGCAGCGAGGTCAGTGCGCGCAGGGGCGCGGAGCGCACAGCCAGCTCGGCTTCGAGCGCATCGCCCCGGCTGGCGAGTTCCTTGAGGCGCTGCTGGTAGTCGCCAGGCGTCAGCGAGCCGGGCCCTTGAAGCGAAAGGCTTGCCAGCTCGCTGCGCAAGCCTCGCAGTCGCTCGAAGGTGTCACGGTCCTGGGCACTCACGCGCCGAAAGGCGGTGCGCGAAGTATCCGCAATCTGCTCGACGGAGCGACCCTTGCGCAGGAGCGCGGCAGTGAGCGCTAGGTGCCGCACGTCATCGTCGTCGGGTGCTGCTCGCACCAGCTCGTAGAGCAGCTCTTCCTGGGTGCGCAGATGCGCGATGAAGCTGGCCAGGCGGGACTCGGAGAAGTCGAGTGCCTCCCGGCGCAGGCGCAGCTCGGAGATGGCGAACGCGCGCTTCAAGAGTGGAAGGGCGTCGTCGAGGCGTTCACCCGTCAGGCGCAGCCGGGCAAGATTGTTGAGCAGCTCGGCGACAGAGGGATGGTTCCTGCCCTGGGTCGCCTCGACAATCTTGAGTGCACGCGCGTAGGCCTGCTCTGCCTTTTCGAAAGAGCCTTGTCTGGCGAAGACGAGAGCGAGGTTGTGGAGCGAAGAGGCGATGGCTGGATGGTGCTTGCCAAGTGCCGCCTCCTGAATAGCGAGCGCGCGCGCGGCGAGCGGCCCTGCCTGCGCGTACGACCCGAGGTTCAGGTAGAGGCTTGCGAGGCTGTTGAGCGAAGCGGCGAGGTCGGGATGATTCCCGCCGAGGCCGCTTCCTGAATGGCAAGCGCGCGTTTGCAGAGCGGCTCGGCGCGGCCGAACAGCCCCTGCTCCGAGTAGAGCCGGGCGATGTTGTTGAGCACCTCGGCGACCTGGGGATGGTCCTTGCCAAGGGCCGCCTCCTGAATGGCGAGCGCGCGCGCGTAGAGCGGCGCGGCCTGTTCATATGCCCCCTGCGCCTTGTAGAGAGAGGCCAGGTGGTCCAGCGAGGAAGCGACGTCGGGATGGCTCCTGCCGAGGGCCCCTTCCCGAAGTGCAAGCCCGCGTCGAAGTAGCGACTCGGCCCCCGTCGGGTCTCCCCGCAGCTGGTGAAGGACCCCCAGCAGGTCCAGACACCGGGCGACTTCTGGATGTGAGCTGCCCAGCACGGACTCACGCAGCACGCGCGCGTGCTCGCCCTGGACAAGGGCTTCGGAGTACCTGCCCGCCGCGTGGAGCTCTTTCGCCCGCGCAAAGGCCACCTCCGCCTCAACCAGCCGCGCCTCCCCGTCCGCGGCTCCCGCCGCGCAACAGAGGACCGCGACTGCCATCCACGCGAGCGCCAGCCGCATCACAAACTCCCGGCAATGCCGACCGTGCCCCCCAGCCCCTGTTCCGCCAGGGTCAGCACCGGAACGAAACGAGGCGCCGGAGGGGCAATGCTCGACGCATGTCCCTGGGACAGCCAGGGCCCGGGCGCCGAGGTCTCATAAGCCAGCGTCGCTCCAGCGGCGGGCAGCAAGCCCGCGACGATGGCCAGAGGTATCAGGCGGGGCCTGCATTGACTCAGTGGATTGGAGCCGGAGCTCCCGCAGTTCAGGGCCTCGACCGTGACGAAAAGCATCTGCGTCACGAAGCCAATGGTGCTACCGAGCAGGGCGTAGCCAGGGCTGCCACGTCCGTCCATCGCCTTGCCGGCGAGTGTCACGGCCACGCCGGGTCCCAGCATGAGGAGCAGTCCCGATGCCACCAGCAACTGGGGCCTCGGGTATTCGGAGAGGAGCAGGTAGATTGCCGCAGAGATTGCGGTAGTTGTCCCGACTCCCGCCAGGAGTTCGACGAGGACACGGCTGCCGGTGTTCTGCGTGTTATTCTCGTCGGAAGGCTTCGTCTCCAGCAGGTGGAGCGCCCCATGCTGGGAGTCGGGCAGCGTCAGGGCAGGAAGCGCCTCGAGGCGCGCGGTCATGGGGGCATCCGAGGCTGGAGGCAGGGAGAAAAGAACGGCGGACAGGAGGAAGAGCGTGTGCACGGTGTTCTCGTGGCGGCGGGTTGTATGGGAAGTCAGGATGCGCGCATTTCACTTATTGGCCGGTGCAGCTCGCGAGTAACTGGTCCCTCTCAGCGGCTGACGCCTTCTTGAACCCTGGCGTATCGATGCATGCACCGAGCGGACTCTTTCCAAAGAACTCGCTCACGAGGAAGCCCTGTGCGCGGGTGATGGCCTTGGCGATGGCCGCCGTGACATTCCTGTAGTCCGGTGGCGCATCCCACTCGCCCAGGACCTTGACGGTGACGGACGCGTCCATCTCCGGGTAGGCACGCCACCGGACCGCGTTTGTCTTCAGGTCAATCATCTCTCCCTTGCTCATGCAGATGGCTACGGGTGCGCCCAGGGGGATGAAGGCGTAGTACGAGCGGAGGGTGCCGCACTGATAGACTGAGAGCAGGATGAGCGTGTCGAGGTCTCCGCTGGCGCCCAGGGACCGCAGGTCCCGCTCCGCGAACTCCCCGGACGACTCGGACTTGAACACTGGCAACGAGGCAAGGTCCACCGGCAGGGGAAGCCGCCGTGCGCTGAAGCCCGACGCATTGAGTTTCTCCACGTACTCGTCGGCCACGGTATTGAAGCGGCTGGCATCCAGGGTCTGGAGATGCGCTCCCAGGCCTTCGCTCATCGCACTGTTGATGGCCTGGTCGAGGAGCCCCTGGTTTCCGCTGCGGTAGGCCTGGAGTGGAGGGATGACCACGGTAGCGACGCCAATCCGCTGCTGGGTCTCCTTCCAGAAGGTGGGCTTGAGTGACAGACGCGAGGGGGCACATCCGGCTCCGCACAGGAGGAGCACTGAGATTGCCAGCCCACGAAAGGTAGAAGTGTTCATGGAATTGTATCTCCAGGGTTCGTCAGAGAGCGGCGGCTACAGGGGAAGAGTGAGTTGGACCGAGTACTCCTGGTCGGCGGAAACCATGGGCTCGACACGCCAGTCGTTCTCCCCGGCGCCGACCGCGAGCCCGATGAGCGCGCCCAGCAACGTGCCCCCTCCGACGACCGCGGCTGAGACAGCGGTGGCGCGGCCGTCGCTAAAGACGTCTGTGTTATCGACGTGGGCCCGCAGGACGATGAGGCCGGAGGTCAGCAACCCGGTACCCGCGCCGGCCAGGGCCAGGGTTCCCGCCCGAGCCCCCTCCTTGCGATAGAGGGTCTTGATGTCTTCTCGGAGGACGTCGAGCTGCTTGCCGTCAGCCGTGCTGCCGGTGAGCCGGGCCGCGGTCAGGGAGCCGTCACGCCCCTCGATGCGCGCTCCGTCCTTGCGCAGGAGCAGGAACTCGCCGAGTTCCCGCGAGTCGTCCGGAGCAGGCGCGGCGTTGCGGGTGGGCGCCTGGGCCTGGCGACTCCCCACCGCATTCAGCGTCCTGCTCGGGCCGCAGCCCGTCCACAGGCAACCCAAGGCCAGCCACACCCACCAACCCCCGCGCGTGACAGGCGAGCGCGGCATGCCCGGGTCCATCCCAACCTGCGTCGTCATGGCAATTCCCCCTGAAAGGTCCTTCAGTGGGCCTGAATCCCCCCGCCCACACAGTCAGGAGCCAGCGACGTGAAAAATCATGCAGGGAAAGTTCGCGGACTCCGCTCCACGGCGCGCATGAAGGTGACGATTCCCAGGCAATGGACGCGCTCGAACGCGCAAGAGAGGTCCGTCCCCCGCGCCTGCGTGGTGCACACGCGCAGGCCCAGGCTGCTGCAAGACCACCTCCATCAAGGGCAGCTCGCGCCAGTCTGCTCCAGTGGGGGCGGCTTGACTGATCGGCATTGAGGCGCGGCGAACAATGACGGCGCTTCACTGTCGAGAGCGCCCGCACCCAAATCGGCCGGGCCTCCCCCCAGGCACAGGCGGCAATCGCCGCCGCCGCTTACACCCTTCAAAACCTCTGTGCCGAGGCACGAAGGGCGGCCGCTGAATCGGCTTTGCCCAGCAGCCTGCAGATTCTCTGCATCATTTTCCTCCTGATGGGCTCATTCAAGTCGAGGGGGGCCGCTCGACTCCACGAAAGCGACCCGGGATGGGGCAGATACCCCTCATGCTGCACCGAGGAGCAGTTGGACCGCTCCGCGTGAACAAGGACCCTTGGAATAGAGGATTTGGAAAGCCATGAAATCATTTCGCTTCGTTGCCTTAATCATCGCCTTTGCGTCTGCCAGCAATGCGCAAGCGGCTTCGCAGAAGGTGTGCACGATTTGGATCCCATACTTCAACGGCACCAATGAAGTGCACAACCTTCCAGCGCCTCCGAATTGGAGCGTCTTTACGTGCGCAGTCCGCGCCCAACAGTTGGCAGCTGAATACGGGCTCCAGAGTTGGAACAGCGTCAGGTACCGGGTGGAATGCCTTCTCGACGCGGGTGACCCGAATGTGGCCTCATCGCGAGGCCCAATTGCAATCCCCAATACAACGACGGCACCGCCGCCTGTAAACTGCGGTTGGTACTAGACCGTTCTTTCATAACCCCGCCACGGCGAGAGTGGGTCTATTGCTGATTGGAGATGTTCACCTTCGGGGAATGAAGCCCGGACTGGTTCCAGATGCGATATGGCAGCGGTAGAGTTCCACTGCTGCCGCGCCGCCGCAGGGTCGCCCGTACATACATGTCTGGGCGACCCTGCGCGTCATTCTCCAGGCCGCATGGGCGGCAGCATGCTTGCTTCGGGGGCGTCCTGCGACAGAGCCACAGGATTGGCCGGCAGCACCACCGTGAGGGAGCCGCTCGTTCACCTGGCGGATAGTATTGGAAACGGCCTACCCGCAGAGTAGCGTCTCGCCCGCGGAGTCGACCGCCTCCCTCCTCACGAGAGACATCATGGAGCCTGGCCACCTCAATCCGGCATGCCTGCCCTCGGGGACACTCATCGGGCCGTGGCGTGTGGAGGCGCCCCTGGGCCGTGGCACCTTCGGAGTGGTCTACCGCGCCGTGGCCGCCGAGCACGGGGGAACGGATTCCGTGGCCCTCAAGGTGGCGCTGTACCCATGGGACAAGCGCTTCGCGCGCGAGGCCGAGCTGCTCTCCCGCCTCCGGCACCCGGCCGTTCCCCGCCTCCTGGACCACGGCCAGTGGGAGTCTCCTGCGGGCGTGACCTACGCCTGGCTCGTCATGGAGTGGGTGGATGGCACGCCGCTCTATGACTGGGCCCGCGCCCAACGCCCCACGTCACGACAGGTGCTCCAGGTTCTCGCCCGGCTTGCGCGGGCGCTCGAAGCCACCCATGCGGCGGGCGGCCTCCACCGGGATGTGAAGGGCGACAACGTGCGCGTCCGTCGCTCGGACGGGCAGGCCTTCCTGATGGACTTCGGCTCGGGGCACTACCTGGGCGCCGCGACGCTGACGGATCACCCCCTCCCTCCAGGCACCCAGACCTACCGAGCGCCGGAGACCTGGCGATATGGGCTCCGCCCGCGCAAGCCCTCGGACGTGCCCTACTCGCCCGGGCCGGCGGATGACGTCTTCGCGCTCGGCGTCACTGCCTATCGGCTTTTGACGGAGGAGTACCCACCGTCGTCTCACCCGGAGGATGAGGACTCCAGGCGCTGGCTCGAGGAGGAGCGGGCGTCCTGGGCTCCGAGGGCGTGCAACGGGCGCTGTGCCCCGGAGCTGGATGCCCTGGTGTCACGGATGCTCTCGCTCCGCCCGGAGGCGCGCGGGAGTGCGCGCGAGGTGGCAGAGGCGTTGGAGCAGGCGGCACGCGAGGCGGGGCCCGGAGCGGATGTGCCCCTCTTCACCGGAGAGGAGCCACGGCCCGCGGGCCTCTTCCCTGCCCCCCGGCGCGTCATGGTGAGGCCCCCTCCTTCTCGTGTGCCGCGCTGGTCACGGTTCGTGGCTGCGAGCGCGGCTGCGTGTCTGTCATTGGGCCTTGGAATGCTGCTGGGGACGAGGCCCCTGGAAGCGCCTGAGACACCACCGCTCGTGGAGCGGGAAGAAGCGAAGGATGGCGGCAGCGTGGCCGTCGGGGATTCCGCGCTGACCGCACCGGTGTCGCCCGAGCGAGCGCCATCCATGTTGGGTGCCATCGCCGTGGACCTGCCTCCCAAGCCGCTTCCAGGGCAGTCGCGGCCGGATGCCTATGGCCGCTGTCCCCGGAGGGGCCAGGTTCCCATCAATGGCGGCTGCTGGAGGAAGGTGGAAATCACAGACATGAAGGACTGTGATGAGGATGCCTATATGTACAGGGGCGCCTGCTACGCGCCCATGTTCTCGCCGCCACGTCCCGCCACATCAGGCACTGCTGAGCACGCGGACGGCGGATAGCCACTGGGGCGCCTTACGGGGCGTCGAAGCCGAGCGAAACAGCAGCGTCGAGAAGACTCATGAAGCCGCCTGGAGCCTCCGGAAGCGCTTACGCCAGGCGCCCGGGCCAGGACGACTCGTGGCGTCCGAATCACCCGCAAAGGCGCCGGAGCCAGCGGCGCATGAATTCCCGGGTCATGGGAGGCCAGTCTCCGCCTTCCTCAAGCAAGTGCGGCTCCAGCAGCCGCGCCAGCGCACGGTATTGGGGAGGCGGAGCCCCCTTCTCCGTGTCCATGGCGTCAGGCCACTCGCTCAACGTCAGCAGCAGTCGCTCTCCCTCCATCGGCTCGAACGTGACTTCCGGGAACGACAGCCGCTGCCGCAGCCCCTCAATGCCAGCGAGCTGCCCCAGCAGCGGTTGGCCCAGGAAGGTGAGCCAGTAGGCCCCTCGGGCCCGGGGGCCGATGTTTCGGCCCGTCTCACTCAGGAGATAGAGGTCCAGCCCCAGGTAGCGGGCCAGGAGTTCGAGGAGCTCCCCCCGGACGCCATACCAGCTGCCTGGATGAGAAACGAAGGCGAGGCTGGCGTAGCCGAAGCTGAAGGGCAGCTCGTGACCGAGTTCCAGGGCCAGCGCGCGCAGGTGGGCGGTGCCGTGCGCCAGGAGGTACTCGGTGGGAAACGAGAAGGACACCGCGCTGGTGGCGCCGTCGTCGTAGGAGAACATCGGGTCATCGAGCCTCCGGCCGTCGTAGTCGAAGTGGTAACCGCCGGCTTCGCCAGGGTCCTCGGACAATGAGACGTGCCACGCCCCTCCCCCGGGACGCTCGAGTATCTGCTTGCGGATGTGCTCCCAGCCCGGGGCATCGAGCGGGAGCATGTCGCCATCGTCCGAGACGTACCAACCGAGCGACCCCGGGGGAATCGCCCGCACGTAGGCCTGCAAGGCACGCCATACGGCGTGGGCCACCTCGTGGTGGGAGCGGCGCATGAAGAAGCAGAGGATGACACCGTCGCGGACCTCCAGCCCCCCACCCCTGTTACGCACCCGGATGACGGGAACGTTCTTCCTCATCAACGAAACCCTCTCAGTGGAGAGATGAGCAACGCCGCGCCCCCCAGCGCTTCTTTGTAGATTTCGCGCTGGTTGAAGCCGTAATAGGCGCTGCCTTCTCCGTACTGCTTCCACTGCGGCTGGTTGGAATCCGGGCAGGGAAACTTGAAGTCCAGGGTGAGCACGGAGCGTAGCAGGTCGCCATCCGCGTGAAGAACGAGGTCCGGTTTGATGGTGCGCCACAGCTCGCGGGTGCATCCCTGGGCAATGAGGCGCGCCTCCTCCTCCCTGCTGACGGTCTCCAGCATCCGGGCATTGGGGTAATAGCGATAGCGCTGCTCGAGGCTGAACTGCCCGGGCCACAGCGCCTCCAGCACCTCGCGTGCGCACTGGAGGGCCACCTCGTGCTTCTGCTGCCCCAGGAACATGGCCCGGGTGATTCGCGCGCCGCACCCGTCAACGTCCACCTCCTCGCCGCACTCCTGGCGTGTCGGAGCGCGGTTTCCGAAATATGAGGCATTCACCTGGCGCTCGGCCTGAATGGCGCACCCCACCAGGCGCTCCTCGAACTCCCCCACCGCGTCGCCACTCTTGAGCAGGTCGACCAGGATGGGGACGAACCGAGCCAGGTTGGAGGCAACGACCTGGGTGGCGGAGGGAGGCAGCCCACTCGCCCCCCGGCCCACGGCGGCGGCATGGCGCAGGCGGCCAGCCGTCTCCGTGTCGACGAAGCGCAACTCTCCGCGTGGGGCGCGGTGGGGGCTGCCAGCACAGGCCGCGAGCAGGGTACAGGCCACCAGCAGCGTGGACTTGCCGCGCAAGGCTCGGCGTGTGGCCATGTTCTGCTTCAAGAGGACGAGCATACGGAGGACTCTTCGGGAGCCCTGCGAGCGCTACAGGCGCTCGTAGACGCGGACGTAGTCCACGTACACGCGATGGGGGAACAGGCTGAGGTCCACGCCCTGCTGCCCGCCCCAGGAGCCGCCGATGGCCAGGTTCAGCAGCAGGTAGTGCGGCTTGCTGAAGGGCCACTTCGCGCTCGTGCCCTCGTTGTGGAAGGTGAAGTACTTCACCGAGTCCACGAAGAAGTCGATGCGGTCCGGGAACCACTCGATGGCGTACAGGTGGTAGTCGAGCCACGGCGAGGACGCCTGGGTATTGCCACCCCGGGGGCCAGCCGCGGAGCCGTGGTAGTAGAACGGCGTGTGGACGGTGCCGTGGATGGTCGTGGGGCTGAAGCCGACGTACTCCATGATGTCGATTTCGCCGCACGCGGGCCAACCCACCTGGTCGATGTCCGTCCCCAGCATCCAGAACGCCGGCCACGTGCCCTTGCCCATGGGCAGCTTCGCTCGCACCTCGATGCGGCCGTAGAGGAAGCTCTTCTTCCCCTTGGTGATGATGCTGGCCGAGGTGATGGCATGTCCGTTCCAGCCATCCCGCCGTGCTTCGAGGATGAGCTGACCGTTCTCCCGCCGCGCGTTCTCCACCCGGCCCTGCGTGTAGTACTGGGACTCGTTGTTGCGCACGTAGCCGACCTCGTAGCCCCAGCGGGTGGCGTCCGGCAGGCCCGTGCCGTCGAACTCGTCCTGCCAGACCAGGCGCCAGTTGGTGGGCGGAGCGGCCTTCACGTCGACCAGGAGCGGCGCTTCCTCCTGCCACGTGCCGCTCGGCGTGCCGTAGCTGCTGAAGGCCTTCCACGTGCCGACCTGGTCCACGGTCCGTGACGCCGTCAGCGTGGCCAGCTCACCGGGCTGCAGGGTGCGCGCGCCAAGCGCCGGCGAGAGGTCCGCGTAGGAGCCGTCGGGCCGTCGCCCCGCGATGACCAGCGCCTGGATGGAGAACGGGGACGTGCCGGTGTTCTGGTACGTCACCGTGCCGCGAAGGGCCTCGCCCGAGACAAGGCTCTGCTTCTCCAGCGCGAGGGGCTTCGCCACCGACAGGCGGCTCGTGGCGGGCGCGAGCAGGGTGATGCTCTGGGGCGCGCCCTCATGCCAGGTGCCGCTGGAGTCCAGCCAGCTGGGGAAGAGCGTCCACGTGCCGTAGGGGTCCGTGGACGAGAACGTCCGTCCGGTGGTCAGGGTGAGCGTCTGCCCGGGCGCCACCGTCTTCGCGCCCGTGCCGGGCTGCAGGTCCGCGTGGCCGCCCGTCGGTGACCGCATGGCGACCACGAGCGTGCTCACGTTGATGCTCTGGGCCGTCGTGTTCTTGTAGGTGACGGTGGCCTCCAGGCGCTCGCCCCGGAGGAAGACGACCTTGTTGAAGGACAGCGGCGCGCTCACCTCGAAGCCAGCGAGCGCCTGCTCCTGCTGGACGGGCGCCGATGCCTGTTCCTCTGTCCCCGCGCCGCAGCCAATGACCCACAAGGCCGCGAGCATCCCGATGCACTTCAGCTTCATGACGATGGCTCCTGGTGACGGAAGGGCCGGTGTCGAACCCCAGCCCGAAGTCCCCAGTTTAGAGCATCTGTCTATGATTACTCGATTTACAGACTAGGTGTATTAGTTGCGATGGCCTGCCTGCCCGCCATGCGAGCGCGGCCTCGGTGACGTCGCCGGTCTTCCACGTCACGGGGCCCCGGTGGCATGACCACCGGACCCATCCGTCCCCGTCGGAGCACCTCCGTGACGGGCCAATTGTCCCCTATGTGATGCTTTGATAGAAGGCAGGCCTGGGGCGTTCGCATCATGGTCTTTTCTGTTCACCACTGGGCTGCCTGGGCACCCGGCCTTGTCGGACAAGACGCGTGGCGGACCTGGCTCTCGCGGCCCCACCCGCTTCCCTCCGAGGGCACCCCACCGCTGACCGAGGTCCCCGCGATGCTGCGCCGCCGGGTGGACCGACTGGGCCGGTTCGCGTTGCAGGCCGCCTATGGGTGCCAGGGGGAAGCCCCGCCATGTCCCGTGGTGTTCGCTTCCCGGTATGGGGAGGTCAGCCGCTCCGTGGACCTGCTGGACAACCTGGCCCGGGCCACGCCGCTGTCGCCCACGTCCTTCAGCCTGTCGGTGCACAACGCGATTGGCGCGCTCTATTCCATCGCCCGGGGTGACACCACCGCCTACAGCGCCGTGGCGGCGGGCGAGGAGACGGTGGAGGCCGCCTTCGTCGAGGGCTGCGCGCTGCTGTCCGACGGGGCCCCGGAGGTGATGGTGGTCGTCTACGACGAGCCCCTCCCCCGCCCCTTCGAGCACTTCCCCGCCCAGGTGCAGATGCCGCATGCCTGGGCCTGCCGCCTGCGCGCCGCCGACGGTGAGGCGGGCTACAGCCTCACGTGTGGCGCGGCGGCGGGCGCACCGGACAGCCCTGAGGCCAACGCGCTTCCCGAGGCGCTCTCGGTGCTGCGCTTCCTCGTCCAGGGCGACGAGCGCTTCGAGCACCGCGTCGGCCCCCGGCTCTGGCGGTGGCAGCGCCATGCTTGAGGCCCTCGAGCGCGGTTGGCGGGTGCTGGCCACCGGAATCTCCTTCGCCACCTTCGGGCTGGGCGGGCTCGCGCTCCGGTTGCTCTACTTCCCCCTGCTCCAGTGCTTCGTCCGAGAGCGGGCCCGGCGCACCCGGCTGGCGCGCCTGGCGGTGCACCACTCGTTCCGCCTCTTCATCGAGTGGATGCGCGTGCTCGGCGTGCTGAGGTACCGCATCGAAGGGGTGGAGAAGCTGTCCCGTCCCGGGCTACTCGTCCTCGCCAACCACCCGACGCTGATTGACGTCGTCTTCCTGGTGGCGTTGGTGCCCAACGCCGACTGCGTGGTCAAGGCGAGCCTGGCCAACAACCCCTTCACCCGGGGCCCCATCGAAGCGACCGGGTATCTGTGCAACGACTCCGGCCCGGAGCTCATCCACGACTGCATCGCCTCGGTGAAGGCGGGCAACAACCTCATCATCTTCCCGGAAGGCACCCGGACTCCGGTGCAGGGCGGCATGACGTTGCAGCGCGGCGCGGCCAACATCGCCGTGCGCGGGCCGTGCGACATCACCCCCGTGAGCATCCGCTGCGAGCCGCTCGGCCTCACCAAGGGGACCCCGTGGTGGCGGGTGCCCCCGCGGCGCATGAACTTCACCATCCGGGTGCACGACGACATTGCCGTGGCGCCGCTGCTAGGAGCGCCCGGCGAAGAGGCCCTCGCG
Organism: Pyxidicoccus sp. 3LFB2; assembly: GCA_046520375.1. GTDB lineage: Bacteria > Myxococcota > Myxococcia > Myxococcales > Myxococcaceae > Myxococcus. Next base: position 19,644 of record JBKGHK010000097.1, read on the forward strand.
GCCCGTCAGCTCACCGCGCGATTGCGCGACTACTTTCTCAGGGAGACGCAAGGCCATGCAGGCGCTTGAGCAGGAAATCAAGAAGCTGGTCATCGAGACGCTGAACCTCGAGGACCTCACCCCGGACGACATCGACCCGGCCGCGCCGCTGTTCGTCGAGGGGCTCGGGCTCGACTCGATTGACGCCCTGGAGCTCGGCCTCGCGCTGCAGAAGGCCTACGGGGTGAGCCTCGCGAGCGACTCGAAGGAGAACCGCCGCCACTTCGCCAGCGTGCGCGCCCTGGCGGATTTCGTGAGCGCCCACCGCAAGTCCTGAGCCCAACCCATTTCGAGGGGGAACCCGACATGACCAAGAACCAGCTTTTCGAACGCCTGAGCACGCTCCTGCAGGAAACCTTCGACATCGAGCCGGAGCGCATCACGCCCGAGGCCCGGCTGCGTGACGACCTCGACATCGACAGCATCGACGCGGTGGACCTGCTCGTGCGGCTGAAGCCGGTGACGGGCAAGCGCTTGCCGCCCGAGGTCTTCAAGTCGGTGCGGACCATCCAGGACGTGGTGGACGCACTGCACGGGCTGCTCGACGAATCCGTGGCGGCGTGAAGCTGCTGCGTCCAGCGCTGCTCGGGCTGCTGAGCGTCGCCTACCCGCTGTGGGTCTACCTCGGACTGGGACGGTTCGAGCCGCGCTGGATGGCGCTGCCCCTGGCGGGAATGGCCGTGGTGCGCGCCGTGGCCACGCGCGAGCGTGTCTGGCTGGCCGCCGCCGCGGGTGCCCTTCTCCTCGCGGCCGCCAGCATGCTGGGCAACCACGCCCTGCCGCTGAAGCTCTACCCGCTCCTGGTGAACGGGCTGCTGCTGACGGTGTTCGCCACCAGCCTCGCCTTCCCGCCCACCGTCATCGAGCGGCTGGCGCGGCTGCGCGAGCCGGAGCTTCCCCCTTCGGGCGTGGCCTATACGCGGCGGGTGACGCAGGTGTGGTGCGGGTTCTTCGTGCTCAATGGCGGCATCTCGCTGGGCACGGCGCTGTGGGGCACCGATGCCACGTGGGCGCTCTACAACGGCCTGCTCTCCTACGGGCTGATGGGCCTGCTCTTCGCCGGCGAGTGGCTGGTGCGGCGACGCGTGAGAGCGGGCCACGCGCATGGCTGAGCACACCCGGGCCGAGCACCTCGGAATCGAGCAGCTCCTCGTCCACGGGCGGCCTCCCGCGTTCCCGGTGGCGCTCCGCGAGGGCAGCCCATCGGGTCGGCGCCTTCGCGG
>JBKGHK010000980.1:0-3187 GCA_046520375.1 Pyxidicoccus sp. 3LFB2
CCAGCCGCCACGGACCCGGCGGCGCAGCCCGCGGTGCAGGTGGAAGGCGCGGAGAACCCCGGTGCGGCGGCGACGCCCGCCACGGCCCCGCAGGCGTCGGAGCAGGGCGCCGAGGACACCTTCGTCCTGCCCACCGTGAAGGTGGAGGGCGAGGCCGAGCAGGGCTACCAGGCCCGTGAGAGCAGCCTCACGCGGCTGCCGAAGCCGCTGGTGGACACGCCGCAGTCCGTCACCGTGGTGCCCGAGCAGGTGCTGGAGGAGCAGCGGGTGACGACGGTGCGCGAGGCGCTGCGCAACGTGTCCGGCATCACCATCAGCGCGGGCGAGGCGGGCCGCCAGGGCGACAGCTTCATCCTCCGCGGCTTCTCCGCGCAGAACGACATCTCCCGCGACGGCGCGCGGGACCTGGGCTGGTACTCGCGCGACACCTTCAACCTGGAGGGCGTGGAGGCGTACTTCGGTCCGTCCGCCGTCCTCTTCGGCCGTGGCTCCACCGGCGGCGCCGTCAACCTCGTCACCAAGAAGCCGAAGAAGACCTCCTTCCAGGACGTCTCCCTGAGCGGCGGCACCGCGCCCTCCGGCCGCATCGAGGGCGACATCAACCAGGCCGTCTCCGACGCGCTCCAGGTCCGCCTCAACGTCATGGGTGAGTTGGGCGGCGCCGCGGCCCGCAACGTGGTGGAGGACAACCGCCTGGGCCTCGCCCCGTCGCTGCGCTTCCAGCTCAGCGAGAACACCGCCTTCGAGGCCGACTACCTCTTCCAGCGCGAGGACGGCGTCCCGGACTACGGCCAGCCGTACTACAACCGCTACCCCGTCTCCACGAGCCTCGACGTCCCGCGCGAGTCCTTCTATGGCGTGGAGGACTCGGACCAGACGCGCGCGGACGTGCATGTCGCCAGCGGGCGGCTGCTGCAGCGCTTCGGTGAAGCCGTGCAGTTCACGAACACGGTGCGCTACGGCCGGGTGGACCGCTTCGCGCGGCCCACCTCGCCTCGCGGCCTCGCTCCCGCCACGGACCCGAGGACCATTGGCCGCCAGCGCTTCGAAATCGAGACGGACAGCTCCTACCTCTCGAACCTGGCGGACGTGCGCGGCACATTCGAGACGGGCTTCCTGAAGCACACCACCAACGCCGGCGTGGAGCTGTCGTGGGAGAAGCGCGGCCAGGGCCGCCACAACCTGAACGCGGCGGGGCTGCCCACCGGCCCCAACGTGCCCGCCGACCTGTTCGACCCGGACCCGCTGCCGGACCTGTCCGCGGTGCAGCGCACCTTCGCCAGCGCCAATACCAGCGTGCAGCGGACGCTGGGCCTCTACGTGGCGGACCAGATTGAAGTCGGCAAGTACGTCGAGGTGCTCGGCTCGCTCCGCTACGACGTCTTCAACACCGACTACACGGCGACCGCGGCCGCGGGGACGAAGACGCGCTTCGAGAGCAGCGACAAGATGCTCAACTGGCGCGCGGGCGTCGTCCTGCACCCGATGGAGAAGACGAGCGTGTACGGCATGTACGGCACGTCGGCCAACCCCTCGGCGGAGGTCGGCACGCTGTCCGCGGACACCGTGAGCCTGGACCCGGAGAAGAACGCCATCGTCGAGGTGGGCGCGAAGGGGGAGTTCATCGAGGACCGGCTGGGCGTGACGGCGGCCGTGTTCCGCGTCACCAAGACGGACGCGCGCGTGCCGAACACGGACCCCGAGGGGCCGCCGCAGATTCTCGCTGGCGAGCAGCGCGTGCAGGGCTTCAACGTCGGCGTGGCGGGCACCGTCACGAGCGGCCTGAAGGTGATGGCGAACTACACGCTGATGGACTCGGCCATCACCGAGCACACCAACCCGTACCTCGTGGGCCAGCGGCTGCCGAACACGCCCCGGCACAGCCTCTCGCTCTGGACGACGTACCAGGTGCTGGAGCACCTGTCCGTGGGCGGCGGCGCCACCTACCAGGACGTGACGAGCGTCAGCAACCCGACCTCGGACGCCACGCCCACCAACGTGGTGCCCAACTTCTGGCGCTTCGACGCGTTCGCCAGCTACGAGTGGGGCAAGGCCGCGCTGCAGCTCAACCTCTACAACCTCACGGACGCGCTCTACTATGACCAGTACTACGCCGGCCATGCCGTGCCGGCCGAGGGCGTCTCCGCGCTGCTGACCGCCCGCTACCGCTTCTAGTCACCGTCCTTCCGGAGCCCCCTCCATGATGGTCCACATCCCCAACGTGCTGACGGCCGAGCAGGTGCGCCACTGCCGGGCCGTCATGGAGCGGGCCTCCTGGACGGACGGCCGTGTCACCTCGGGCTACCAGTCCGCGCAGGTGAAGAAGAACCTGCAGCTCCCCGACGACGGGCCGGCGGCGCGCGAGCTGGGAGACCTGGTGCTCGCGGGGCTGGAGCGCAGCGCGATGTTCGTCTCCGCCGTGCTGCCGCAGCGCGTGTTCCCCCCGCTGTTCAACCGCTACGAGCCGGGCATGACGTTCGGCTCGCACGTGGACAACGCCATCCGCCCGGTGTCGGGGACGAACGTGCGGCTGCGCACGGACGTCTCGGCCACGCTGTTCCTCTCCGAGCCGGACAGCTACGACGGCGGCGAGCTGGTGGTGGAGGACACCTTCGGCAACCACGCGGTGAAGCTGCCGGCGGGGGACCTCATCATCTACCCGGCGACGAGCCTGCACCATGTGACGCCCGTGACGCGCGGCGTGCGGCTGGCGTCGTTCTTCTGGGTGCAGAGCCTGGTGCGGGACGTGTCCAAGCGCGCGCTGCTCTTCGACATGGACTCGTCCATCACCCAGCTCAACCAGGAGGTGCCCAAGAGCCCCGCCCTGGTGATGCTGACGGGCGTGTACCACAACCTGCTGAGGCAGTGGGCGGAGCCCTGAGCGCGGCCCCGGTGTCCTGCACCGGGGCCCGCGGGCTTCTCTAGCCCTTGTCCTTGCGGACGATGACCTTCTTGCCGCGCAGGGTGGTCTCCTTCAGCGCGGCGATGATGCGGTTGGCATCCGGCTCCGGCACCTCCACGAGGGAGAAGCTGTCGCCAATCTGGATGGCGCCGATGCGCGACGAGTCGAGCCCGGCCTCACCGGCGATGGCGCCCACCAGGTCCGCCGGCCGCATGCCCGCGCGCCGGCCCGCGCCAATCCACAGGCGGGTGATGTCCCACGTCGGAGGCCCGCCGCGCGGCTTGC
>JBKGHK010000981.1:0-3185 GCA_046520375.1 Pyxidicoccus sp. 3LFB2
CCCCGGAAAGGGAGTGGCGCCGCGGCCGGTGTCCTGCCTGCCGGGCGTGTAGGGAAGCGGGCGCCTAGACGCTGGCCTCGGCGGCGCCGTGGCACTTCTTGTACTTCCGGCCGCTGCCGCAGGGGCAGGGGTCGTTGCGGCCCACGGGGGGCTTGTCGGCCTTGGCGGCCTGGGGCCGGGCCGCGGCGGCGACGGAGGCCTCGTCCAGCTTGCCGTCCGTGGTGCCACGCCCCTCCACCGCCCGCTTCTGCTGCTGGGCGAGCTGGCGCTGGATGCGGGCGGCCTCTTCCGCGGCACTCGTCGCGGAGCGGGGCTGCACGTGCATCAGCTGGGTGACGAACTGCGCCTTGATGGCGGAGAGCATCTGGATGAAGCCCTGGTAGCCCTCCTTCTTGTACTCCTGCTTCGGGTCCTTCTGGCCGTAGCCGCGCAGGCCGATGCCCTGACGCAGGTGGTCCATGGCCAGCAGGTGGTCCTTCCAGAGCCGGTCGATGGTCGCCAGGTAGTTGTACTGGAGGAAGCGCATGAAGTTCTCGCCGAACTCCTCCTCGCGCGCCTGGAAGACCTTCTCCGCCGCCTTGTAGATGTGCTCCTGGAGTTCCTCGCGGCTGCCCACGCCCTCGAAGCCCATCTCCAGGCCGAAGGTCTCCTTCACGCCCTGGGTGAGCGCGCCCATGTCCCAGCCGTCCACGCCCTTGGTGGGCGCGTACGTGTCCGTGAGGGACACGATGACGTCCTCCATGGAGTCCAGGATGAGTTCCTTGAAGTCCGCCCAGCTCACCGTGCGCTCGGAGCGGGACTTCACGCGCGTCTTCGGGTCCTCCGTGTACTCAATCAGGGGGACGCCCGCACCCGCGGCCAGCACCTGCCGGCGCAGCTTGTAGATGGTGCGGCGCTGCTGGTTCATCACGTCGTCGTACTCGAGCAGGTTCTTGCGGATGTCGAAGTTGTGGCCCTCGACGCGCTTCTGGGCGCCTTCGATGGCCCGCGACAGCCACACGTGCTCGATGACCTCGCCCTCCTCCATGCCCAGCCGCTCCATCAGGCCCTGGATGCGCTCGGACCCGAAGATGCGCATCAGGTCGTCCTCGAGCGACAGGAAGAAGCGGCTGGCGCCCGGGTCACCCTGGCGGCCGGCGCGGCCACGCAGCTGGTTGTCCACGCGGCGCGACTCGTGGCGCTCGGTGCCGATGATGAACAGGCCTCCGGCCGCCATCACCTCCTCGCGCTCCTTCTTCGTCTGCTCCTCCAGCCGCACCTTCGCCTCGGCGAGCTGCTTCTCCCAGTCCGCCAGCGCCTGCTGGTAGCCCGTCAAATCCAGGGGCTGCCCGTCCACGGGCGCCTGGGTGGGCGGCTCCGGCGGAGGCCCCATGGACGCCTTGGCGAGCACCTCGGCGTTGCCGCCCAGGAGGATGTCCGTGCCACGGCCGGCCATGTTGGTGGAGATGGTGACCGCGCCCTTGCGGCCCGCCTGCGCGACGATGTCGGCCTCGCGCGAGTGCTGCTTGGCGTTGAGGACGTTGTGGGGGATGCCGCGCTTCTTGAGGAAGCTGCCCACCACCTCGCTCTTGGCGATGGACACCGTGCCCACCAGCACCGGCTGCCCGTTCTTGTGCAGCTCGGCGATCTGCTCCGCCACCGCCTCGAACTTCTCCCGCTCCGTCTTGTAGACCACGTCCTGCAGGTCTTTGCGGATGTTGTTGCGGTTGGTGGGGATGACGCGGACGTCCAGGTTGTAGATCTTCGCGAACTCCTCCGCCTCGGTGTCCGCGGTGCCCGTCATGCCGGACAGCTTGGAGTACATGCGGAAGTAGTTCTGGAACGAGATGGTCGCCAGCGTCTGGTTCTCGTTCTCGATCTTCACGCCCTCCTTGGCTTCAATCGCCTGGTGGAGGCCGTCGGACCAGCGGCGCCCGGGCATCTGCCGGCCGGTGAACTCGTCGACGATGACGACCTCGCCGTCCTTCACGACGTAGTCCTTGTCGCGCTTGTAGAGCGTGTGCGCGCGCAGGGCCTGCTCGACGTGGTGGAGCGTCTCGATTTCGCCCGGGTCGTAGAGGTTGCCCACGCCCAGCCGCTTCTGGAGCTTCTCGATTCCGTCGTCCGTGAGGGACACGGCGCGGTGCTTCTCGTCCAGGGTGTAGTCCTGGTCCGGCACCAGCCCGGGGATGACCTGGTCCACCCGGTAGTACTTGTCCGTGCTGTCCTCGGTGGGGCCCGAGATGATGAGCGGGGTGCGGGCCTCGTCGATGAGGATGGAGTCCACCTCGTCGACAATCGCGTAGTTCAGCTCCCGCTGGACGTAGTCCTGCAGGCGGAACTTCATGTTGTCGCGCAGGTAGTCGAAGCCGAACTCGTTGTTCTGCCCGTAGGTGATGTCCGAGCGGTACGCCTCCTGTCGCTGCTTGTCCGTCAGCTCATGGAGGACACAGCCCGTGGTCATGCCCAGGAAGCGGTAGACGCGCCCCATCCACTCCGCGTCGCGGCGGGCGAGGTAGTCGTTCACCGTCACCACGTGCACGCCGCGGCCGGACAGCGCATTGAGGTACGTGGGCAGCGTCGCGGTCAGCGTCTTGCCTTCACCGGTGCGCATCTCCGCGATGCAGCCCTGGTGCAGGAACATGCCGCCGATGAGCTGCACGTCGTAGTGGCGCTGGCCGATGACACGGCGCGCCGCCTCGCGGGTGAGGGCAAAGGCCTCGAAGAGCAGGTCGTCCAGCGAGCGGCCGTTCTGCACCTCCTGCCGCATCCGGGCCGTCTCCGAAACGAAGTCCTCGTCCTTGAGGGCCCGCATCCGGGTCTCCAGCTCGTTGACCCGGGCTACCTTCCCATGGGCCTTCTTGAGCTCGCGCTCATTCTTGGTCCCGATGAGTTTCTTCAGCGTCCATTCGATCATTCGGTCGACTCTCTCGCCGGAGAATCCTCGAAGGACGGCGGCGAGTGAAGGGAAATCCCAGGAGGTGTAAGGGAGAACCGGTTGAAAACCACGAGCGACCCCCGAAACTTCCACTTGGCCGGTCGCCGTACACGCAGCGGCTCACAGTAAAGCGGAACCGAGCACACGCAATGTCCCCCACACGAAATCAACGCCGCGGGCCGGGCCGTCCCTCTCCGAAGCCGGACTCCCGCCGGCCCGGCCGCTCCGCTCCGCCCAGGGGACGCCAGGGACCTGCCCCCCCGGGGCG
>JBKGHK010000982.1:0-3182 GCA_046520375.1 Pyxidicoccus sp. 3LFB2
CAATCAGACCCATGACCCCGCCCAGCACGGCCTCCAGGCCGCCGCTCTTGAGGATGTAGCCGTCAGCGCCCGAGGCCTTCGTCTTGCCCTCCAGCTCCGCCTCCGAGATGTCGGAGTAGAGGACCAGCTTGGAGGTGACCTTCTTCTGCTTGCGGAGGTACTCGACGACGTCGTCGCCGAACATCTCCGGCATGTTCACGTCCATGAGGATGAGCGCGAACGGTCCCTCGGTGAGCTTCTGGTCGAGGCTGGCCAGGTCCTGAGCGCCGCTCGCCTGATAGCCAGCGGCGGTCAGTGCCCGTACGGTGAGCTCCACCAGCATCGGGCTGTCATCAATGACCAGTACGCGCGACATCGTCCTCCTCAAAGGAATCCCGCTAACCCTACACCTTTGAAGCAGCGCGGACCATCGAAACGGCGACCGAGCAGCCGGCCTACTGCGTCCACTTGACCGCTTTTCGTCCCCTCCGGATACTTTGCCGCCTTGACCACGACCCCGACACCCCTCCAGCGGGCCCTCCGGATGGCTCCGGACCGCGCTGTAGCCGCCCAGGCCCGGCCCGAGCAGGAGTTCTTCTGCTTCCGGCTCGGCGACCTGCGGCTCGGCGTGCCCAGTGAGAACGTGCTCGAGGTGCTGCGGGCCGGCCTGCTCACCCCCCTGCCGAGAACGCCCTCCTTCATCATGGGCGTCACCGGTCACCGGGGCGAGGTGCTGCCGGTCGTCGACCTGCTGCGCTTCCTCTCCAAGGGAGAGGCGCGCATCGGCCCGCGCACCCGCCTGTTCGTTGGCATCACCGGCAGCTATGTGGCCGGAGTGGTTGCCGACACTGTTCTCGGCCTGCGCCGCATCCCCGTTGCCGACATCCTGCCGCCGCCCCTGGGTGGTGACGCCTCCGCCGAGCACCTGCTGGGCGTGGTGCAGGGCAGTGGCAGCCAGGACTCCATCAACCTGCTCAACTTCTCCAAGATGCTGCAGACCGCGCGGCAGCGGGCGGTGGCTCGATGAACGACGAGCAGGCCCCCCAGGCACGGGAAGAGGTGGACATCCTCTTCTTCGACATCGGCGATTCGCTCTACGGCACCGACGCATCCCAGGTGCTGCGCATCGACCGCTCCCTGCCCGAAGACATCACCCTGCCCGCGCTGGGGCTTCCCCACCGCGGCCATCGCGCGCTCGTGTTCGACACGCCGGAAGGCGAGGCCCACCTCAAGGTGGACGCCGTCCATGCCGTGCGCGCCATCTCTCTTGCTTCGCTTCGCCGGATGCCCCCTACCGCCGGCGCGGCTCCCTATGCTGTCGGCGTGTTCCTCGAAGAGGCCCGCGCCGTGTTGCTCATCGATCTGGTCGAAACCGCCAGGACCCAAGGAAATCAAGGAAGGCACTGACGCAATGTCCCTGGACACCCCCAACGACAAGTCCCCGTCCAAGGCTCGCTCCGCCCGGAAGGCCCCCGCCTCCAAGGCAGGTGCCAGCTCCAAGGCCAGCGCCAACCCGGCGACGACCCAGGCCCAGTACAAGGCCTTCACCGACACGCTGCTGACGGTGCTCTCCGGCAACCTGCAGGCCCGCGTTCCCAAGGAGCTGGTGGGCGAGGGTGGCGCGGAGATGGCGCACCTGCTCAACCAGGTGCTCGACAACCTCGCCGCGTCCGAGCACCGCAAGCAGGTGTCGGCGCAGGAAATCGACCAGGCGCTGGACTCGCTCATCAACCTGGTGCGCGAGGGCGACCTGTCCCAGTGGAACACCACCACGGAAGACCCCCAGCTGGGGCCCCTGCTCGAGGGCTTCGGCAAGGTCATCGAGACGCTGCGCACCTTCGTGCGGGAGATCAACGAGGCGGCGCTGCGCCTGTCCTCGTCCGCCAACCAGGTGCTCGCGGCCTCCACCCAGCACGAGACGTCCTCCACGGAGCAGGCGGCGGCCATCCACGAGACGACCGCCACCATGGAGGAGCTGAAGCACGCCTCCGCGCAGATTGCCGAGAACGCCGGCAGCGTGGCGCGCGTGGCCGAGGAGACGCTCGGTGCCGCTCGCGCGGGCCGGGGCGCCATCGGCGAGTTCATCCAGTCCATGCAGCAGATCCGCAGCGACGGCGTCGCGGTGGATCCAGGCCATGCAGCAGATCCGCAGCGACGGCGTCGCGGTGGCGGACTCCATCGCCAAGCTGTCCAAGCGCGTCGAGCGCATCGGCACCGTGGTCGAGGTCATCGACGAGATTGCCGACCGCTCGGACCTGCTGGCGCTGAACGCGGCCCTCGAGGGCAGCCGCGCGGGTGAGGCCGGCAAGGGCTTCTCCATCGTCGCGGCGGAGATGCGGCGCCTGGCGGAGAACGTCCTGGACTCCACCAAGGAGATCAAGAACCTCATCACCGAGATTCGCGAGGCCACGGCCGCGGCGGCCGGTGCGGCGGAGGCCTCCAAGGCGGCGACCGAGTCCGGCGAGAAGCTGGGCGCGGTGGCGGCGCAGGCCGTCGAGGGCATCCTCGCCGGTGTGCAGGAGACCAGCGACGCGGCCCGCGTCATCAACCTCGCCACGCAGCAGCAGCGCACGGCGACGGAGCAGGTGGTGGCCTCCATGGCGGAGATCGAGGACGTGACGCGCCAGACGACGCAGGCCTCCAAGCAGGCCACGGGTGCCGCGGCGGAGCTGACGCAGCTCGCGGGCCGGTTGGCAGAGCTCATCAAGCGCTTCAAGGCCGACTAATCGCTTCCTGGAACGGGAGGGGCGAACGCCGGCCATGGACACCGAGGCACTCAAGAAGTCCCTCCTGAAGAAGTTCCAGGAGGTCACAGCCGACCGCCTCCAGAAGATTCAGCTGGGGGTGTTGGACCTGGAGAAGGAAACCGCGGACCAGGCCGCGGAAGACGTCGCGCGCGAGCTGCACACGATGAAGGGCGAGGCCCGCATGTTGGGGCTGCCCGTCATCGGTCAGCTGGCGCACGCCGCCGAGGACGTGCTGCGCGCCGAGCGCGAGGGCAGGACGGCCACCGAGATCGCCACCGACGTCCTGCTCAGGGCGTGTGACGTGCTCTCGGACCTGAACGAGGACCTGGCGGGCGCCAACACCGGCACCCCCGCCAGCGAGGACATGGTGAAGGCGCTGGCGGAGGTCTCCGGCCAGGCGCCGCCCTCCATCGGGCCCAAGCCGAAGCCGGCCGCACCTCCGCCCGCGCCGGTGGC
>JBKGHK010000983.1:0-3181 GCA_046520375.1 Pyxidicoccus sp. 3LFB2
CCGCGCACCACCGGCGGGCCCTCGCCAGGAGGTTGCGGTGGGGCCTCCGGAAGGGGCCGCACGAGCACCACGCCCTCCAGGGCCTCGTCCCCGACAGCGCGGAGGCGGACGAGCAGCCCGGGAGCCGGCGCCAGCTCGGCCCCCTCCAGGGACTCGGGCAGCGAGAGCGGAAAGCGGGCCTCCAGCCCGGCAAGGCTCGTCAGCAGCGAGTCGTGCGCGGACGCGGGGAGCCGGGAGCCGAACTCCCTCAGCGTGGAGAGCAGCACGCGAGCCTCGGGCGGCACCGTCACCAGGGTGACGCGGGGCACCTCCTGTTCCACCAACAGCCACGGGTGGGGCGCCAGGGGCTCGCGCGTCGGCGGGCACAGGTCTTCCGCTCGGATGGGCATTCCCTCGATGGAGGGGCGCACGCGGAGGACACCGTCCGCGTCCTCCTCGAACGTGAAGCCGAGCGGGGACTCGCGCACCTGGAGCGGCACGTCGGGACGCTCCGCCAGGCGCAGCCGGGGGCTGTGCGCGAGCGCCCGCAGCGCCTGGAGGAGCAGGGCCCAGCTTCCCCCGCCCGAGGAGGACATGTAGCTGTAGCCGGCGGAGGCCAGCGCGGAGCCAGCGTCTATCAGGGAGAGCGCCTCGTGCTCTCCCGGCAGGGTGAGCAGGGCGCGGACCTCGTTCCTGTCCCGCCAGCTCAACTGGGTGCCCCTGGAGAGCGTGCCCTTCTTCGTCAGCCGGTGCACGTAGGGCCGCAGGATGAAGGCGCGGGTCGAGGCCCCCTCCAGCCGGAAGGTGACGTGGCCCGTGAGCGCGGGAACAGTGGGAGCCTGGGCCGAGAGGGACGCGGCCTCCAGGGCGGCGAGAATCCGCTGGCCGGGGACGACGAAGAGCTGCTCGGCCAGCTGCGTGTTGAACTCCGCAGAGCTCTTCCGGGAGAGCGCGTCCAGCACCGCATCCAGCGCGGTGAGCGCGTGCACGCAGCGCGCCTCGGAGCCCCGGGAGCACGGGCAGCTCAACCCGGGACGGGCCTCCAGCAGCGCCTGGGGTTCCAGGGCGACGCCCTTGAAGCCGTGATGCGTGGCCTCGAAAGGGGCCTTCACGGGGCCCGCCTCCGACACGAACAGCCGCAGCGGGCTCTCTTGAAGGTAGACGGCCGGTGTCACCTCCAGGGCGCGGGGAGGCACGTGGGCGCGGACGCGCTCGCGTTCCCGCTGGAGCGCCTCCACCAGGGGGACCAGTCGGGCATCCGTGGGCGGAGGGCGTGGAGCGGCGGCCTGCTCCTGCGCCAGTCCCAGGCGCACCCGCTCCGCCTCCTTGCGCAAGAAGGTCCACGCCGCCTCCTGAAGCGCGGCCAGGTTGCGGGGGTTGACGTAGCCCCTGCCCGCACCGTGCGTCAGGAGGGCGGCGACGCGGGTATCCGAGAAGGCGTGAAGGGCTCCGTGCTGCCTGAGCGACGCGGGCAGGTAGGGCTGGAGCTCCCAGACCGAGGCGTTGCCGGCGTACGAGACCTGATGGCCGTCCACCCAGGCACGGAGCGCCTCATCGGTGGTGGGACGCCCGGACGGTGACGCCTTGGGAGGGCGCTTCTGGCGCGGAGCCGCCCGCGTCTGCTGGAGCCACGCGAGCCCCACGGCCACGACGTGCTCGCAGACGAACTCGTTGAAGAACCCTTCGCACTCGCAGTCGAAGACCTCGTCCTCACCGGTGGCGGAGATGCGGACCTCGTAGGGCTCCAGCATCCCCGAGTCGACCCGGCCTTCGAGGGTGTCCTCCAGCTCCCGGACGGACAGCACGTCCCCGTGGGCCAGGAGGTCGCGCCCCTGCGCATAGAGGCGGTCGCCCGCCGCGTCATGGAGCGTGGCGTCGGTCAGCCACTGCCGGAGGGTGGAGTTCGGCGCGGAAGAATGTTCGAGCATGCGGAAGGCAGAGGCTACCTGCCGGGTCATGAGGAGACGAGCCCTACCAGTGGGTCACCTCCTCAAACTCCGTGCTCCCACGTGCCATGTCCACCGGGCCCCATCCCCGGCCTGCACGCTTCTCCGCTCCCCGAGCAGGCACTGGAACGAGGGGAGCGTCACGCTCCTGCCCCGGAAGACTCAGGCGCCGAGCACGCCGCGGAGCACGTCCTGGAAGTAGTTGATGCTTCCGACGTGCGTCTGGTGGTGCTTCGCCGACTGGTGGAGCCGCTCGACGACGGCCTCGAACTCGGCCTGGCTGACGTCGCGCAGGGACATGTAGAGCCGCGCGGCGCCCTGCAGGTACGAGAACAGGGGGTTGCGGTCCGTACCGTCGGGGCGGCGCAGGAGGTGGCGGTAGAGCCGCTCGAACTCCTGGTCGGTCTCCGTGTTGCGCACGGCGCGGCAGTAGCCGGCGGCGGTGGCCTCGATGAGGAAGAAGAAGGGGTGGTACTCGGGGGGCGGGGCCTTGGCGAAGCTGGGGGGCTGCTTGTCGCCCGTCCACAGCTTGGAGATGGGCTGGAGCGTCACGTGCGCCAGCTGCTCGCCCGCGCGCACCTGGACGCGCGGGCCCACGGGCAGCACGCGCTTGGCGTCCTCCCACTCCACGGCGACATACAGGCGGTCCGGCTGGTCCACCTTCACGCCCGCCTGCTCCAACTCCGCCACGGCATTCGCGTCCATCGTGTTTCGCTCCTCCGACGGCCTGTGCGTATCAGGAGCCGCTCCGCTCCGCCACGAGGCCCCAGAAACTTCAAAGGCCCCCGGACTTTCGTCCAGAGGCCTTGGAGTCTGCGAAGTGCCCAGAGCCGGAATCGAACCAGCGACACGGGGATTTTCAGTCCCCTGCTCTACCAACTGAGCTATCTGGGCGTGTGGGTCGCCGCGAGAAACAGCGCCCTCATAGCGAGCCCATCCCTCACCCGTCAACATCCATTTTGACGGGCCTCGCCGCCTGCTCTCAGGCCGCCAGGGACATCGCCTCCCCGTCCCAGGGTGTGAGACTGGCCGTGAGCCTCCGGCGCAGCTTCGCCCGGAGCGCCTGCTCGATCTGCCGGATGCGCACCGCCGTCACCCCGAACCGGCGGGCCAGCAGCTCCGCGCTCGCCCCCTCGTCCACCAGCATCCGCTCCTCCACCAGCGCCCGCTCCCGCGCGTCCAGCTCCGGCCAGGCCTCCGCCACGCTCGCCTTCAGCTTCGCCGCCCACTGGGTCCGCTCCAGCACGTCCTCCTGC
>JBKGHK010000984.1:0-3180 GCA_046520375.1 Pyxidicoccus sp. 3LFB2
CGCGAAGGCGCCACGGGTAGCGGACCAGCGAGGGCTCCGAGCGGAGCGGCGCCAGGGCCGTCGAGGGCCTCTTCGGGGCCACGGGCCCGGCCCAGCGCCACCACCCGGGTTGAGCGCCGACCGTGGGCGAGGGCTTGAGCCCGAGCAGGTCGGTCATACAGCGCCAGGATGCGAGGCCAGTCCACGGCCTCCGGCGTCGGCGCGCGCGCGTGCAGGAAGGCAATCTCCGCCTCCAGGTGCAGAGCGGTGAGCGCCTCGCCCATGGAGGCGCGCAGGTGGCCCTCGCCGCGAGCGAACAGCCCCGCCGACACCGCCCCGGGCCCCCGGGCCCCCTGTGGAATGAACGTTCCTTCCGCGTCCACCCGTCCGGGCAGCCGGGCGGCGCTGAAGCAGAACAGCGCGGCCAGGGCATGGCCCTCGTGCGTCGCGGTGCGAGGGTGCGCGAGCAACAGCTCCACGAGCCGCAGGGCCTCCTCGCACAGCTCCACGCGGGACAGGTCCTCGCCGCCGGAGGCCTCATAGCCCTCGTTGAAGAGCAGGTAGAGGGCGTGGTGCACGGCGGAGAGCCGGGCGGGCAGCTCCTCGGGGCCGGGGACCTCCAGCGCGGCGCACCGCTCACGCAGGGTCCGCTTCGCGCGCACGAGCCGCTGGGCCACGGCGGTCTCATCGGCCAGCAGGGCGAGCGCGATTTCGCGTACGGAGAAGCCACACGCCACCTTGAGGGTGAGCGTCACCTGCACCTCTTCCGAGAGCGCGGGGTGGCAGCAGGCGAAGAGCAGCCGCAGCTCGTCGTCGGGAAGCTCATCGGCGAAGGCCGGGGGCTCCGGCGTGGCCTCCACGGGGCCGGCCTCCTCGGAGCCAGCATCCTCGGACGGCGTCTCGCGGGCCTGCTGGTGGAGCAGGTCCACCAGCCGGTTGGAGGCGACACGCAGCAGCCACGCGCGGGGATGGATGGGCGCGCCATGGAACGCCCAGATGCGTACGGCCTGGAGCATGGCGTACTGCACGGCGTCCTCGGCCAGGTCCAGGCGTCCGGGCCCCACCCGCCGCCCCAGCACGGCGACGAGCTGGGGCGACAGGCGGCGGAAGGCGGTCTCCAGGGCGCTGCGCGCGGCGTCAGACATCGTCGATGGCGCGCAGCTCGACCTCGCCGTACCGCAGGTGGGGGCAGCTCTGGGCGATGGCCACGGCCTCCTCGTACGAGCCCGCGGAGAGGATGAACAGGCCGCCGACGATGTCCTTCACCTCGGCGTAGGGGCCGTCGGACACCAGCACCTTCTCGCCCTGGCGCTTGAGGCGGCGGCCGCCCTCGTCCTTCAGCTTCTCACCCTGGAGGATCTTCCCCTCCTTGCGCATCCGGTCGCTCCAGGCGAGGTACTCCTCGACACAGGCCTGCATGTCGGCGGGCGACCAGGTGGCGTAGGTGGCGGGCGTCTCGTGCAGCATCATCAGGTAGCGGGCCATGGGCGTCTCCAGGCTGTGGGCAGGTGTGAGCCCCGGTCTCTTCCGGGGTGCTCACCCATGAAGACAGCGGGGGCGAAAAAGAATCGACATCCCCCGTGCGGATTCTACCGGCAGCCCGGAGCGGCCCCCTACCCGCCCTTGCCGGAAGCCGCCGGCACGGCGGGCGCCCCGGGCGCCGCCTTCCCCGCCTGCTCCTTGGCCCACAGGGCCAGCAATTCCACCTCGCGCTCCGGAGGCAGCCCCGCGCGCATCTTGCTCCGGCGCTCCTCGGGCAGGCCCTTGAAGTACGCCAGCGTGTCGCGGACGGTGACGTCCACGGGGCGGAACTTGAGGCCCGTCTTCACCGCCCTGGCATTGCTGCGCAGGTGGGTGCCCGTGCTGTTGCCGGTGGGCGGCATGTAGATGGGGAGCCGGACATCCCCCGTCTCGCCCTGCTTCTCCAGCCAGTCCGCGGGCACCCACGTCACCTTCGTGTCCTTCCCGGACACCTGCCGGCACGTGTCCAGCATGGCCCCCATCGTCCACGCGTGCCCCGGCCCCACGGCGTTGAAGACGCCATTCGTGTTGCCCTCGATGAGCAGCACCAGCCACTCGGCCAGGTCGCGCACGTCGATGATTTGCAGCGGGTCGTTCGGCGTGCCCGGAGCGAGCATCTCCCCACCCCGGTCGAAGCGCACCGGCCAGTACGTGAAGCGGTCCGAGCGGTCCTCGGGGCCGACGATGTAGCCCGGCCGGATGTTGGCGACGCGGCCCGGCAGCGCGGCCTCGGCGGCCTCTTCGCACAGCCGCTTGAGGGCGCCGTAGAACTCGTAGTCCTTGCCCATCGTCTCCAGCGTGGGGTCGGCCATCTTCGCGGTGGGGCCGCTCTCGTCCTCGCCGGCCGTCTTGTCGCTGGCGTAGGCGGAGACGCTGGAGATGAAGAGGTACTGCTTCACGTTGGGCGCCAGCAGCTCGGCGGAGGCGCGGACGATGCGCGGGTAGTAGCCGGACGTGTCCACCACCGCGTCGAACTTGCGGCCCTTGAGCGCCTTGAGCCCCTCGCCCTTGTCCGGGTCCCTGTCCCCGCGCAGCTTCTCCACGTTGGGGAACAGCTCCGGCCGCGTCCTGCCCCGGTTGAAGAGCGTCAGCGAGTGCCCGCGCGCCTGCGCCGCCTGCACCACCGCGGGGCCGAGGAAGCCGGTGCCCCCGAGGATGAGAATCTTCTTCTTCGTGCCCTTCTTCGGCGCGATGCCCTTGTGGGCGGGGGCCGCCAGGGCCTGGGGACCGAGCGCGAGCAGCGACGCGCCCGCGAGGGAGTACTGCAGGAACTTCCTGCGAGAGGAGGACATGTGTGGCGGCTCCAGGGGGACTTGGAGCGCTCGGGGGGGAGCAGGCAGGGAACCCCGAGGCGGATTTTCCATTCCCGGGGGCCTGCGACAGAGCCCGTCAGGACCTACCGGTCGCCCAGCGCCACCCCGAAGCCCACCGTCCACGACACGCCATGTCCCCACGCCGCGCCGGGCGGGCGGAGGCCCTGGTAGAGCACCTCGGTGCTGGCGACGAAGGGGCCGCCCAGGGACGCATGGGCCCGAAGCCCCACGGGCACGCCGAGGCGCGAGCCGCCCTCCCAGGAGACCAGGCCCACGCCCAGGGTGGCCCGCAGGTCCACGCCGAGCGGATAGGATGGATTCTTCGTTGAATTGACGCAGCGGCTCGGGTGCTTTCCCCCAGATTTGG
>JBKGHK010000985.1:0-3174 GCA_046520375.1 Pyxidicoccus sp. 3LFB2
CGTGGCGGTGCGAGTCACGACGGGCAGCGGGTGGACGGGCAGTTCGGCACGCCCATCGCCGGGGGCGCCGCGCTGCGGGCCTATCAGCAGGCGCGCGCCTCCAAGCACCTGGACGTGGTGGGCCTGCACGCCCACCGCGGCGAAACCATCCGCACCGAGGGCGACCTCACCGGCTTCGTGGAGTCCGTGCTCGCCTTCACGGACACGCTGCACCAGGAGCTGGGGCTGGACCTGGAGGTGCTGGATTTGGGCGGCAGCCTCTGCACGCCAACGGTGGAGCACATCGCCGAGCGCGACTGGCGGCTCAACCTCACCTTCTTCCGGGACGTGCCGCGCCGGACCCGGCGGCCTCGCTGTCCATTTCGCGCTACGTGCCGCTGGTGGTGGAGCTGGTCGAGTCCCACTACGCGCGCCGGGGCCGCCAGCGCCCGCGCATCTTCCTGGAGCCGGGCCGCGCCATGACGGGCGACACGCAGCTCTTGCTGGCCCGCGTCCACGCCCTCAAGGCGGGTGAGGACCGCACCTGGGCGGTGCTCGACGCCGGCATCAACCATGCCGAGTGCGTGCGCAACGAGTACCACCAGCTCTTCCACGTGGACCGGCCGGACGCCGAGGCCTCGCGCCTGTACACGGTGGTGGGGCCCATCTGCACCCCGGGCGACACGCTGTACCACGCCAAGCGGCTGCCGGAGCTGGCCGTGGGGGACACGCTGGCCATCATGGACGCGGGCGCCTACTTCGTGCCATTCGCCACGTCCTTCTCCTATCCGCAGCCGGCCATCGTCGCGCTGGACGGCGGGAAGGAGCAGCTGTTGCGCCGCGCCGAGACGTTCGATGACCTGGTGACGTTCGACGCGGCCCCCGCGGAGCCGGCCCGGCTCAGCGGTTGAGCACCATGGAGCGCACGAAGGCCCGGGGGTGGCGCGCGGAGCCGTAGAGAATCTGCGCCACCTCCACGGCGGTGGGCACCAGGTCATCCGAGTCGATGAGCGGGTCCACCGACAGCCCCCGGTGCGTGTCCAGCCACTGGCGCCACTGGCGCGCTTCATTCCCCGGGAGCGCGCCGGACAGCCGCTGGAGGTTGAGCAGCATCTCCAGGGCAATGCGGTTGCAGAACACCTCGCCCCGCCCGCGCCACTCGCGCGCCGCCTTCGCCTCGCGCTGGAGCGCGTCCCGGTCTCCCAGGGCCGCGTGGTACGCCAGCAGCGGCAGCGGCAGGCCCCGGGCGATGTCGAAGCCCATCTGCCCGTAGTAGCGGGGGTTGAAGTCGATGAGGAGGAAGTCGTCCTTCGTCTGGATGAACTCCACCTCGAAGACGCCGTGGTAGCCCAGGCGCTTGCACAGCCGCTTGAGCCCGTCGGCCAGGTCCTCGCGCACCGGGGCGGACTCGAAGCACACGCCCACGCCCAGGCGCCGGGGGCGCTGGAGCACCTTCATGGCGCCGCGCACCTCGAACAGCCCGCCCGTCTCGTCCACGAAGCCCGACAGGCTGTAGATGCCCTGGGCCGCTTCCGGGTGGAACTCCTGCACCATGGGGCGGGACACGGCCGGGTCGAACTTCACCAGCATGTCCGCGTACCCGTCGCGGGCGAAGGCGCGGTACTCCTCCACCAGTTGCGAGGGCTCGGCCACCGGGTGGCCCTTGCGGTGGGTGGAGTAGAGAATCTGGGTGGTGGGTTTGATGAGCACCGGGAAGCGCGCCTCGCGCGCCACCGTGTCCAAATCCGTCTCCGACTCGGGGAACCAGGTGCGCGGCAGCCGCAGCCCCACCTCCTGGCCCACCTCGGACAGCTTGCGCTTGTTGAGCAGGCCGTAGACGGCGTCCACGCCCGGGTCATAGAGGTGGAAGACCTTCGCCAGCTCCTCGCGGTGGACGGAGACCAGCCACGCCAGCTCGTCGCTCGTCGGATAGAGCACGTGGCGCACCGGCTGGCTCCGGCCGAACTCCAGCAGCCAGGCCATGAAGTCCTCGGCCCGGGACTCGGGCGGGCACTGCACGCGGCGCCCGACGAAGCGGGACCAGCTCGCGGGCCCCAGCTTCGTGGGGTCCGCCACCGTCACGTCGATACCGTTGCGCCCGAAGCAACGCGCGGCCGCGAGCGTGCCGTAGAAACCCGCCGAGAAGAGCAGCACGGGCGGCCGGCCCTCCACGCGCGTCCGGGGTGACTGCTCCACCATGGCGTCCTCAATCTCCTGTTGCGCCCCCGGCTCCCTCTCACGGCGCGAGCGCTGCGCCGTGCCGCGAACCGCGGCCAGCACCTGCGCGGCCAACCCGGAGCGGGCGCCTCGCGGGGGCATGGAGGCCCCGGCGACGGGGCTGCTCGCGGCGAGGCTCGCGGTGATGAGGGAGACGATGTGCCGTTTCATGAAGTGTGGGGTCCTACCTGCTCTGCCACGCAATCCCTGGCAGGACACCAGGAAATGTCAGGCGCAGGATAGCCTCACGCCCTGCACTTTTTCGCCCCCCTTGCACCTTGCTCATCTTCTCGCAGCCCGGGACTGCCAGCGACTGGGTGGGTATGCGTCGCGTCATCCCTCAGGGACTGACGCCGTCCCTTGGCTTCCAAACGAGGTACCCGCGAGCAAGGAGCCACGCATCGGTCTCCACGGCCCCTGTGCGAGCCGCCAGGCGTGACGCGGCCTCGTGGAAGGCGTCCGGGGGCGCGGTGTGGCCGGCGACCCGGGCGGCCTCCCAGGCGGCGACCCACTCGGAGAAGAAGACATGGACGGGCTCGCCGGGGCGCACGCGGCGGCGCAAGTCACGGGGCAGCCAGTCGCGGAACAGCAGCGGCGCGAAGCCATGGCTGAAGTCGGTGTGGAAGAGCAGGGCCTCGCGCACGAGGGGGGTGTCGGCGTCCGGGGCCCGACGCAGCAGGTGCGCGGTGAGGATGGCACCCGTCGGGTCCGCGCTGCCCTCCACCAGCAGGCCGGAGGGCAGCAGGTAGCGGCCCAGCGTCCGGTGGGCTTCGGGCACGCGCTCGGGGGGCCCCTGGCGCAGCAGGTTCATGGCGCGCAGGAGGCGGGCGGGCTCGTCTCCCCCGAGGGGCAGCTCGAAGCCGCCCTGGCGGAAGTGGGTGCGGGCGTCGGCGTGCGCGCTGGCGGCGCGGGCGCGCTCCGCGTCCAGCTCCACGCCAATGACGGGGAGCTCCGGGTGGAGCGCCCGGAAGGCCTCGG
>JBKGHK010000986.1:0-3170 GCA_046520375.1 Pyxidicoccus sp. 3LFB2
CCCGCGGGCGCCTGCACCTGCGCGTTGTGCCGCGTCACCTGCTTCCACTCGCCCACCGGCCCCACCCACACGTCCGGCGCCCGGCTGAAGGAGTCGCGCAGCACCGCGCTCGTCATCCCATCGCGCGACAGCGACACGTCCACCCCGCCGCCCGTGCTGACACGCTCGGGGCCCTTCCACAGCACCGTCACGCCGCCCTTCACCGGGTCCACCGCCGCCAGCGCCGACTCGCCCTGCACCTGCGCGCCGAACACCAGCTTCCCCGGCGCCACCCAGTCCAGGCTGGTGGCCGTGGCCTTCAGCCCGGGCGTGAGGTTGCGCGCCTTGCCGCCCGCCGCCGGCACCGCCATGACGTCGCCGCCGTTGGAGCCCTGGTCGCTCATCAGCCCTTCGATGACGGCCAGATGCTTGCCGTCCGGGCTCCACGTGGGCTCCGCCATCTGCCACTTCGGCGTGTAGAGCAGCCGCGTGCGGCCCGACTTCGCCTCCACCGCGTGCAGCTTCGCCACCCACCAGTTGGCGTCCCCCGGCGGCGGCGCGGCGGTGATGGCCAGCTGCTCACTGTCCGGGCTCCACGCGTACTCGTAGACGAAGAGGCCCTCGGGTGACACGACGCGGTGGCTGCCGTCGTCCACGGAGACCACGGCCACGCGCCGCACGGGGTGGGACTCCTGCACCACGCCCGTCTCGCGAGCCGCGGGGCCCGTGGGGCCCTTGGCATGCTCGGCGCCCTCGCCTTCGATGACGAGCACCGCCACCGAGTCTCCATCCGGCGACCACCGGGGCGAGGACAGCGGCCCCTTGAACGACGTCAGCTTGCGCGCCGGGCCGTCCGAGATGCTGGCGACGTAGAGCTGCCCCTGGCCGCCCAGCCCCGCATCGGAGAGGAATGCGAGCCGCTCCCCATCCGGGCTCCACGCAAGGGAGCCCTCGTTGCACGCGTGCGGTCCCAGGCAGACGGTGATGCGGAAGGGCTTCGCGTCCGGCTCGGAGAGGTCCAGCACCTGGAGGATGCTGCCTCCCGTCTTCGGGCCAGCCTCCGCCGAGCCCGACTCCACCCAGGCCACGTGACGGCCCTTCGGAGACAGCGCCACCTGCCGGAAGCGCACGGTGCGCTGGAGCGCCTCATAGACGGCGTCGAAGGGAGGGCGGACCGCCTTCGCCACCGCGCCCCGCAGGGCCAGGTCCGCGGGGCGCACCTCGCCACCGGTGGCGTCCTGCTGTGCGAAGACGGGCCACGCGCCCAGCAGCGCCGCGCCCAGTCCGAAGATTCTCGCCACCCGCCGCATCGAGTCCCCCCAGGAGGTAGTGGAAGTGGCGCCCAGCCTACAGGAGTGGGCCGCGAAGGGTGCAGGCCCCACTTCACGTGAGGGGCCCCACCCGGGACGCCTTGACTCGACGGGGGACGACTACTTCCGGGACTTGAACTCGTTCGCCCAGCGGCCCAGCGTGAAGGCAATCTGCTGCTGCTCGTCCTGCTTCGGCTCCACGCGGGTGCTCGGCTTCGCGGACGCGGAGTCCGGAGCCTTGCTCCCCGTGGGGATGACGGCCGCGGCCGCGTCGGACTTCTTGCGCACCCACATGCGGGGCTCGGTGCGCGGGGCCACGGCCTCCTCGGTGGGGGCGGCGGCGGGAGCGGGAGCCGCCGCGCGACGTCCCTCGCCCCGGCGCCTGCGGGGCGGAATCACGTTGGGGACGCTGTGGGGCGACGCGCCCTCCACCCACTCGGGGTGCAGTCGCCCGTCGTTGATCATCTGCTGCCGCTGCAGGCTGTGCGCCTTGCAGAAGCCGGACTCACCGCGCGGCAGCACGCAGCCCATGACGGCGCAGGCCTCCGGCTCGGGCGTGGAGACCACGGCCGCCAGGGCATGCACGGGAGAGGCAGCGCCCCTCACGCTTCCGGACATGCCGCTGGCGACGCGGAGCATGCGGTCCATCAGCTCGGAGAGAGGCCCTCCCAGCTCGTCGCGGAGCGCGTCGCGAAAGGCACGCTCGACGGACATCAGGGTGTCCGGACCGGTGGCCTCGCGAGAGGCACGCGACCTGGAGGGGGACGAAGGACGTGGGGTGCGGGAACGTCGGGCTCGTGGCATCAGGAATGGGCGTCGTGGGCGGGGGAGGTGCTCTCTACCCCACCCTTGCCCCGGACGCGACTGCCTCCTGAAACCTGCTCGCCAGGGGACCGGGTGACGGAGTGCTTCGTGACGCCCCGAAAAAGTTCACGGGCAGGGCCGAACACCCCTGCCGACCCTGCCCGTGCTCCCCCCCGGGAACTGGTACGTCATGAAATCCCCGTCGGCGCGACCCCAGGTGAGGACGCCGCGCCGCCACGGCTTCCATGGCACCCACCCTCGCAGGCCAGGCGTGACTGGAAGGTGACAGCCGCGCGGAGCAGGGGCTGCTTCCTTCAGTTTCCCCTGGGTAATCTGGAATTGGACACAGGGGGGTTTCGTGGACATCGCGCTGCTGGGAACGCCGAGGCTGCCAGGAGGCACGGAGGCTCCGAAGTACCTGGAGCGCAAGACGGCGGCGCTGCTGGCGTACCTGGCCCTGGAAGGCGCCACGGCGCGCTGGCGGCTGGCGGGGCTTTTGTGGCCGGAGTCCTCCGAGGCCACGGCGCGCAACAACCTGCGCCAGTTGCTCCGGCGCCTGCGAGAGCTGGCGGGCACCCCATGCGTCGAGGGCCGTGAGCCGCTGCGGCTGCAGGCGGGGCTGGCCATGGACGTCGCCCTGCTGGTGGTGGCGCACGAGACGGGAGACCGCGAGCGCGTGGCGGCCTTCACCGGCGAGCTGCTGGAGGGCCATGGGTATGACGACTGCTCGGCCCTGGACGACTGGCTGCGGATGTGGCGCCTGCGGCTGCGGCGGATGCGCTTCGAGGCGCTCGACGCCCAGGTGCGGCGCCACGAGCAGGAGGACGGGCAGCTCACCGTGGCCCTGGAGAGGGCCCGCCGCCTGGTGGACCTGGAGCCCACGTCCGAGGAAGCCCACCAGCACGTCATGCGCCTGCTGCACCGGCTGGGAGACCGGGGCGCCGCGCTGGCCGCGTGGCAGCAGTGCAGGGACGTGCTGCGGCGCGAGCTGGACGTGGAGCCCTCCGAGTCCACGCGGCAGCTCGCGCGCGACATCGAGCGGCACGAGGCCGGACACCGGCTGCCGGCGCGGCCGGG
>JBKGHK010000987.1:0-3166 GCA_046520375.1 Pyxidicoccus sp. 3LFB2
CGGAGACGACGCTCACCCCTGGGCCTCGCGCCCGGGTTCAACGCCACCAGCGCCGAGGCCCTGCGCGCGCTCGGCTTCCTGGCGGAGCGCACCCGCGAGGTGCTGGAGGCCCTGGTGAAGGACGACGTGGGCCGCGCCACCCTGCGCGAGAAGGTGAAGCGCATCCACCTGCGCACCGACAAGCACCCCGCCGTGACGCTCACCGACGGCACGCTGGAGCTGGTGACGGGCCTGCGCCCCGTGGACTGGTATCCCCGCCAGGAGCTGGAGAACGCGGTGCAGTCCGCGCTGTAGGTCAGTGCCGCCCTGCCCGGGGCCTTCCGACCCCGGGGTGAGGCGCCGCTCTGCGTCAGCGGAAAGCCTCCCGTCCCTCGGGGCTGGACGCACACTCACGCCATCCAGCCTGGAGTCCAGGCAACCGTCCCGGTCGGGGCGTCCCGCAAGGAGAAAATTGGGCGGAACTCCTCGCAGGTCGTGGAAATCCCCTATGCTCCCGGAGGTTGCCCCGAGAGGTGCGCCGGGCATCCTTCCGGAGAAGGCCGCATGAGGAACGCCGTGAGCACGAACGACTCCCCCTCGGAACGACGCCGTTTCCCCCGGCTCGCGGCCCCGCTGTATGCGCGCCCGGCCCGGCTCAGGCGGGTGGACCACAAGCAGCAGCAGGTGCTGGACGCCAGCCTCGGCGGCATCCGCATCTACTCGGATGACGAGTACAAGGTGAACAGCCCGCTGGAGCTGGACCTGTTCCTCAAGGACGGCACGTCCCTGCGCTGCGACGCGCGCGTGGCCTGGACGAAGCCGGTGCCCAAGGGCGTGGACGCGCGCTTCGAAGTCGGACTCGCCTTCACCGACGTGTCCGACGACGTCCTGGAGAAGCTCAAGACGGTGCTCGTCCCCGACGACGAGGGCGGCCCGGACTCGCCGTAGCCGCCGCCGTAGCCGCTTTCGCGGGTTGTCTGACTAGCGCCCCAGGCCCTGCGCGACGCGCTTGCCGTATTCGGCGTCGCACTGGGTCAAGTTTCCCTGCGCACCACCTCGCCGGACACCTTGGGGTGGTGCCCCGGGTACTCGCGAGCCGCCTCGCGTCGAAGGGGCTGATCTTCTCGAGGAAGTGGTAGTTCTCCAGCACCGTTGCCCGACTTTCCGTCGCTCGACTGGCTCATGACGCTCCTGGGGTTCGTGCTGGATGGAGTTGATAGCCTGAGGCTATGAACCTCGCCCCCCACCCGTTCACCCTCCGGCAGCTCCAGTACGTGGTCGCGGTGGCGGAAGCGCTGAGCTTCCGGAAGGCAGCGGAACGGTGCCACGTGTCCCAGCCCTCGCTGAGCGCGCAGATTGCGCAGCTGGAGGGAGTCCTGGGCGTGCAACTCTTCGAGCGCGACAGGCGGCGCGTACTGTTGACCCCGGTAGGGACGGAACTGGTCGAACGTGCCAGACGGCTCTTGGTGGAGGTGGACGCGCTGACGGAGGCGGCCCGGCGGGCGGGAGACCCGCTCAGCGGCACCCTGCGGCTGGGCGTCATCCCCACGGTGTCGCCCTACCTCCTGCCCTCGGTGACGCCCGCGCTGCGCAAGCACTTCCCCCGGCTCACCGTGCGTTGGCTGGAGGACAAGACGGAGGTGCTGACGCGCGAGCTGGAGCGGGGCGGGCTGGACGCCGCGCTCGTCGCCCTCGAGGCCGACCTGGGCGACGTGGAGTCGGCGGTGCTGGCGGACGACCCGTTCTTCCTGGTGACGCCCAAGGGCCACCCGCTCGGGGTGAAGAAGGGCGACGCGCTGCCCTCGGAGCTGCGCGGGCAGGACGTGCTGCTCCTGGACGAGGGGCACTGCTTCCGCACGCAGGCGCTCTCCCTGTGCTCCAGGGCGCGCGCGCACGAACTGGAGTTCCGCGCGACGAGCCTGCCCACCCTGACGCAGATGATTGCCTCGGGCGCGGGCGTCACCCTGCTGCCCGCGCTCGCCGTGGCCACGGAGGTGAAGCGCTCGGAGCTGCAGGTGCGCCCCTTCGCGGACCCGGCGCCCAAGCGCACGCTCGCCCTCATCTGGAGGAAGCGCTCCCCCTTCGGCGGCGCGCTCCAGCAGGTGGCCGGGGCCATGCGGGACGCCTGGCCCCGGAAGTAGCGCCCGTCGCGCGAGGCCTTCAGCCCAGCAGCCGGTTGAGGCTGAGGTCCAGCCGGCTGCGCACCAGGCCCAGGAGGCTCTCCAGCTCCGGGGCCTCCATCCGCATCCGGGCGGCCAGCTCCGTGCGGGTGAGCTTCAGCAGCCGCTCCCGGGCATGCGCCACCTGGCGCTGCATGCCGGAGCGCGACTCGCCGTACACGGTGGCGAGCTTGTCCATGGTGAAGCCGTGCAGGTGGTGCAGCCGCAGCAGCGCGCGCTCGCGCTCGGGGAGCGTGGCCAGCACCTTGCGGAGCACGTCGACGAGCAGCTCGCGGGAGTCCTTGCGCACCAGCTCGTGCTCCGGGTCGCCGGAGGACAGCATCCGCGCGAGCGCCTCGGGGGGCTCGTCGAAGAGCTCCTGCCGGCCGTCGCGGGTGGCCAGCTCGCCGGCGATGCGCGCGGCGCTGATGCGCACCCAGGCCAGCAGCGGGCCCCGGCCGGAGTAGTCCGCGATTTTCGGCGGCGCCTCGCCCCGCCCCATCAGCAGCCGCGCGCGCAGCACCTGGAGCACCTCGTCCACCGTGGAGCGCGCCATGCCCCCAGCCGCGAGGGCACCCGCTGGAGGACATGCTGGTCGAAGGCGAGCAGGGCCTGCGGGTTGCCCTCGGCGCAGGCGCACGCGAGGTACAGGTCGCGCCGTGCAGCTGGCGCAGCACCTCCGCCGTCGCCTCGGCCGGCAGGTGGCGGGCCAGGTGGCGCAGGAAGGCCGTGTCGGTGACAGCCACCGTGGGCCAGGCGGCGCGGGCCGCCGTGAGGTGTTGGGTCAGCAGCGCGTCCAGGCCCGCCACCAACTCCACGTGGGCACGCCGCTCCAGTGGCACGTAGGCGCGCAGCAGCTCGGACAGGGTACCGGGTTCGGTTGTGTCACTCATCGCAGTCCCTCGCGTTGCTGCCAGGCCATGACCTGCTCCAGCTCCCGCCGGGCCCGCAGGCCCAGGCTCTCGAAGCGCGTCCGGGCCTCCTCGGCCATGGCGGCGGCGCGGGCGCGGTCCGGCGGCTTCAGCGCC
>JBKGHK010000988.1:0-3156 GCA_046520375.1 Pyxidicoccus sp. 3LFB2
CGCCCGTCATGGCCAGGGCCAGCGCGGCCCACGCGCTCCCCAGCAGGAGGACCAGGGCGGTGACAACCAGGGAGAGCAGGCGCATGGCCGGAGAGTATCCGCGTCCCAGCCCGGGGTGTCACCGGGCCGCCAGTGCGCAGCCTCGGGGGGCAGGCGCGGGGCGGGGCGTGTTCACTCCCTGTCCGTGCCCCCGCCGTCCGGTTGGATTGGCCCCTCGGGAGGACGGGCGCAGGGTGCCCACCCCGCGCTCCGGAGTCCACGCCGGACCCCGCCTGGGCGCGAGGACAGGAGCGTCATGATGCGCAGGGGAATGCTGACACGTCTCGCGGTACCGGGCCTGGTGGCCTGCGTCCTGTGGCTCACCGGCTGCGGCAACGCCCCGGAGGCGGACACGACGCTGGCGGGCAGCGAGGAGGTTCCGCCCGTCACCACCGGCGCGACGGGGGCTGCCAACGCGGAGCTGGACGGGGATGAGCTGGTGGTGAACGGAAGCTTCTCGAACCTGAGCAGTGACTTGTTCCCCGTCGCCGGGAGCGCCGCCCATGTCCACAACGCCCCCAGGGGCGAGAACGGGCCCATCGTCTTCAACCTGGTGGTGACCAGCACCGACAACCGCAGCGGCACCTTCGAGGGCCGCAAGACGCTGACCGACGAGGAGAAGGACCTCTTCGAGGACGGCAACTTCTACGTCAACATCCACACGGCCAACTTCAACGCAGGCGAGCTTCGCGGCCAGTTCAGGCCGTGAGCCCGCGGTCCGCCCGTGCCGCTCGCCCCGGCACGGCCCGGCCGGGCCCCGCCCCCGGGGCCCACCTCATGGGCTCGGCGGCCACCGTGCGCCCGGCCACCCTCGGGTGGCTGGTGATGCGCCGGTAGACCCTACACCCACCTCCCCAGGAGCGGCGGCACGCTGGAGCTGTGTTCGGGCCTACCCGGCTTGACGTCTTTTTCCGGGATGTGAGCAGAATGCCCCCACTCCCAGGAGTCGAACACCATGGCGGATGAACGCGAAGACACGACCGTCTACAAGGTCGTCGTGAACCACGAAGAGCAGTACTCCATCTGGCCGGCGGACCGTGAGAACGCGCTGGGCTGGAAGGACGCGGGCAAGCAGGGCCCCAAGGCCGAGTGCCTGGAGTACGTCAAGCAGGTCTGGACGGACATGCGCCCGCTGAGCCTCCGCAAGAAGATGGAGGAGGCGCAGGCGAAGAACTGAAGGCGTGGGTTCCACGCCCCCAGGGCCGGCAACAGCCAGCGCCCGGGGGCGTGTGTCCCAGCTTGAATCAACGGCTCCCTCTCCCCGCGGAGCGTGGAGAGGGTGGGCCGGCCCCGGTTAGAGGTCCGGCGGTGGGCGGACGCCCAGGTGGCATGCACGCAAGGCCAGCTGCGTGCGGTTCTCCGCGCCCAGCTTGCGGTACAGCTGCGTGACGTGCGACTTCACCGTGCGCTCGGCAATCTGCAGGTGCGCGGCAATCTTCAGGTTGTCCGCGCCTCCCGCCACGTACGCGAGCACTTCCCGCTCGCGCTGTGTGAGCGCCAGCAGCACGCTGGCCGTGGGCGACGTCACCGGCGGGTGCTCGAAGTCGTTCCTCAGCAGCTGCACCGGGAACAACCGCTCGCCCCGCACCAGTGACTGGATGGCGGACGCCACGGCGGTGGTGCCGAGGCCGGCTCGGAAGAGGTAGCCCGAGGCGCCCTCGTCGAAGCACTGCGAGATGACCTCCGGCTGACTCACGGCGGAGAGCAGCAGCATCCTCACCTCCAGGCGGCGCTTGCGCGCTTCCCGCAGGAGATTGATGCCCTCCGTCACGGAGCAGCCGACAGCCGCCTCGCTGTCACCCTCCACGTCCATCACCGCCACCTGCGGCGGATCAGTGCCCAGCCCGTCGAGGAAGAGGCGCACGTCCCTCGTCACCGAGGACACCTGCACTCCTTCACCGCGGAGTCCGTCAGCAAGGCCCTGCCAGGCCGCCCACGGTCCCTCGAGAATCGATACACGAATCGCTGCTTGATTGGATGTTGCCATGCGAAGGCCCCCCAGCCGTCATGGCGAAAACTTCTCGGACTACCTTTTGACCACAGCCGACTCCGTTACTCAGGTGCCAGCGGGGAGAGTCCACGAGAAGAACGAGCACGTCCGCTGAATCACTACGGGGTCGGCCTACCGATACAGGACTCGACTCCTGACTGCTTTCTGCTTTCGACTACGTCTGCCGCACTGCCGGGCCGCACCTCCTCGGCGGCCCCTTGCTGAAGCCCTACGCATGAAACCCTAACACCGGGAAAGCGCAGACGCGAACCAGCCCCGGCGGGAGTGTCTGGTGTGCATGAATCGCTGCGCAATCCAGGGGCTTCAGACGTCGGTTCGTCATCGTTGTCCTTTGTCTGACATGCCCTGCCGTCCAGTAGCGGATGTCTCAGCCCTCCGATACAGGGGCCTCCGTCCACCGTCCGACACCCGCCAATAACCTGTAATAACAGGAATGCCAGTCATGGCGCGGAGAGTCAAGGGCCCCGGGACGGACGCGGGGGCGTATATGCTGCCGGGCCTACATGCACACCGCCCCGTCCCCCCATCTCGACGTCGCCACGCCCGAGCGCGTGGCGCTCACCCTGCCCGTGGCGGGCATCGGCTACCGGTGCCTGGCGTGGCTGGTGGACGCGGCGCTGCTGTTCTTCTTCTGGATTGTCGCCTACTTCGTCTTCACCCTTTTGGTGTCGGACGTGCTGGGCGTGCTCCAGGCGCTGTCGGGGCTGGGGCAGACGTTGCTGGTGGTGGGCCTCTTCGCCACGCAATGGCTGTACTGGACGGTGGGCGAGGTCTTCTTCCATGGACAGACAGTGGGCAAGCGGGTGCTGGGCATCCGCGTGGTGAGGCTGGACGGCTCGCCCGTGGGCCTGTTCGAGAGCGCGGTGCGCAACCTGTGCCGCGCGGTGGACTTCCTGCCCATGCTGTACGCCGCCGGCTGCATCTCCATGTTGCTCACCCGCCAGCACCGGCGCCTGGGTGATTTGCTGGCCGGCACGCTGCTGGTGCGCGAGGAGCGCATCGACCTGGACAAGTACACCGCCGTGTCCCCGCCCCACTCCGCGCCCGCCGCCGGAGCCCATCGCCGCCACGCGGGCGCTGACGCCGGACGAGGTGGAGCTGGTGCT
>JBKGHK010000989.1:0-3143 GCA_046520375.1 Pyxidicoccus sp. 3LFB2
CGTCCTCCAGCCGCTCCACCGGAGACTCCAGCCCCACGAAGCGCACGGTGACGCCCACCTCGCGCGCCACCTCCGCCACCGAGGCCTCCGCCTGCCGCAGGCTGGCGCCGCTCGGGTCCACCCCCACCAGCGTCAGCCTTCGCGGCAGCGCCCCCGCTCGCGCCAGCGCTCGCAGCAGCTCGCGCTCCTGGCGCCCCTGGCCGATGCCCACGTCCAGCAGCGTGGCCTCGCCATGCCCGCGCAAGAGCCCCATCAGCGCCGCGTTGGCCACCGCGTCCGCCGCGGAGGCCAGCGGCATGTGCGTCATCAACAGGCGGAACAAATCAATCTGCCGGGCCCCCTGCTCCGGCTCGGGGTGCAGGTACGGGTTGCGCGTCACCGCCCCCGAGCCCTCCAGCCGGCGGGAGAGCGCCGTCGCGAAGAGGAGGTAGTGCAGGTCCTCCGCCACGCCCTCCACGTCCAGCAGCGCATGCAGGGACAGCAGCGCCTCCGCCGCGTTCGCGTGCCGGCCTGCCAATGCATGCTCCAACCCCTGGAGCAGCAGCGCATCCTTCGGCGTGCGCATGGGCTTCCCCTCCGTTCCCAGCACCGCGTGCGTTCACTGAACTTGAAAAAGGGTAGTGATGCTCGCGAGCACACAGCCAGGAGCGGACGCCGTCTGCCCTGCCTCCGTGTGGTGGGCCACACGCCCAGGCCCTGCGGGGCAGGTGCGAAGGTCCGCCCGTCCACAGTGCCCTGGAACGGAGGTCCAACGTCGGAGGAAAAGCACGGGCCGCGCCGTCGGGCTCGCGGGCCCGAACTCAGAGAGCCCCGCTCATCCCGCGAGCCAGGAAGTGTGTCGTGGGCCCCGCGTGGCGTGCCACCCACGGGCCATCGTGGAGCGTGGGGAGCGTCCCTACCGTGCGCCCCTTCTCGCAGTGCCCGAAAAGCAGGCGGGCACACGCTGGGGGAGGACCCATGGCTGGAGCAGTGATGAAGTGGCTGACGTTCGCCGGGCTGTTGGCGCTCGCGTGGCCCGCGCGCGTCGAAGCCCAACAGGCGGTGGACTCCGGCTCGCGGCACCCGCGCTTCCCACCCGTGGTGGACACGCCCTTCAAGAAGGTGCCGCGCCCCATCATCGGCGCCCTGCGCCAGCCGCTCCACGAACTGCCGCAGAACGACAACTTCGAGCTCATCGGCTACCACCCGCTGCCCAACCCCGGAGACTCCATCGCCCGGGGCCGCAACGGGCCCACCGGCATCGCCGGGGACTGTCTCTACGTGGGCAGCCGCATCGGCCGCAGACCTGGCACCGGCCCGCTGTTCGGCACGCCGCCGCTGCCGCCCGAGGTGCTCATCGTCGACATCTCCAACCCCCGCCGGCCGCGCACCGTGGGCGCGCTGCCCACCATCCTTGACGCCACCTCGCGCGAGCTGCGCACCATCCCCGACGCGCACACGCTCATCATCATGAACTTCCGCGAGGTGGGCCCGGACAGCGGCGCGGTGAACAACTACCAGATCTATGACATCACCGACTGCCGCCGCCCCAGGCTGCGGCAGACGCTGTCGCTGGGCGTCGACCGGCCGCACGAGTTCTTCCTCTGGCGAGACCCGCGCGAGCCCGCGCGCTTCCTCCTCTATTCCTCCATCCACCTGGGCGACGTGCGCGAGCCGTCGCTGCGCGTCTTCGAGCTGATGGCGCCTCCGGACGGCCCCATCAGCCCCGAGCCGGTGGCCACCTTCACCCTCACCCCCGCCGTCCCGCGCGTGGAGCCCGTGGAGCCCTTCGAGTGGAGGGATGACCACTTCGTCTTCGACCCCGTGAAGCCCGCCGTCCAGCGCAACAACGTCCACTCCATGTCCGTCTCGGCGGACGGCACGCGCGTGTACGTGGCCAACATCCACGGTGGCTACTACATCCTGGACAGCTCGCGGCTGGCGAACCGGGAGCCGTGCATCCGCGACACGGTAACGGTGGACGAGACGAGCAACACCGACCCCAACCTGTGCCTGCGCAAGCTGAACCCGGACCCGGACGCGCGCGTGGACTTCACGCCGCCGTATGCGTGGACGGAGCACTCGGTGTATCGGGTGCCGGGCCGGCCGTACCTCGTCGTCTCCGGCGAGCGCAACGGCACCAACACCTGCCCGTGGAGCTGGGGGCACATCCTGGACATCTCCAACGAGCGCAGGCCGCAGGTCGTCTCGCGCTACATGGTGCCGGAGAACCTGGAGCCCAACTGCGTGGTCGGCGGCCCTGGAGACCCGTCGCTGCTGCGCGAGTTCTCCCCGCACCAGCAGCTGGTCTTCCCCAACCTCTTCTTCGTGTCCTGGTACTCGGCGGGGCTGCGGGTGTGGGACATCGCCAACCCCGCGCTGCCCATGGAGGTGGGCGTCTACGTGCCGAAGCCCGCTTCACGCGTGGTGGAGCGCTTCCGCGACAGCCCGGACGTGTGGATGTGGCCGCACCCCATCCTCTACAACGGCCTCATCTACATCACCGACGAGAACAGCGGCCTGTACGTGCTGCGCTACAAGGGCCCCCGCGCCAACGAGCTGCCCCGGACGGGGCTCTACGTGAGCAACACCAACTACCTCGCCCCACCTCCGCTGCCTCCCCGCCCGGTGCAGGCGCCCCTGCTCCTGGCCCCGGCGGCCCCGGCGAACGAGGCCCTGGAAGAAAATTGAGGGCGGCTGACCGCGTGGGGCAGCCTGGGGGTCTTCTGGTCGATTCCCCAGGCCTGATATACGCGGCGACCGCGAACCGCACCGGCCGGAGTGACTGTTTCGCGAGCTTCGGTGTTGGTGCGTCTCATGCAACCGCAACGCTACTGCCTTGTCCCCCTGCTCCTCCTGGTGCTGGTGCCCGGCCTCGCGGGCGCTCAGGGCGTGCCCTCTCCCTCCAGTGAGCACCGCGCGGTGGAGGTGGACGTCCAGGCCTCGGATGGAGGCACGGCCGTGTCCGCCGAGGACGCCGCCCGCCTGGGCCTCACCGCCGAGGGCACCGAGGCGAAGCTGGTGCCCCCGACCCTCGTCACGGAGTCCCCCGCCGCCTGGCCGGAAGGGCTGGAGGGCACGCCCGGCGAGGTGACGCTGGAGCTGCTGGTGGACGCGCAGGGCGCGGTGGCCGAGGTGAAGGTGGTGCAGGCCCCCACCGAGCC
>JBKGHK010000098.1:0-20855 GCA_046520375.1 Pyxidicoccus sp. 3LFB2
CCGAAGCCGTGGTAGCTGTCCACGCGCAGGCCCGGCACCAGCGTCCAGCGCGCGGCGGGCCGCAGGGTGAGCTGGGCGCCCACGCCCGCGAAGGTGGCGAGGATGTCCGGCCGGCTGAAGGCATCCCTGCCGTCGACGGGGCCCACGGGGCGGAGGATGCCGGTGGCCACCACGTCCGCGCTGCGGCGCTCGACCTGGCCGAAGACCTCCAGCGCCGCCGAGGAGGACAGCTCGCGCGTGTAGCCGGTGCGCAGCGTCACGCCGCCCTGGACCAGCTCATAGGTGCCGGGGCTGTCGGCGCCGGCTGCGAAGTGGAGGCCGAGCCGGTCATACCCGAGCGTCAGTCCGACTTCCGCCTCGCCGCCGGCGAAGGGGTGCCGGCCGCGCAGGTCCAGCCGGTGGAAGAGCAGCGCCACGCCGCCCACGTCCTGGTCAGGGGTGCGCGGCGACAGGCCCACCGAGTCCGACGTGCCCAGCGCGAGCAGCCGCACCCGGCCCTCGCCCACGCGCTGCTCCACGCGGGCCGAATAGTCCCAGTAGTCGGCGTAGAGCTTGGGCTCGCCCGAGTCCGTGTAGGTCGTCCCGTCGGGGGCCGTATAGGTGGAGGGGCCGTTGATGCTGTTGGCCACGCGCGTGACGATGAGCCCGGTGTAGCTGATGCGCGCCGCGGCGGTGATGGTGGTGCCGGTGTCGGGGAGCGGCACCTCCAGGAAGACGCCGCTGTTGATGAGGTCCACGTACGCGGTGCCGCGGATGCCGTCCTCGCGAGGCCGGCTCACATGCGCGTCCACCGCGCCACCCAGCAGGCTGCCGTAGCGCGCCGAGGGCACACCGACCTGGAAGTCGAGCGTGTCGACGAAGTCCGGATGGACGACGGCGTTGCCCACGAGCAGGTGGTAGAGGAAGGGCACGCGCACGCCGTCCACGTAGAAGGCGCTCGCGGAGGGCTGCACGCCGCGCACCACGGGGTAGGAGAGGCCCGAGGCCAGCGTCGTCACGCCGGGCATCAGCATGACGACGCGGAACGGGTCGCCCATGGTGCCGGGGACTTCGCGCAGCTCCTGCTCATGGAGGGTGACGCGGGAGACCTCGGTGCGAGGTCTGTCGCCGCGCACCACCGTCTCGTAGGGATTCACGGAGAGCGGCGCCAGCGCGTAGAGCACCTCGAGCTGCTGGCGCTCCTCCAGCGTCTCCTTGAGGAACAGCGGCTGGTGGCCGGGCGCGGTGACCTTCAGGTCGGAGGTGCCGGGGGGCAGCTCCAGACGGAAGAGGCCCTGGGCGTCGGTCTCCGAGGTGGCCTCGCCTGCTTGCACGGTGGCGCCGGCAATGGGCTTGCGGGTGCCCTTCTGCCGCACGCGGCCGGTGAGCAGGGCGCGAGGGCCGGGCGAAGCGGGAGGCTCGAAGCGGTAGGAGTAGGGCAGGCGCACCGTGACGGGCGTGCCGCCGGAAGTCGCGGGGTGGAAGCGCAGGCGGCGGGCGGCATCCAGGGCCGAGGCGGCGAGCTCGGGCGGCGCGTCCCCGGTGACGAGGGTGGCCTCCGTGACGTCGCCGGCTTCACTGACGGTGAGCTCCAGCTCCACCACCACGGGGGCGCTGAGTGTGAAGCCGTCCGGCACCCGGGCGGGAGCATCCTCGCGCAGTGCGGGCGGGACGAGCTGCGGGGTGGTGCCCGTGGAGTCCGTACTCGAAGCGGGAGGGACGGACCGCGCGTCCGGGGCCGGGGGCGGGAGCGACGGACCTCGCGTCCGCGCTTGGCGAGAAGGCCCCCCGGCGTCGACGGTGTGGGCGCTGCGGCGGTCCCAGGCCCGGAAGGAGCAGCCGCCCCAGGCGGTGCCATCCCGGTCGCGGCCTGGGGGCTCGCCAGTGCCTGGGAGGGTGGGGTGCCAAGGGCCAGCGCGAGAAGGAAGGAGCAGAAGTGCGTCATCGTGAGGGGCGGGGCGAATCCAGGGCGGTAG
Source organism: Pyxidicoccus sp. 3LFB2 (assembly GCA_046520375.1). Taxonomy (GTDB): domain Bacteria; phylum Myxococcota; class Myxococcia; order Myxococcales; family Myxococcaceae; genus Myxococcus. The sequence goes on from JBKGHK010000098.1 coordinate 1,956, forward strand.
GACGCCCGGCCTGGGTTTCCTGATCAATCTTTTCGGAATTCAAAGGGCAACACTCGGACTGGAGTTTCGAGCGGTCCCTGGGGGGCTGGCAGATGATGGCGCGTGCACCACGAGCTCCGGACAAGGAGTGGGTCACGGGTATGCCGCATCCGATTCATGTCGTCTGCGACCCCAACCCCTTTTGCTACGGCTCCATCTCCACGCTGCGGGCCTTGGTGCGCCACCTGCCAGAGGTTCGCTTCTCGGTATTGGCGACCGGACCCGTGCAGGAACAGTGTGACGAAGCCACCTTTTCCCAGGTGCTTCCCTGCGACGTAAGGAATTCCGAATCGGTGCGGCGGTATTCCTCGGTGCTGGCGTCCGCCGATCTCTACCTTGCGGTGTCCAACAACACCAACATTCCCCTGGTACTGGAGCTGGGGCTCCCCCTGGTCTTCATCGACATCCTCTTCTGGATGAAGCGCCGGCCAACCCTCGCCATGCGGCATGCCCGCAGCTACATCATCGAGAACTTTCCTGGCGTGTCCGAGGTGCTGGATCGATATCGCGAGGAAATGGCCCGGCCCGTGGTGGTCGGGCCACTCATCTCGTCACTTGCCCAAGGTGAGGAGCGGGGTCGCTTCCCCCAGTTGCTGGTGAACTACGGCGGAGCTCACTCTCCCGACATCATCCCGGGAGGGAACTCCAGCTACCCCTCGTCGATGACCCGCCTCGTTCGTGACGTGCTTCCTGCGGCGGGTTGGTCGCCAGAAGCGGTGACCATCGCCGCGGGGACGAAAGCCGTGTCACACATCAAGGCAGGTGGCGACATGGGGCTTCGCGTGGAGACCCTGCCCCAGGAGCGGTACCTGGAGTTGCTGCGCGCCTCCACCCATTTCCTGACGGCTCCCGGCCTGAATGCTCCCTTCGAGAGCTTTCAGCTGGGTGTTCCCACCAGCTTCCTTCCACCCCAGAACCTCACCCAGGTGTGTCAGCTCTCCGTCTACCAGGCGCATGGCCTTGCACCTCGGGGATTGAACCTCACGGAGTTGTACCCTGACACGCCCATCGACCCTCAGGCTCCCGAGGCGGAGGGAACGGCACGTGTGCTGGACCTGATTGCCCGGTTCGATACGGACACGAACTCGAGGGAGCAGGTAGGCGAAAGCGTTGTTGCACAACTGCGCCGTGGACCCGGGGAGCTGGCGAGGCAGGTGTCCGCGCAGAGCGCCTTCCTGGAGCTGCTCGGTCCACCAGGTGCCGAAGAAGCCGCGGCCGAGCTCCGTCGTGTCCTGGACGGCGTGAATCCCGCGAAGGAGCTCGTCCGTGTCTGAGGGAACGGTTTCCGTCATCATTCCCACCCGGCACCGCAGCGACCTGCTCCTCCGGGCGCTGCGCAGCGTGACGGAACAGTCCCATAGGCCCGACGAAGTCATCGTCGTGGATGATGGGGATTCTCCTCAAGATGCTCTTCCGCACACGGGACTTCGAGTGGTGCGGCAGGAGTCGCCGCACGGTGCCGCTCGCGCTCGCAACCTCGGGGCCTCCGTCGCTCGCGGTCGGTATCTCGCCTTCCTTGATGACGACGACACCTGGCACCCGGAATACCTGTCCGAGGCCTGTCAGCTCGCAGTGAGCGGCGAACTGGACCTCCTGCTGACCGCCTTCCTCAAGGTGCGTGAGCAGGGCGAGGCCTGGGAGGTGGTACCGGAAAAGGTGCCGCCCGCGGTCCTTCAGCCAGAGGACTTCCTGGTCCGCAATCCGGGCATTCGGGGCTCCAACCTCTTTATCTCCCGGGTGGCCTTCCTCCAATCAGGAGGGTTCGACCCCGACCTGCCCTCCTTCCATGACATGGACTTGGGCTTCCGGCTGGCCGCGCACCCGGGTCTCCGCTACGGGCGAAACACACAGCCCCGTGTGAACTTCCATGTCCACCCGGGACTACGGCTGTCCACGGCCGGCTCCTCCTACAACGTTGCTGGCTTACGAGCGTTCCTGGCCAAGCATGCGGAGACCATGGGCGCCGAACGGATTTCTGCCTTCCGGGAGCGGGCACGGCAGTTGTTCGGGGTGGACCCATGAAACGCCTGCTCTGGCTGGTGGGGCCCCCTGCCGCTGGAAAGAGCACCGGTGCGGAGGCCTTGAAAGAACTGCCTCATCCGCCTCGCATCCTGGAGCTCGCGCAGTGGCTCTACCCCCTCATGGACACGGCAAAGCGTCGCAAAGGGATGATGAGGGCGAAGGGCCTGCTCATCCAAGCCATCCGAACGGTGGAACTGGAGCCAGCGAATGGTGGGCTCCCACCTCTGGTGGTCATCAGCGCCATTCAGCGGGACTCGGAGCTGTTCCCCCTGTCACCTGAAGAGGAGGTGCTGCTCCTGCTTCCGTCGCGAGCGCAGTGGGAGCTCCAGTTCCTGGGGCGTGCACCCGTGCATGCGCCGGGCAGCCACCCCATGAACCTGGAGGAGGCCTCTGGCTGGTACGAGCACTACCTTGACTGGCTGGAGAAGGGGCTGCCCGTCAGAAGGCTCATGTCTTCAAAGGACCTCGGCGTCGTCATCCAGGAGCTCCGATGAGTCAGGAAGCCAGTCGAGCAGCGGACCGCGAGCAGCGGCGGGAGGGGGCACCCATCGCCCGGCACTCTGCCATGCCTCTGCCCATGACGCGCGAGGTGCTGGAAGCACTGCTGGCGTTCGACACGAGCCCTGAGGGCAAGGACCACCTGGCGTGTGTGAGCTGGCTTCGCGAGCAGCTTGAGGCGCTGGGCTTTGTCTGCAGGCTGCACCGGCCCCTTCCCGGCGCACCGGCCCTGCTCGAAGCGCATCGTCCGGCCCGAGGCCTGGAGGGCCACGTGGTGCTGTACGGTCACTATGACGTGACGCCCTTCCGGGGAAGCGCGGGTGACAGGGCCACGTTGGTCGAGGCGCGCGGACGCTGGTTCGCGCATGGCGTCAGCGATAACAAGGGGCCGCTCGCCGCCCGCCTCATCGCGCTCAGGGGAATCCAACAGTCGCCAGCGCTCACCTGGTTCATCCAGGGAGAAGAGGAGACCGGCTCTGCGGTTGCGTCCCAGGTTTTCGGTGAGCGGCTTCGGGGGCTCGCGGCTGGACTCTGGTTGGAGGAGACCGGCTACCACGACTTCGAGGATGGGACGCTCCGCCTCATCGCGTGCAGACTGGGTGCGGATGGCGTGGAGAGCCTTGCGCCCGACGAGCCGATGCAGGAGTTGCTGACCGCGCTCCGCCTCCGCGCCGAGCGTTGGGGCATCCAGACGCGCCAGGAGGTTCGCAAGCTGAACAAGGCCGCGGTGAAAGGCGGGTGCCCATTCCACCGGAGCCTGCCCCCGGGCGCCCGCTATCTCGCGCTTGGCATCAATGACTCACGCTCTCACGCGCATGGCGTGGATGAGTCGGTGCCCCTCTGGACCTTTCCACTCCATGCCGAGCAACTCCAGGATGTGTTCCACTGGGTTGACCGGGGGGCGCGCCGCGAAACATGACGCTGCCCCGGCTCGACAGCGCGACGGTCCGCGCGTACCTCGCGCGGCTTGGCAATCCAGAGGTCTCCCTGGACCTCGAGGGAGTGTCACGCCTGGCCCGGGCCCACCTTCATGGGCTACCCATTCATAACCTCACGCTGTTTCATGCACGGCACCTGCCTGGGAGTCCCCCGGTTGAGGCCATGGTGGAGGCCAACATCGCGGGGTGGGGTGGGGCCTGCCACGAGCTGACACCGTCCTTTGTGGCGCTGCTGCGCACCCTGGGATTCGAGGCCTGGCTGGCGGCCGCGAAGACGCAAGGCTCTGGCGTCCTCCCCATGGGCATCGTCCGGCTGCTGGAGGGGCTCTTTGTCGTCGATGTCGGCAGCGGCAACCCCTGCCTGCATCCGCTCCCCCTGGACAGAGGACCACTGGACTTCACTGCCTACGGGCAGCGCTTCCGCTTCGAGCAGGAGTCCGCGGAGCAGTACCGGCTCGTCCGAACCCTGCCTGACGGGCAGGCCGTGGAGGTGTATCGCCTGTCACCGGAGCCACGTCCCGCGGACTCCCTCATTCCCCTCGTCCTGGAGCACCAGGCCCTGGCTCGCCTGTCCCTGGGCACCGTCCGCGCGGTGCGGATGACGGGGTGGGCATTGGCCATCCTTCAGGATGGCCTCTACCAGCGCTTCGCGGCGGGCCTGACAGGTACCCGGCGGGTGAACGATTGGGATGCCCTGGTCGCGTTGCTGCGAACCCAGTTCGGAGTGCCCGAGGAGGTACTCCAACGTTGCGTCCCGCCATCCAGTGAGCGGGGCCCGCATGCACCCCGTGAGGTGGGACGTTCCGACGAGCCCCTTCGGTTCATCCTCTCGCTGGCGGGTACGGAGCGCGCCGAGAGCGTCGCGGAATTGTTCGCGTCGGTGCATGAGTTGCTCGAGCGTGGCCAGCGTCCGAGCGATTCGATCGGTGTCCTGGTGGTGGAGAACGGCCGGCACGAGCAGAGTGACGGTCCGCTCGCGGAGGCTCTCCAACGAGCGCGAGAGCGAGGGCTTCGCGTGGCTCATGTGAATGCACGCAACGTGCTCTGGCGCCTTGCTCCCTTCCAGCACCGGGGTCTGCTACCCGAGCCCTGCTCGGCGCCCCTTCCCATCGGAGCATCCCGCATGCTCCAGGTCTCCCTCCTGTGGGACCACCTTCGAACCGGGAGTCTCGGGTTGCCCCATCCAGGAGACGGTGGGGGGCCATTGCTGGTGTGGATGCTGGACGATGACCTGGCATTCCGACGGCTTCGTGAGGGGCCGACGGGGCTCGAGGTGGGACCTGGCGACGACCTCTTCGCGAGGGCTGAGGAACTCTGGGCCACCCACCCGCAGGTGTCCGTCGTCCTGGGCACCTTCACGGGGGCCCCACCCATTCCGGGTTACGCGACCTTCCGCGTCCAACTGCATGACCTGCTGGGAAACCTCGGAGGAATGTTCGACAGCATCCCCGAGCAGCCTTGGACGCCTGGTGACGCGCCCCGCGCTCTGCCCGACTATTACTACGACCATGCCCGCGGCGCGACGACGCACCTCGATGCCGTCTTTCCATGGAAGCCCGCGGGCCCTCCTCCCTGGAGCGTTCGCGACGCCTTCCGAACGCTGTGCACAGCCTTTGCCCGGGTACCCCACGGGCATCAGGTCACCCGCTCCCTGACGCAGGTGGGCTCGAGCGGCTTGGCGCAGAGTCGCAATCGCGGGGGCAACGCGCTGTTCTTCGACCTGGACGCGCTGATGGTGGCGCCCTACCCCGTGCTGCGTGGCCTGGACGGAATCGACACCCGGCGAGCCGATACGCTCTGGGCGCATCTCGCGGCGCGTGAGCCGCTCTTCCACATGGTGCAGGCGGACTTCGACCTCTTCCATGGCAGACGGGTTGGCGACGGCAGTTCGCCGTTGGCGGAACCCCAACCGGAGGCCGCCGCGCTGCGCCGGTTCGTACAGGCCCAGGAGCGGGGCGTGGTCCTCGCGCGTCTCCTTGAGAAAGGGACTTCGACGGAGACCGCGGGTGCCGAGCGGGAGATAGCGAACCGGCGGGAGGTTCTCGCACGGAGCCGGGAGGGGCTCTGCCTGGAACTCTTGGCGGTGCGGAGCGTCCTGGAGCATCCCGAGGCCTGGTGGTGGCGCGATGAGGCGGATGCCTCCTGTGCCCGTTCGTGCCTTGTCGCGGTGAAGCACGTGGAGTCGCTGGCACGCGCCGTGGACGCACTGGATGAACCCTGGCTGCCCGCTCGGCTCGCGGAGTTCGCACGGCACGTGGTCGCGGCCCTGCCTGACTGGAGAGATGTATGGGGCTGACCTTCCTGGTCACCGGCGGCTACTTCGACGTGTCAGGAGAATGCGTCACGTGGCTCGTCGACCTGGAGCGCGAGCGGTCGGAAGAGTTCGTCCGTTGGATGCCCCCAGCGCACCTGCGCGTCGCGGGCAAGGGCTTCGCGGGCGGTTGCCTGGCGCAAGACGGCAGTCTGTACGTCGCCTCGCACTGTGCGCTCGTCCGCATCGACGTGTCGCGAGCCGTGGTCTCCGGGGTGCTGCACCAGCCAGGCTTCAACGACCTCCACCATGTCGCAAGCTCCGCGGGGCGCCTGTACATTGCCAATACAGGCCTTGGGACTGTCGACATCCACGACCTGACGGGGCGCTTCGTTGGCTCTCATGCCTTGCTGCCTGGCTGGGTGAACCACTGGCGGATGGCGGGTGGGGATCCACCAGACTGGGAGACGGTAATCGCGCCCGGCTGGGTAGGGACGGAGCCAGCGCGGTGGCCACGGCGGCTGGACGACGACGGCTACCACGACTCCAGCGCGTACAGGCATGAGACGCCTTTCTCCCGACTGAAGGTCCCGGACTTTCTTCATCCCAACCACGTCTGCATCACCGCGGAGCAGACGCTGGTGACCTGCATGTATGACGGTACGGTGCGTGACCTTCGCACCTTCGAGCCCGTGCTACGTCTGCCAGGCGCTCACCCTCACGATGGGCTCATTGATGCCGGACTGTTCTGGACCACGAGCATCGATGGTCGAATCCACACGGCGCCGCTGCAAATGGGGCGGGTATCGGGGGAAGCGGAGGTCCGGCTGCGCGTCTTTGATAGCGGCCATGCGGGATGGTGTCGTGGGCTCTGGACGGATGGGCGCCTGTTGGCGGTCGGGCTGACGGAGGTTCGGCGAGGCCGCATGCCCAGGCATCGCTGGGCGGAGCGTGAACCGGAGGGGACGGAAACGTCCATCCTGCTTCTGGACCTCTCGGATAAGCGCCTGTTGGCACGCGTCGAACTCACCCACGCAACGCGCCACTCCAAGCTCTACAGCCTTCTGCGCGTGGACGGCACACCATGAACGCTCGAGTGTCCGGCGGTGGCAGAGACACCCAGGAGGAGGGCACACCGTGGAGCAACCGTTGCTGCGCCGGAAACAGATAGCGGTTGTCGGGGGAGCCTCGGAGGGCGAGGCCGCTCTTCGGCTCGCCGCGGAGGTCGGCAGACTCCTGGTGGACCGTGGTCACCGGGTGGTGACCGGCGGCCTTGGAGGCATCATGGCGGCAGCGGCACGTGGCGCAAAGAGCTCCGCGCGTGCGGGCGATGGTGACACGATTGGTGTGCTCCCCATGCTGGACCCCGGCGCGGCCAACCCCTGGGTGGACATTGTCGTACCCACGGGAATGAACTTCGCGAGGAACGTTGTGCTGGTGGCGATGTCCGATGCGCTCATCGCGATTGGGGGTGGAGCCGGCACATTGTCGGAGCTTGCGCTCGCCTGGCAGCATCGGCTCCCCATCGTCGCAATGGACATCGGAGGCGGGTGGAGCAGCCGTCTGGGGGGCGAACTGCTCGACCACCGGGGGACGACGCCTATCGCGCAAGCGCAGTCCGCGGTGGATGCTGTTGCCAGGTTGGATGAACTCCTGGCCAGGGCACCTGCCAGGAACCGGGGCTTCACGCTCGAGGACTCGCGGTGACAACCCAGGTGCTCATGCTGCACCGGGTGCTTCCGGACCAACCGACGGCCTTTGGCCGGCCTTCTTGCTACCGGTTGCGCGGCACCGCACTGACTCCAGGAGAGCTCGACCGCCTTCTGGAGGCCGGCTCCTTCCTTTCGCTTGATGAGGTGGTCGAGTCTCTCGCTGCGGGTAGACAGCCCCCTTCGGGAAGGGTGCTCACCTTCGACGATGGTTACCGCGAGTGGAGCGAATGGGTCGCGGAGCGCCTCGACAGGCAACACGTTCCCGCTACGTTCTTTGTTTGCCCGGCCTTCTTGCGACGAGAGGCCGCAGAGGCCCACCCGGTCGACGCGTTCTACTGGCTCCTGGACCATGCGAGGCGTTCCCGGTTCGAGTTGCGGCTCCCGGATGGCGTGTTCGCGCGAGGAACCCTCGAAACAAACGAAGGCAAGGCCGAGCTCATTACCGGGGAGCTGAAGCGTCGGGTGGTGCGAAGTCCACGGGATGAGGTTCGAGAGTTGCTGAGGCTGCTGTCCGAGTCATTGCACGTCGAGCTTCCCGCTGACCTGGCCCACGGGCTCTATCCGTCCGAAGAGGAGCTGCGAGCGCTGGCTTCGGCCGGACATCGGCTCGGCGGACATGGGATGAGCCATCGGCACCTCCCCGTGATGGGCGCGGTCGAGGCCGCACGGGAGATATCTACCTCCCTTGCGTGGGTGGCACGACTCGCGGGGAGCCGCTCAGCGCCATTTGCCTACCCGGATGGCGCCTTCGATCTCGAGACCGGGCGTCGCGTCGAGCAGGCTGGCGCGACCTGTGCTCTCACCTGTGTCTCCGGAGCTGTTACGGAAAGTGCGGATTTGTTCCGACTACCTCGGGAGTTCATCACCCCGTGGCACCCCATGGTGACGGCGCTCGTCATTCGGCACTGAGTGTGCGACAGAGGGGAGCCGGGCTGAGGCGGGACTGGCACCGAGGCGCCGCGCGCAGAAAGCATCCACCGCCGTGGCCGCGAGGGTGGAGCCCAGCGCGAGTCCCACGTGGCCCTTCTTCGGATTGCCCTTGAGGACGCTGCCCAGGCCCGCCAGGTCCATGAGGTCTCCGCCCAGGCGCGACCAGGCCAGCGGGGCCGCGCGCGAGGGCCACAGCAGGAACCCCACACCCACGGCGATTTCCCGCAGCCCGAAGACACGCAGCAACCCGGTGGCCTGCCTCATCCCCAGGAAGCGGGCGAGCGGCCGAGGTGCAATCAGCTCGAACACGCCCACGCCAATGCTGAACCAGCCGAGTCCCCGTGCCACCGTCCTGGTGTTCATCGCTCGTTCCTCTCCCATGGTCCGCGGGCCCGCCTGCCTTCGATTGCACGGTCCTCGCCAGGGAAAGATGGGGCATGGGTGAGGGATTGGCCCCGACCGGTGGAAGGGCAGGCGAGCCGTCGCCTGAGGCACTGTCGGTGTCACGCCCCGCCGTGGGCGGCCTGCCGGGAGCCGGCTCCGGCCGCGGCCACTGGGAGCCGGGCGTGTTCAGCACCCTCTCGCGTCGCGGGAGGGCTTCGACCCGCGCGGCAGGTGAGGTAGGTACGCAAGGGCCATGTCCACGCCGTGCGCCCGACTCCTCCTGCTGGCCTGTGCCCTCCTCGTCACGGCCTGCCCGCGCTCCACCCGCGCCCCCATCACGAAGCCCGAGGAGGCGTTGCTTCCCGTCTCCCGCTCCCTGCAGCTGCGGGACGACGGCGAGCCCGCGGCGCTGCGAGCCGCCATCGCGGAGAGCGTGCGGTGGCTGCGGGCGCGGCCGGCGGACCAGCGCTTCATCTATGGCCAGCGCGCAGTCACCGCCGCCGTGCTGCGGGCCGCGCTGGAGCGCCTGCACTCGCGCATCCGCGACGGCATGACGCCCGAGGAGCTGTCGGCGCGGGTGCTCGAGGACTTCGAGCCGATGGAGTCCGCGGGAGGCGAGGACGGGCAGGTGTTGTTCACGGGCTACTACGAGCCCTCGCTGGATGCGAGCCTGACCCGGACGGACGAGTACACGGTGCCGATTCACGGGCTCCCTGAGGACTTGATTGAGGTGCCGCTGGAGGCCTTCGCCGAGCGCTTCGCGGCGGAGCGGGTCTTCGGGCGGCTCGAAGGGAAGAGGGTGGTGCCCTACTGGACGCGCAACCAGATTCGCGGCGGGAGTCTGAATGGCCGGGGGCTGGAGCTGGCATGGGCCAAGGACCCGGTGGCGCTCTTCTTCACGGAGGTGCAAGGGAGCGGCACGCTGCGGCTGCCGGACGGCAGTCAGCGCCGCATCGGCTACGCGGCGTCGAATGGCAGGCCCTACCGGAGCATCGGCTCGCTGCTCATCCAGGAGGGCGTCATCCCCAAGGAGCAGATGTCGATGCAGGCGCTGCGCTCGTGGCTGGCGGCGAACCCGGCGCAGTGTGGCCGGGTGCTCGACTTCAACGAGTCCTATGTGTTCTTCCGCTTCCTGGCGGGCCCGTCGGAAGGCTCGCTGGGGAGGCCGGTGACGCCGGGCCGCTCCATCGCCACGGATGCGCGGCTGTTCCCCAAGGGCGGGCTGGCCTTCATCCAGACCGAGCGCCCGGTGAAGCTGGCGGACGGCACGGTGCAGTGGAGGCCGCTGACGCGCTTCATGCTCAACCAGGACACGGGCGGTGCCATCCGTGGCGCGGGCCGGGTGGACGTCTACTGGGGCCCTGGCCCCGAGGCGGAGCTGTCCGCGGGGATGATGAAGCAGAAGGGCCGGCTGCTTTTCCTCGTCCCCCGCGTGGTGCCCGCGGCGGCGACGCGTTGACGCTGTCCCGCGCAGGCAAGCGGCAGTGGCTGTTCGTCTTCGGCTCATGAGGTGCGGGTGCGCCGCGAGGTGCCAGCAGTGGCGGTGCCCTGCCGGTGTGTGCCCGGCTACGCGCTGACCTTCATGCTGATGTGGACGGGCGTGGCGTTGGCGAGGTTGTCGCTGACGGGGCAGCGGGCTTCGACTTCGCTCTGGAGCTTCGCAATCTGGTCGGCGTTGGCGGTGCTCTTGATGAGGATGGTGGCCTCGAGCGACTGGTAGCCGGCGCGCACGTTGCGGTCGGTGCCGGCGAACTTCGCGGGGTCCAGCGAGCCGCGCACGGTGATTTCGGTGCTCGTCACCGGGATGCCCAGCTCCTTCGCGATGAAGAAGGTCATGTAGTTCAGGCAGCCCGCGTGCGCGGCGAGGATGAAGTCGAGCGGGCTGGGAGCGCCGTTGCGGCCACCGAGCTCCACGGGCTCATCCATGAAAATCTTGAACGCGTGGGCCTCCGTGGTGCTGCGGGCCATGCTCTCGCCCAGCGTGCGAACCTCTCCGGTGTACAGCTGCTTTCCCATGATGGCGCTCCCCTTGTGACAGGGATACGCGCGCGGCCGGGCTTCCTGGCTGTCCGTGTGAGTGATTGCCCCGGGGGCGTCCCGGTACGGCCGGCCAGTGGAATGGGTCCGCACCCGGCGAGGGGAGCGAGCAGGGGAGGAAGCAGGGTCTTCCGCCCTGGGGACACAGGTGGGTGGCGGGCGCACTTGGAAACCGGGCAGGATGGGGGCTGTCTCCAGCGTCACGGGTGACCTGGGCCGCCCTGCTCCCGCGGGTGTGGCGCCGTGAGGAGACAGGGGCCTTGGGATGAGCAGCGAAGTGGCTGAGACGAAAGACGGAGTGGTCCTCCTCGACTACGCGAAGCTCGCGGCGGGAGTGGACCTGTCGGCCGCCATCGAGCGGGCGTACGGGCACGACGGCATCGGCCTGCTGGTGGTGAAGGGGATACCGGGGCTGGTGGAGCTGCGCAACGGCCTGCTGCCGCTGGGGTTCCGCTTCGCGGCGCTGCCCAATGAGGTGAAGGACCGGTACGTCCACAAGCGGAGCAGCTACTCGTTCGGCTGGAGCCACGGGAAGGAGCTGCTCAAGCCCGGCCAGTTCGATGAGTTCAAGGGCTCGTACTACAACAACCCGCAGTACGACGTGCCACAGGCGGACGCGTCGCTGGTGGAGAAATACCCGGAGAACTACCACCCGAACGTCTGGCCGGACGCGGACTTCCCGGAGCTGCGGCCCGCGTTCATGACGCTGGGGCAGCGGATGGTGGACGTGGGCGTGCTCGTCGCGGAGCAGTGTGACAGGTACGTGCGCTCGCGGCTGGGGGAGCGGCTGACGGCGGACGCGCACCTGGCCCGGACGATTCGCGAGTCGCGCGCGTGCAAGGCGCGGCTGCTGTACTACTTCGCCATCAACGAGGACGCGACGCCGCGCACGCGGGACTCGTGGTGTGGCTGGCACAGCGACCACGGCTCGCTGACGGCGCTCTGCCCGGCGATGTACTTCGAGGCGGAGCCCGGAGCGCCCGAGCCGGCGAAGGCGGACATCCCGGTGCCGGACCCGGAGGCGGGGCTGTACGTGCGCACGCGGACGGGGCAGGAGAAGAAGGTGGTCATCCCGAAGGACTGCCTGGCGTTCCAGATTGGCGAGAGCTCGCAGATTGTGACGGGCGGGCTGCTGAGGGCGACGCCGCACGCGGTGCAGGCGCTGGCGCACCCGGCGAGCCGGAACATCTCGCGCTCCACGTTCGCGGTGTTCATGCAGCCGGACAACGACGCGCACCTGCGGGCGCCGGCGGGGACGGACGCGAAGGAGCAGCGGGTGGGGGCATTCCAGCCGGGGATGACCTTCGGCGACTTCGCCCGGGCGACGTTCGCCAAGTTCTATAATCCGTACGCGTGAATTTCCGGCGGGCCTTTGCGTCGAGGCCCGGACGGAGGAGCTCCAATGCGTGCACTGTGGATGGCCGTGGCGGTGTCGTTGCTGTGGGTACCGATGACGGGGCAGGCGGCGTCGCTGCGCTGTGGCACGGCGCTGGTGGCGGATGGGTCGTCGAAGTCGGACGTCCTCGCGAAGTGCGGTGAGCCGCTGGCGAAGGAGTCCCGCTCCGAGTCGGAAGAGGTGAAGACGCGCGACGGGGATACTTCGGCGAAGCGCACGGTGCAGAAGACGTTCGAGGAGTGGACGTACAACTTCGGCCCCAACCGCCTGATGCAGGTGGTGGTGTTCGAGAACGGCAAGCTCATTGACGTGAAGAGCGCCGGGTACGGGCGGTAGCGGGCGCCTGGAGCACGTCGCCGGGCTACTTGCGGCTCGGCGGCTGCGATTGAGTCGGTGACCCCAGCAGGCCCAGCGGGTCCTTGACGTAGTTCTCGATGGGGATCATGGCCATGTGGCTCATGGCATGCTTCCCGGCGAAGCGCCTGAAGCGCTCGGAGACCAGGATGCTGCCCCACAGGCCACGCGGTCGGAACACATCCTCCCCGGTCCAGGTTCCTTCCTCCAGGGTGAGGCCGTCGATGGCATCCGGGCCGACGTAGCGGCACCAGGAACACTCCATGGGCTTCTTGCTCAGGATGTGACTGCGCTCCATGTCCAGTGCGGTTTGGCCGTAGGCCGGAGTGACATAGAGGTACGTGGGCGGTGGACCGAGCTTGGGGCCACGGCGCTTGCGGCGGACCCGCTTCACCTCGACAGGATGGAAGCCGCTGAGCCCCGTCAGTCCCTCCGCCTTGAAGTTCTCGGCGAAGCGCTCGGTGATGAGCAGGCCGCCGCTGGGACCCTTCAGGAGGTCCCCAAAGCCCGTGCCGTAGATCTCCAGGTCGCCCTGGTAGGGCGGTTCCCAGCTCAGCAAGCCGACGATATCTCCACACTGAGGACAGCGCCGCGCAGGGCCCATATTTGAGCTGGTCCTGCTGAACTCGGTGTCGTGCTCGCCTTCGCGCAACTTGTTCAAGACGAAGAAGAGCATGGGATTCGAGAGGGCTTCAGAAACCATGAGGAAACCTCGCGCGCATCTCGGGGCGGCTGTAGAGCCGTCTCAAGAACGCCTCGAACTCCAAGGGTGTTGCGTTGTCAAAGTCATCGAGCCATCCGATGACTTCATCATCTACATCACGGTGCCACTTCTGGTAGCCGTTGTGGGCTTCCCTGTCGACGGCTCGCGTGACGAAACGTGGATCTCTCGCGGTGTAATGGCCCCGGAGGATGGCATGCTCTTCAAGCGCTGCCGCTATCCGCTTGGAAATCACATGGTGTAGCTGCCCGCTCGGCACCGAGGCTGCCTGGCCTCCTTTCATGCCCTGCGCCACCATGGCGACGGCCGTGGCGGGCAGGGAGATGACGACGGTGCTGCCCATGACGGCCACCGCGCTCACCTGTCCCACGTTGGCCAGGTGGATTCCCACCTGTGAGGCCCCCAGCGCCGCCGCCTCCGGGAAGTGAGGCAGCATCGACAGCCGGGAGGCCATCCATGCGGCGCTTCCGGCCATGCCCTGGGTCACCACCACCGTCACCGCGAGGACGACGACGCGCGCCACCTCCGGGCCTACCCGGTTCGCGAAGCGTTGGCCGGCCTGCTCCAGCTCCTGGGGCGTAGTGGCCAGGTCGGTGGTCCGCTTCAGCTCCCTGCTCGCGTCCACCACCTCCAGGAAGGTCTCCACGCCCAGGTAGATCAAGAGGACGGCCGAGACGATGGCCGCCGCCTTGGTGAAGACAGGCTCGGGGTTCGCCGCCAGGACGGCCCAGCTGATGAGGCCCGTCGAAATGACGGCGTAGAAGAGCTGGGGGGCCAGGGTGTTCTCGACCGCCCTGGAGATGCTCTCCCTCATGGGGTCGAGTGACAGGCCCAGCGCCACCCCGAGCTTGTCCCACTCGCCCATGCCCATGACGTCATCGAGCAGCGAGAGGCAGTCTCCCCGGCGCTGCCCCGCCTTGCAGAGTCCGCCGAAGCTCTGGCCCATGAGGCGCCGCCATCCTGGGGCCGCGTCGTTGCCCGGATAGGAGGCGCGCACCAGCCAGCCCTGCTGGGGTGGACGGAGTGTCAGTGGAGCGTTCAGCACCAACCGCGTCAGTGCTTCCTCGAAGGCGTCCGCATCCACCTCCACGGACCTGCTCGAAGTGGACGGCCTGTACTCCTGTGGCGCACCTTGGCCCGTGTCGAGGCGTACGACGCGCGTGGTGCCGCACCCGGCCAACAAGGCCAACAGGAACGCGACGGTCAGACGGGGTGCCAAGAAAGGCTCCAGCTTCCGGAGGGACAAGACGCTGCCGGTGCCCTACGTATCGCTGGCCCGCACATGGCGTGCAAGCCGATGCCTGCACTCCGGGGCGCGAGTCCAGTAGAAGAGCCCCCATGAAGTCCCCCCAAGTCGTCATCGTCGGCGGTGGCCCCGCTGGAATGCTCCTCGCGTGGCAGCTCGTCTCGAACGGAGTCCCCGTCCGCGTCCTGGAGCGCCACCCTGACTTCGAGCGTGAGTTCCGAGGCGAGTTGTTGCAGGCCTCCGTCGTCGAGGCCTTCGAGCGCGCCGGACTCTTCTCCACGCTGCTCGAACGGAAGCTCGCCCTTCCGGACATCGAGCGCATCATGTACGTGGGCAAGCGCCGCACGGTCCGCGTGCCTGGTCCCCGGGAGCGCGGCGCGGTGGTGTCCCAGCCCGGGATGCTCGCGCTGCTGCATGAGCTGTGCGGCCGCTACCCCCACTACCAGCTCGACTTCGGAACCACCGTGCTCGACGCCATCCAGGAGGACGGGCGCGTTGTCGCGATGAAGACACGGCACAACGGTGTGGAGGGTCGCGTCGACGGAGACCTCTTCATCATCTGCAACGGGCGCAACAGCCACCTGCGCAAGTCCTGCGGCCTGGAGACGGAGGAGTTCGAGTCGACCGCCGACGCGCTCTGGCTGCGCTTCGACCTCTCCGACGCCCCGGAGTCCCTGCCCGGGTCGCTCCAGGTCCACATGTTCGGCAAGGGGCTCGTCGTCGTCTTCCAGCCGTCCACGGGCCACCGGCTGCACCTGGCCTACAGCGAGCCCGGAGACCTCAACCGGCTGCGCAAGGACCTCCCGGAGCTGCGTCGCCGCCTGCTGCCCACGCTGCCGGAGACCCTGCGTCCCCACGTGGAGCGCAAGCTCGACGAGCGCACCGAGTGGCAGGTGCTCAAAATCCTCGTCGACCGCGTGCGCCGCTGGCACGCGCCCGGAGTCCTCTTCCTCGGAGACGCGGCGCACACCATGTCGCCGTCGGGAGGGCAGGGGTTGAACCTCGCCATCCGCGACACCTTCGTGGCCGCGAACCACCTGCTGGATGCTCTCCATGCGGGACGCCCGCTGGACGCGGCGGTCTTCCAGCGGATTCAGGAGGAGCGCCAGCCGGAGATAGACCGGGTCCAAGCGGGCCAGACACGCGCGGGACAGATGGTGCTCAAGCCGATTGGCGTACTGCACATGATGTTCACCGTCCTGGGCGCGGTGATGCTGCTCGCGGGCAAGAAGATGCAGGGCTCGGGCGGCGTGACCACCGTCGAGCCGCGCTACCTCACACCGCCCGCGCGCGATGGTTCTCCCGCGGGCTCCGGCGGGTAGCCGCAAGCGCCTCGCTTCGCTCTACCGCGCCCATCCTGTTGCGCCCTTCTTCCGCGAACTACAACCGCGCCCTCACTGAAGGGAGCGGATTCCATGCAGGAGCTGAAGAAGCGAAGCGGCTGGAAGTCGAGCCTCGTGCAGGCCGTGGTGCTGTCCCTGTCCCTCGGGAGCGCTGGCTGTGGTGTCGATGCGCCTGCTGAGCCTGAGCCGTCCACGGAAGAGGTCGCGGTGAGCCAGGCTCCGGCCCTGGCGAACTTCTCCTGCCCCACCACGCGCAGCACCGTGGACCGGGCCGACGGCAACACGAACTACAAGGTGAAGTTCCTCTACGTGCTGCCCTCGGACGGTGTGGACGGGGCGCTCGATACGAACGGAGCCCTCTGCCGCTCCGTCCAGGCGCAGTACAACTGGTTCACCTCGCAGACGACGAACGGCGCGGCGCTGCGCTACGACCTGTCCGGCTCGGTGCTGGACATCCAGTTCGTGCGGCTGACGAAGACCAATGCCCAGATGCGGGGGACGGGCAACACGGGTGACGTCAACACCGGCTTCGCCTACGTGAGAGACCGCATCGAGCGCGAGCTGAAGGCCATGGGCCTCCTGAACGACACCCGGAAGCTGTACGCCGTCTACTACGGCGGCACCAGCGAGTGGGCCTGCGGTGGCGCCGCGTGGCCTCCGCTCCTCGTCGGCAAGGTGGTGGCCCTCTACCTGAACGGCCTTCCCAATGGCGCCGTGCCCTGCAGCGCCAACCCGGTGGGCGGCTCGAGCACGACGCCGGGCTACATCGAGTTCGCCATGCTGCACGAGACGCTGCACGGACTGGGCGTCGTCGCCGATGCCGCGCCCAATGAGCACTCCAGCGGCCACGTCTTCGACACTGCGAGAGACCTGATGTACGCGCCCCGTCCCGGGACAGCGGACCCGTACTGGGACATCTACTCCGGGGCGGTGGTGCTCGATTCCGGGCGGAACCAGTACTACTCGCATGGCGGGACGCAGCTCGACCTGGCCCGGAGCGCGTTCCTCAATCCGCTCCCCGCGAACGCGCTCGCTCCGCCGGGCTGGTGAGGCCGCCGCGACTGCGCTGTGCCTCCTGACCCGCACGGAGGCTCGGCGGGACGCCGTGGAGCTTGCGATGTTCCCGCGAGCTCCACGGTGTCCGCTCGTGCGTCCGGCTCGGGCTGGTGCCTGGCTGCCTGGGCTCCTCGAAGGATGTCGGGCCCAGCAGCAGGCTCGACGCGCTCTTGCGTCTGCGGGGCTTCGCACGCAATCCGGAATCCGACTGCATCGGGTACTGCTTCCGCGAGGGCTGCACGGCGCTGGTGAATAACGACCTGCCTCACCTTCGCGTCACGTTCGCGGCTCAGGACGCCACGGAGCTCCGCCGGCTCACGGATGCGCTCTCGGCGCAGCTGCCTCTCACCGTGGTGCCAGGTTGAGGTAGCGCCTCCCGGATGCGCGGTGGTTCATCGCGACGCCCGGTGCGCCCACTGTGCACCGCCGCGTGAAGTCCCCGGGAGTCACGGGCACCCCACGTGCCGCGTCACCCTGTTCTCGAAAATCCCATGCAATCGGCCGTCGCTGGCTTCGTATTCTACATTGTAGTAATCCCGTGCCAGCGAGCCGAGGTGTGCGTGCCGCAGTCCGACCCGAGGAGTAGAGGCCCCGTGACGGTCCCCCGTCTGCCTCTGCGGCTTTTGCGGGCGTGGCTGCCGTACGCCGAGCGGGACGAAGTGATTGCCGAGCTGTCCGCCGAGTTCTCGGCGCGTGAGGCCCGCGAGGGCCACCGCGCCGCGCGGGCGTGGCTGTGGCGGCAGGTGCTCGGCTCGGTGCCGCCGCTGGCTCGGCGGACGTTTTCCCGTGGCTGGACTGGCTTCGAGCCGGCCTCCAGCCGCCTACGCCCTGGAGGCCCCCCGATGGAGAGCTTCATCATGGACCTGCGGTACGCGGCCCGCCGGCTGCTTGCCCGTCCGAGCTACGCGCTGCTCTCCATCCTCACCCTCGCCATCGGCGTGGGAGGAACGGCCGCCGCCTTCGGGCTGGTGCGGGGCCTGTTGATGACGCCGCTGCCGTACCCCGCCGAAGAGCGGCTCGGCCTGTTCTGGCAGCCCGGAGACTGGTCCGAGCGCGAGTACCTCCACCTCTCGTCCGACTGGGCCGGCTTCAGCGCCGTCGCGGCCTTCCGCGCCAAGGAGCTCCCCTTGCGTCGCGGCCCCCAGGCCTCGCCCGAGCTGGTGACGGCGGTCACCACGAGCGCCACGCTCTTCGACGTCCTCGGAGTCCGCCCCGCGCTGGGCCGCGCCTTCGAGCCCAATGAAGACCGCCCGGGCGCCGCGCCCGCGGTGGTGCTCAGCGATGGGCTCTACTCGGACCTCGGTGGCCAGCCCTCGCTCATCGGCTCCACGGTGGAGCTCGACGGCGCCACGCACACGGTGGTGGGCGTCATGCCCAAGGGCTTCTGGTTCCCCGACCCGACGGTGCGCGCCTGGGTGGCCGAGCCCTTCAACGAGCAGGACGGCTCCGGCAACTACGCGCTGGTGGGCCGGCGTGCGCCCGGGACGGATGGGCCCTCGCTCGACCTGGCGCTGACGCGGTTCGGCGCGCGGCTCAAGGAGCGCTTCCAGTATCCAGCGGCCTGGGACAAGTCCCGCAGGCCCGCGCTGACGCCGCTGCGCGAGCACCTGCTCGGGCCGCTCCAGGCGCCGCTGCTCGCGACGCTCGCCGCCATGGCGGTGCTGCTGCTCATCGCCTGCGCCAACGTCGCCGCGCTGATGCTCGGCCAGGTGGACAGCCGCGCCACCGAGCTCGCCGTCCGCATGGCGCTCGGCGCCGACAGCCGCCGGATGACGCAGCAGTTGCTCGCCGAGGCGCTCCTGCTGGGCCTTGCCGCCGCGGCCATTGGCGCCTTCATCGCCGCCCAGGGCTTCCGGCTGCTCACCGAGGCGCTGCCCCTGGGGCCGCTCGCGCCCCGGGGTTCTCTGGACTGGGGTGTCTTCTCCGCCGCGCTCGTGCTGGCGCTCGTGGCGGCCTTCGGCGTCGCGCTGCTG
>JBKGHK010000990.1:0-3143 GCA_046520375.1 Pyxidicoccus sp. 3LFB2
CACCTCGCCCCGGAGCGCCACGGTGGCGCCCACCACGGGCCGGCCGTCCAGATCCAACACGCGGCCCGTCACCCGGACGGGACTGCCGTAGTCGCCCAGCGTCAGTGGCTGGGCGAGCGGCGTGCGCGGGTCCACGGTGAAGGTCTTCTGCGGCACCCACGGGGAGTCGCCCGCGGCCGTCACCCGCACCAGCACCGCCGAGCGGCGCGCCGCGTCTCGGGACATGACGAGGGTGAACTCGCCCGTGCCGCGCGTCACCGGCACGCGCTGGGACAGGGGCCGCAGGTCCGCGTCCAGCGCCTGCACCTCCAGCGGCGCATCCACCAGGACGCCCGCCTGACGCTCCACCCGGCCTGACAGCCGGGGCCACGGTGTCCGCGCGGGCAGCACCAGCGTCAGCGGCACGGCGGCGCCCGGCTCCACGCGGGTGTCCCCCCAGACGGGCGGCACGCTCGGGTCCTCCGCCGTCAGCACCACCGTGTAGTCGCCGGTGCCCACCGGCAGCTCCCACGTGCCGTTGAGGGGCACCAGCGTGGCCTCGTACCGCCGGGACACGCCGGGCAGCAGCAGGCTGTCACCGGTGGCGAGCAGGCGCAGGGGCTCGGAGTAGGGGCGGGTGGCGACGCCGCCATCCGGCGCGGGCAGCGACGTGGCGCGCACCACCAGGCCGCGCACCTCCGCCGGGCCGAACAGCTGCAGGTGCTGCTCGGGCCGCAGGTCCTCCACGCGGAAGTCCTGCGCGTGCAGGCCGTCATGCGGGTTGGGCGTCACCTCCACGACGATGTCGCGGCCCGGGTCTCCGCACCCGTCCGGGAAGCACACCTCGTCCACGGCGCACTCGTCGTCCGAGCGGCAGACGAGCTGGCTGGGGTCGGGCTCCTCCTCCAGCAGCGCGCACCCGGCGGCGGCGAGCACCGCGAGCAGCGCCAGCCTCGCGCCGCGGGCCGTCACCGGCAGTCTCCCTGCACGGTGTTCACCACCCAGGCGTAGGTGACGGCATAGCCCGGGTCCTCCAGGGTGGTGCCGTCCGGCAGCGTCACCGTCTGGGAGCGGGGCACCCGGTCCACCAGCTCGGCGTCGGTGACGAGGGCCTCCACCAGGTGGGGGCCGGGCGTGCCCAGCGGGCTGTTGGCGGACGCGAGGCTGATGAGCAGCGAGCCCCGGTCCGCGCGCCGGGGCTCCCGGGTGTTCGCCAGCTCGTAGTGGCGGTAGGGCCCGCGCGGGTCCTGCGGGTTGTAGTCCAGGTACCAGTGCACGACGAGCTTGTCGTCCACGTCCGGGTCCTCCACCACCACCTCGAAGGTGAGGTCGCACTGGCCGGCGCCGAAGTCGGTGATGACGCGCGCCTGGGGGGACACCAGGCTCTCGACGATGCGGGGCGGCCGGTTCATGAACCCGGGCACGCCCTCCAGCTGGATGTCGTCCTGGGGAATGAGGCAGCCCGACGCCACGCACGCCGCGGCCGCCACCAGCAGCCCTCTCCAGCCCTGTCGCCGCGTCGTGCGTTCCATCGTCCGTGCGGGCCACTCTCTAACACTCAAAGCAGCTCGTCGCCCTCTTCCGGAGGCAGGGGCCGGCCCGTCTTCTCCGCCTCCAGCTTCTCCAGGTGGCGGAAGATGGTGCGCGGGTCCACGCCCAGGTCCTTGGCCGTCTTGGTGCGGTTGCCGTTGTTCCGGGCGAGCACCTCGTTGATGTAACGCTTCTGGAATTCTTCCTTGGCCTGGAGCAGCGGCATGATGGGCTCCAGGTTCTCCGGCTTGAGGTCCAAATCATCCGGGCCGAGCAGCGGCTTGTCCGCGAGCACCACCGCCTTCTTCAGCCGGTTCTCCAGCTCGCGGATGTTGCCCGGCCAGCCGTACTTGCGCATGGACACGGTGGCCGACGGGGTGAAGCCCCGGGCCTTGGAGTTGAACTCGCGCGAGTACTTGGACAGGAAGAACTTGCCCAGCACCACCACGTCCTCCCCGCGCTCTCGCAGGGGCGGCAGCTTCAGGGTGACGACGTTGAGGCGGTAGTAGAGGTCCTCGCGGAAGGCGTTCCGCTTCACCTCGTCCTCGAGAATCTTGTTGGTGGCGGCCACCACGCGGATGTCCACCGGCTCGCCGCGGTTGTCGCCCACCTTGTAGACAATCTTCTCCTGGAGCGCGCGGAGCAGCTTCACCTGCAGCTGCAGGGGCATCTCGCCAATCTCGTCCAGGAAGAGCGTGCCGCCGATGGCCGCCTGGAACTTGCCCGCCTTGGTGGCCACCGCGCCGGTGAAGGCGCCCTTCACGTGGCCGAACAGCTCGCTCTCCAGGAGGTTCTCCGGAATGGCGCCGCAGTTGATGGTGATGAAGGGGCCCTTGAGGCGCGGCGAGCGGCGGTGGATTTCCCGGGCGATGAGCTCCTTGCCGGTGCCCGTCTCGCCGGTAATCAGCACGGAGATGTCCGTGGGGGCAATCTTGTCGATGCGCTTGTACACGTCGCGCATGCCCTGGCACGCGCCGACGATGTCGCCGTAGCGCTGGTCCTCCAGCTTGCGGCGCAGCTCGGTGTTGTCGAGCTTGAGGTCGTTCACCAGCATCGCGTTCTGCAGGACGAGCGACGCCTGCGCCGCGAAGATGGTGAGCATGTCCGCGCTCTTGGGCTCGAAGCGGTTCACCAGCCGGTCGTTGCCGACGTAGATGACGCCGAACAAGTCGCCCTTGTGCATGAGCGGCACGCACATGACGGAGTGCACGCGCAGGTTGACCACCGACTCGCTGGCCTTGAACTCGGGGGCGTCCACCGCGTCCGCGACGATGAGCGGCTTCTGGTCCTTCACCACCTTGGCGATGATGGAGTCCGACAGCTTCTCCACCGCGTCCTCGATGTTCTCCCGGGCCACGTTGCGCGCCACCTTCACGCGCGGGTCCCCGTTCTCCATCAGGATGAGGAAGCCCTTGTCCGCGCGCGTCACCTCGATGGCCTCGTCCATCAGGCCCTCCAGGATGCGCTCCACGTCATAGAGCCCCAGGAGCCGCTCGCTGAAGGCGGTGAGCCGGCGCAGCAGCACCAGCTCGCGGCCGGGCACGCCGGGCAGCTCGGAGGTGTGCGAATCCGAGGTGGAGGTGCGGGACACCTCGCGCGGCGGGGGTGGGGGGCGGCGGGCGGGCGCGCGGGGC
>JBKGHK010000991.1:0-3124 GCA_046520375.1 Pyxidicoccus sp. 3LFB2
GGACCTGGCGGCGCTGCAGGAGCGGCGCGCCGAGGCGAAGCTGGCGCTGAGGACGGCGCGTCGGCGGCGACGGCGTTCGTCGGCGCGGCGCGTCTGTACCACACCGCGCTGCATGACCGGGCCCGTGCGCTGGCGCAGCTGGACAAGGCGCTCGTCGCGCAGCCGGGCCACCCGGAGGCGCTGGAGCTGCGGGGCACGCTGCTGCTCGAGGGCCAGCAGTACGCCGAGGCCGCGGCCATGTTGAGCCAGCGCGTGCAGCAGGGTGGAGACCCGCGCGTCATGGCGCAGCTGCACCTGACGCTGGGCAACCTGTACGCCTCGCACCTGAATGACCCGGGCCGGGCGGCGGCGCACCTGCAGACGGTGCTCGCCACCCTGCCCCGGAACCTGGAGGCGCTGGAGCGGCTGGCCGCGCTGCACGCGCAGGGCCGCAACTGGGCCGGCGCGGTGGACTGCCTGCACAAGCTGTTGCAGCAGGAGCTGCCCGTGGAGGCGCGCGCGCGCTTCACCCTGGAGCTGGCGCGCACCTACGACGACGGCCTGGGCGACGCGGCGGCGGCCACCCCGCTCTACCGCCGCGCGCTGGAGCTGACGCCGGGCAACGCGGCGCTGGTGGAGCGGCTGGTGGTGCTCTACGAGCGCGCCCGCAACCTGCCGGAGCTGGCGCAGCTGCTGGAGCTGCAGGCCCAGGCGCACATGGCCGTGGACCCGAAGCGCGCGGCGACGATGCGCATGCGGGTGGCGGACCTCTACTCGGGCCCGCTGTCCGAGCCGGCCCGCGCCACCGCGCTCTACCGGCAGGTGGTGGACGGCGACGGCACCAACCTGACGGCGCGCGCGGCGCTCGCGGAGCTGTATGCGCGCGACACCTCGTCCGTGCCCATGGCGATTGAGGAGCACCGGCAGATCCTCCGCCAGGACCCGACGCGGGTGGACAGCCTGCACGCCCTCTTCAAGCTGTGGGAGGGCCTGCGGCAGAACGACAAGGCCTTCTGCGCGGCGTCGGTGCTGCACTTCCTGCGCGCGGCCAACGAGGTGGAGGTGGCCTTCTACACGGAGGGCCGCACCCGGCTGGCGCAGGAGGCACGGGAGTCGCTGAACTCGACGGACGTGGACTCGGTGCTGATGCATCCGGCGGCGCGCGGTCCGCTGCTGGAGGTGCTGCGCGCGGTGGGAGACCAGCTGGAGAAGATCTACCCCCCGAACTTCGAAATGGTCGGCGTCAACCCGAAGGCGGACAAGCTGAAGCCGGACTCCGCGGTGTTCAAGGCCATGCGCACGGTGGCGCAGGTCTTCGGCGTGGAGGAGTTCGAGGTCTACCAGGCGCGGCGCGGGCTGACAGTGCTGGAGACCACCGAGCCGCTGTCGGTGTGCATCGGCCAGGACGTGGTGCGGCGCTTCAACGCCAGGGAGCAGAAGTTCCTCCTGGGGCGCGCGGCGCTGGGCCTGCTGAACAAGTCGGCGGTGCTGGAGAAGCTGTCGCAGGGCGAGACGGCGGACCTGTTCGGCAGCTCCATCCGCATCCACGCGCCGCAGTTCACCGCGCTGGGGCGGCGCAATGACGAGTCGGTGAAGCAGCTCAAGAAGGCGTACCCGCGCAAGGCCCTCAAGGCGCTGGAGATTCCGGCGATGGCCATGGGCGACGTGCAGCGGGTCGAGCTGGCGCCGTGGCTGGACGCGCTGGACTACTCGGCGGACCGGGCGGGCATGCTCCTGTGCGGCGACGTGTCCGTAGGCCTGGGCATGGTGCTGCGCGAGGACCCGAACTTCGCGGGTGCCCGCGTGGACGGCGCGGAGCCGGTGCTCCAGGCCGTGCGTGACGGTGAGCGGCTGCGCATGCTGCTGGCCTTCGCCTTCACCGATGACTTCTTCCGGCTGCGCCAGCGGCTGGGCCTGGCGCTGTAGTCGGGACGGCGGTGCGGGCGGCGGGCGCTACTCCCGCCGCACCACCGCGCCCTCCGGCAGGCCGCCGACGATGCGCTCCAGGGCTTCGTCCACGGGGCCTCGCTGGGCGGACTCCACGGTGACCTTCACCCGGTAGTCCTTGCCCGGGTCGAACTCCGGATAGGAGCCGATGGCCACGTGCGGCATGTCCAGCGCCACGCGGTCCAGCACGGCGGCAATCTCGCTCTCGCCCAGGCGCAGGTAGACGCTGCTCAGCACCACCGGTGTGCCGCTCAGCCGTTCCAGCACCGTCTCCAGCTGCATCCGGAAGAGCTGGGGAACGCCGGGCAGCAGGTACACGTCGTCCACCGTCAGCACGGGGTACCAGGTGCCCGCCTGGGGCAGGAGCACGGCGCCCTCGGGCGCGTCAGCCAGGCGCATGCCCTCGGGCGTCACCTCCCGGCCGGAGGCCTGGGCGTTGATGAGCTCCACCATCTCCGGCAGCCGCACGACGGGGCGGCCCATGGCCAGGGCCACCGCGCGCACGGTGACGTCGTCATGCGTGGGGCCAATGCCGCCGCTGGTGAAGACGTAGCGCGCCTTCTGGCGGGCCCGGGACACCGCGCTGACGATGGCGTCCACGTCGTCCAGGACGATTTCCACCGAGTGCAGGGGGATGCCCACCTCGCGCAGCCGCTTGATGAGGTGGGGGCCGTTCAGGTCCGTGACCTTGGCGGTCAGGACCTCGTTTCCGATGATGACCGCCGCTGCGCCGGTGCGCTCCATGGGAGGGCGGACTCTAGCCCGACCCGGGGCCGACCTCGAAGCGAGTCGTGGCTCAGCGCTTCCGGCCGAGCAGCTTGCGAATCTCCTTCATCGACGCGTCCGTCACCGCTTCGATGCCCTGCTCACCGTCGATGTGGACGATGCGCTCGCGCTTCGAGCGCAGCTTGATGGCGGCCACGTACTGCTTCGCGATCCGCCGCTGGGCCTCGTCCGCCTCGAACAGCTCCGGCGCACCGCCCCGGGCCGCGCGACGGCGCGCCGCCACCTCGGGCGCCACGCCGACGAAGAGCGTCAGGTCCGGCGACACCGCGCACGCATTCACCGCGTCCACCCACTCCATGGGCAGCGATGCCCCCTGGTACGCGAGCGACGACAGCACATAGCGGTCACACAGGACGACCTTGCCCTCGGACAGCGCCGGCAGCACGCGCGCGGAGAGGTGGTCCGTCCGGTC
>JBKGHK010000992.1:0-3117 GCA_046520375.1 Pyxidicoccus sp. 3LFB2
GCAGCGGCGCACGTCCGAGGAGGCGGCGCGCGGAGAGATGGAGCGG
The DNA here is from genome assembly GCA_046520375.1 of Pyxidicoccus sp. 3LFB2. GTDB lineage: Bacteria > Myxococcota > Myxococcia > Myxococcales > Myxococcaceae > Myxococcus. Next base: position 47 of record JBKGHK010000992.1, read on the forward strand.
CTGGCGGCCATCATCCAGACGCAGGCGGACGTGGCGCTGGCCGGGCTGGATTTGGACGAGATGATGCGGCTGCTGTGCGAGCGCGCCCGGGTGCTGTGCGGCGCGGACGGTGCGGCGGTGGCCCTGGTGGAGGACGGGGTGGTGGAGTACCGGGTGGCCACCGGCAGCGTGGCGCAGCACGCCGGCTTCAAGCTGAACGTGGAGGGCAGCCTCACCGGCGCCAGCCTGCTGCGCGGCGAGGTGATGCGCACCGACGACACCGAGCACGACGTGCGTGTCAACGTGAAGGCCACGCGGCAGGTGGGCGCGCGCTCGATGATCTGCATCCCGCTGTGGCGGGAGGCGCGGCCGGTGGGCGCGCTCAACGTCATCTCCGTCCGGCCCAACGCGTTCGATGACCGCGACGTGCGCACGCTGGAGCTGATGGCGGGCCTGCTCGGGGCGGCCATGGGCAACGCCGCGGAGACGCGGGCGCGGCAGGAGCTGATGGTGCAGCGCACCGCCGCGCTCGCCGCGCTGCAGGAGTCGCAGGAGCTGTTCGCCTCCTTCATGAACAACAGCCCGGTGGTGGCCTTCATGAAGGACGAGGCGGGCCGGCGCGTCTGGGCCAACGAGTCCTACCGCCGCTTCTTCCAGCTGCCGGAGGGCGTGGACCTGTCGCGCCTCGATGACGCGCAGCTGATGCCGTCCGCGTCCGCCGAGTACGTGCGCCGCGAGGACCTGGCGGTGTTCGCCTCCGGCAAGCCCCACGTCAGCGAGGGGATGATTCCGGCGCCCGACGGCAGCGAGCGCTACTGGCTCACCTACCGCTTCATCGTGAAGGAGCGCTCGGGGCGGCGGCTGCTGGGCGGCGTGGCGCTGGACATCACCGACCGCAAGGCCATGCAGGCGCAGCTGGTGGTGTCGGACCGGCTGGCGGCGGTGGGCACGCTGGCGGCCGGTGTGGCGCATGAAATCAACAACCCGTTGGCCTTCGTGCTGTCCAACCTGTCCTTCCTCTCCGGGGAGCTGCAGGGCGTGTCGCGCGAGCTGCCGCCGGGGCGCACCGCGGAGATGGAAGAGGTGCTGCGCGAGGCGTCCGACGGGGCGCACCGCGTGCGGCAGATTGTCCGTGACCTACGCACCTTCTCGCGCGGGGACGACGAGGTGGCCACCTCCGTCAACGTGCAGTCGGTGCTGGAGTCGGCAATTACCATGGCGCGCGGCGAGCTGAAGATGCGCGCGCAGATTGTCCGCGAGTACCGCGACGTGCCGCTGGTGGAGGGCAACGAGGGCCGCTTCGGGCAGGTGTTCCTCAACCTGCTCATCAACGCCGCGCAGGCCATTCCGCAGGGCAAGCCGGACCAGCACGAGGTGCGCCTCGTGCTGCGTCACACCGGGGACCGGGTCATCGTCGAGGTGAAGGACACCGGCGTGGGCATGGCCCCCGAGGTGCGCGCGCGCATCTTCGACCCGTTCTTCACCACCAAGCCGGTGGGCGAGGGCACGGGGCTGGGGCTGTCCATCTGCCACGGCATCGTCACCGGCTTCGGTGGCGAAATCACCGTGGAGAGCGAGGAGGGCCGGGGCAGCACCTTCCGCGTCGCGCTCCCGGTGGTGGCCCAGGCCCAGGCACAGCGCCCGCGGGAGCTGCCGCTGAAGCTGCCTCCGCACCTGCACCTGCTGACCTGAGTCCCCAGGGCTTGTGCGTCACGCCCGCCGGAACACGGGCGGGAAGACGCGGGGCGCCTTCTTCTTTCGCAGGCAGCGGATGTCCGCGCCCATGTAGCAGGCGGAGAAGGCACGGCGGCGCAGCCCGGGACGGCCGCGTCCGGAGCGGTGCCACACATGGTTGTGGACGAGGAGGGACTCCCCGGCGCGGACGGGGGAGGGGCAGGGCGTGGCGCTCGGCCTCGGCGGCGGCCACGGCGTCGGCGGGGATGACACCGCCCAGCGCCGTCACCAGCCCGCCCCGGTGGCTGCCGGGCACCACCTCCAGACAGCCGCCGCCCTCGGGGGCATCGTCCAGCGCGGTCCAGATTTGAAGGTCCGGCTCGCGGGTGAGGCCCCACAGCCGGCCGCCGTCCTGGTGCCAGGGCAGGTTGCTGCCCCCGGCCTGGCCCTTGTGGAAGAGGATGGCGCGGTAGAGGACGACGTCCCCGGCGATGCGGGCGCGGGCGATGCGCTCGAAGAGGGGGTTCTCCAGCCACGCGAGGAAGCGCGGGTCCTTCTCCAGCTTCTCCAGCTTGCGGTAGTCCAGCGACGGGCCCTGCCAGCCCAGCCCCAGCGGCGCGTCCTCGTAGCGGCCCGTGGTGGCGTCCGGCTGGAAGAACAGGCCTTCATGGACCACGCGGCCGAGCATGAGGTCGTCTGCCCGCTCGCGCAGCGTCTCCAGCCCCTCGTCACCGAGGACGCGGCCCAGGCGCGCGTAGCCGTGCTCGGCGTAGTGCGCGAGGGCCGAATCGATATCGAACTGTTCCGCGTCGACGCAGAGCATGCGCCCCTCTCTTAACCCGGCGGCGCCCCTCGCGGGGAGCGTCCCGGTGGGGGAGGGCGGGGGCGCGAGGCCGGAAGGCCAGCCCGTCCGGTGACAGGGAGACCTTGCACCCTCCAGCGGGGCGACCCATGGTTGGAAGTGGCATGCCCTACCGCCGCTCCACCCGCTACGTCACCGCCCCGGATGGCACCCGGGTGGCCTGGCATACCCACTTCGGCAACCTGATGGAGGACTCCGCGGACGCGGAGCTCGAGGAGCGGCCCGCGGTGCTGCTGACCAACGGCATCGGCACCTCGGAGAACTTCTGGCGGTACATCGTCGCCAACCTGGAGCAGGACCACCGGGTGGTGCACTGGGACTACCGGGGGCACGGCCGCAGCGAGAACTCGCGCCAGGGTGACTACCGCGTGCCCGTCCACGTGGACGACCTGGAGCGCGTCACCGAGGCGGTGATGGCGCGGGGCAACGGGCGGCCGCCGCTGCATGTGGCCTTCTCCATGGGGGTGCGCGTCCTGCTGGAGCTGTACCGGCGCCGGCCGGACCTGGTGCCCGCGATGACGCTCGTCGCCGGCACGCCGGGGGCCCCGGGCTCGGG
>JBKGHK010000993.1:0-3113 GCA_046520375.1 Pyxidicoccus sp. 3LFB2
CGCCACCTTCGGCGCCAGCGCCAGCGCCGCTCGCATCGCCCGCGGCTCCCGCGCCGCCACGGCCCGCGCCACCCGCCGGCCGCATCACCGCACGCACCGCTTCCTCCGACAGGCCCACCGCGGTCGCCGCGGACCGGGCGTCGCGCATGCTCGCCACCGCCGCGTTCGGGACGGTGATGGCATCGCGCCGACGGGAGATTTCAATGGAGACCTCCGCGTTCATCCCCGGGCGCAGCAGCCCCTCCGGGTTGTCCAGGCGCACGAGCACCGGGAAGAGGGTGACGTTCTGCTCGACCAGGGCCTGCGGCTCCACCTTCACCACGTCGCCCATGAAGGTGCGGCCCGGGTAGGCCTCCATCGTCACGCGCGCCTTCTGGCCGGGCTTGATCTGCCCCACGTCCGTCTCGTCCACCTTGGCGCGCACCTGCATCACCGACAGGTCCGCCATCTTGAACAGCGTCGTCCCGCCGGACACGTTCGACGTGGCCGAGGCGATGATGAGGCCCGGCTGAATCTGCCGCTCCAGCAGCGTGCCGGCGATGGGCGCGCGGATGGTGACGTCCCGGCTGCGCTCCTTCGCCAATTGCAGATTCGTCTCCGCCCGCACCTTCGTCGCCCGCGCCGTGGCCGAGGCGTCCACCGCCGCTTCGTACTCCTGCTGGGTGACGTAGCCCGACTTGCGCAGCTCCTCCAGGCGCAGCCGCTGGGCCTCCGTGGTGTTCAGGCGCACCCGCGCCGACTCCAGGTCCGCCTGGGCCTGCGCCAGCGCGTTCTGCACGTCACGCGGGTCGATTTCCGCCAGCAGCGCGTCCTTCTCCACCTTGTCGCCCGTGTCGAAGTGGACGCGCAGCACCTCGCCGGAGGCCTTGGACTTCACCTCCACGACGCGCAGCGGCTCCACCAGGCCGGAGGACTCCGCCACCACTTCCATGTCCCGGCGCTCCACCGTCGCCACGGAGGTCGACTGCGCCTGCACCTCCGGCTCTCCGCCGCGCGTGGCGACGTAGCCTCCCGCACCGAGCAGGAGCGCCGCTGCGCCCGTAATGACCCACTTCTTCGTCTTGCTCACGACGTCCTCCAAGGTCCATGTCGCCGCGCGAGGCGGCGCTGCTCAGTCCCGCTTCCGCTCGTCCCGCTCGATGACGCCGTCCTTCAGGAACAGCACCCGCTGCGCATGCGCCGCGATGTCCGACTCATGCGTGACGAGCATCAACGTCTGCCCCTGGGCATGCAGCTCGCCGAACAGGGCCATGATTTCTTCGCCAGTCCGGCTGTCGAGCGCGCCCGTAGGCTCGTCCGCCAGCAGCAGCGCCGGCTGCGTCACCAGCGCGCGGGCAATGGCCACGCGCTGGCGCTGGCCGCCGGACAGCTCGTTCGGCCGGTGGTCCTTGCGCTCGCCCAGGCCCACCTTCTCCAGCATCGCCGCCGCGCGCTCGCGCCGTTCCTTCTTGGCGATGCGCGCGTAGATGAGCGGCAGCGCCACGTTGTCCAGCGCCGACGCGCGGGGCAGCAGGTTGAAGCTCTGGAAGACGAAGCCCAGCTCCCGGTTGCGGATGCGGGCCAGCGCGTCTTCCGACATGCCCGCCACCGGCTGCCCGTTGAGCCAGTACTGCCCGCCGCTGGGCACGTCCAGACAGCCAATGAGGTTCATGAACGTGGACTTGCCGGAACCCGACGGGCCCATGACGGCCACGTACTCGTTGCGGCGGATGGTGAGGTCCACGCCACGCAGCGCGCGCACCACCTCGGTGCCCATCTTGTAGTCCTTGCGCAGCCCCTCGACGCGGATGACCACGTCCGAGATGTCCCGCCCGGGCGCCTGCGCCGGGCCCGTCTGGGCCTGCGTCGTGCTCGTGGATGGATTCACAGCGGCCTCCCCGCCAGCGCTTCCAGCTCGGCGCGGGCAATCTGATAGTCGAAGCGGGCCGCCACCAGGTCGATTTCCGCCTGGACCAGGCTCTCCTGCGAGGTGAGCAGCTCCAGGATGGTGGTGGCCCCCAGGCGGTAGCGCTCCTGCTGGACCTTCAGGTCCTCCTGCGCCACCTCCACCGACTCCTTCGCGAAGTTGATGCGCTCCGAGGCGAGTCGAATCTGGCTGAGCGACTGGCCCACGCTCGAGCTCACCGCGCGCCGCGTGTCCGCCAGCTGCACCTGGGACACCGACGCCTGCGTCCGGGCGCGCACCACGCGCTCCTCGCGGAGGAAGCCGTCGAAGATGGGGTAGGAAAGCCCCAGCCGCACCGACCAGCTCGTCCGGCCGCCCGCGAAGCCCAGGTCCTGGTTGAACCAGTCATAGCCCCCGGACAGCCGCACCGTGGGCAGGTACGCCGACTTCGCCGAGCCCACGCCGGCCTCCGAGGCGCGCAGGTCCGCCTCCGCGGCCAGCACCGCGGGCGCCCGCGCGACGACCTCGTTCACCAGGGCCTCTTCTGTCAGCGCCACCGGCCTGGGCTCCAGATTGGCCAGGGGCTTCGCGTCCACCGGGCCGTCCTCGCCGATGAGCCGCCCCAGCGCCAGCGACGCGGAGGTGCGCTGCGTCTCCGCGGTGAGCAGGGACTCGCGCGCCGTGGTCAGCTCCAGCTTCGAGCGCAGCAGGTCCGAGCGCGTCGCCGAGCCCACCGCCAGCCGGCGCTCCGCGGCCTCCGCGTTCTGCTTCGCCCGCTCGATGCGCGACTTCGCCACCTCTTCCAGGCCCTCCGCGCGCAGCACCTCGTAGAAGGAGCGCTGCACGTCGAGCACCGCGGTGGACTGCTGCGCGGTGAGCTGGGCCTCCGCCGCGCTCGACTGCGCCTGCGCTTGCCGACGGTTGGCGCCCCGCTGGCCACCCGTGAAGACGTCCCAGCCGGCCGACAGGCCCGCGCTGTACGTGTCATTGGAGCCCGACACCACCGCGCCCGTCTCCGGATCCAACCGGTTGCTGCTCGCCAGCGAGCTGCTCGCGTTCGCCGACAGGCTGGGCAGGTAGGCACCGAAGGCGCTGCGCTCCGCCGCCTCGGAGGTCGTCACCGTGCCGGCGGCCTGGGCCACCTGGGGGCTCGTCTTCAGGGCCCGCGCGATGGCCTCCTCCAGGGTGACGCTCACCACCGGGCGCCGCGTCCGGGCCTCGGGCTGCG
>JBKGHK010000994.1:0-3110 GCA_046520375.1 Pyxidicoccus sp. 3LFB2
CCAAGCCCTCCGCGCCGCGGGCGGCGCGGAGGGCTTGGGCGGCGGGGGCGGCTTGGGCAGGACCTGCTGCAGGCGGGACTTCAGGCGGGCGGCGGGGTTCCAGATGCTCATGGGGCTCTCCTCGTGCGTGGGGATACGCAGGGGGAGCCACACCGGTTACAGCCCCATCTTCAGGCCCGCGCCACCTCGGTCCACCGGCGCTTGCGCCACTCGAAGGGGGGAATCCGGATGCGCTCCTTGAGCGAGCCGTTCCACTCCGTCTTCACGCCATGGCGCGCGAGCGTGTCGCAGATCTCGCGGCCAATCGCGAGGCTCGCCGCATCGTGCTTCGCGGAGTCCTCCTCATAGGCGCCGTAGGCCAGCATCAGCCCCTCGCCGGCGACGCCGCGCTCCAGGTCCTGGCCATGGTAGAAAACGGCGCCTCGCGGCGGAGTGTCCTGGTAGCCGGCGACCTCATTCACGTCGGCCCAGCCGTCGGACATCGTGTAGCCCGCGTTCTCCAGCGCGACGATGCCGTTGGCGTTCAGCTCCTCGAAGGCACTGTCGAGCGCGTCATTGAGCGTCGGCTCGCGCCAGTTCGCCTCCAGCGCGCGCTGCGCCTGGAGCAGCTTCCGGGCATGGGCCTCCAGCTCGGCGGCCAGCGCGCCGTTGGCCTCGCCCAGCTCGTCCTCCACCCACTCGTCCATGCTTTCGAGGAGCTCTTCCTCGTCCTCGAAGCCGCCTCGCACCGCGACCTCGACGCGGGCGAGCAGGTGCTTCCGGGATTCATCGTGGCTCATGTGCGCGACTCTATGCCGGGCCCCCGGGGTGGCGGGATACCGGAGAACGCCCCCGGACCGCGCGACCGGGGCCGCTCACACCCGGCGTCCCGTGCACCCGAGGGGGGGGAGCAATCCCGGGCACCGTCATTGCACAATGCGGCCCGGGCCCCTGGCGAGGCGTGGCCCGGCAATACCCCTGCTCCCGGAGCATCCCTTGCAGCCTGAGACAGTCCTGCCGCTCCACGCCTCCCCCCGGAGCTCACGGCCCCTGAAGCCGCGCTCCGCTCCCCCGCTCCGATGCCCCGCTCGGAGCCCACATCCTTTGAAGCAGCGCGAGGCTCCCCGGCCGCGCCGTCTCTGGCGGGCCGCGCTGCTGCTGCTGTGCGCGCCCGCGGCCTGCGCGCCCACCACCGAGCCCCCTCAAGTCATCGTCTGGGCCTGGGAGCGTCCGGAGAATGTCCGCTTCCTCGAGGGTCACCAGGCCGGCGTCGCCTTCCTGCTGGCGACGCTGGAGCTGACGGACAAGGGCGTCTTCGAGCACCCGCGCCGCCAGCCGCTGTACCTCGGCCCGGGGATGGCGCTGAAGAGCACCGTGCGCCTGGAGATGCACCAGGGGGCCTCGCTCGCGGACTTCACCCCGGAGCGCCTCCGGGGCCTGGCCGAGCGCCTCACCGACCTCGCGCTCAGCACTTCCGGCGTGACGGCGCTGCAGCTCGACTTCGACGCGCGCGAGTCGGAGCAGGAGGCCTACCTCACGCTGCTCCAGGAGACCCGCCGGCGGCTGCCCCCCAGGATGGCCCTGTCCATCACCGCGCTGGCCTCCTGGTGCGCCCCCGGAAGCTGGCTGGAGCGGGCGCCGGTGGACGAGGTGGTGCCCCAGCTGTTCCGCATGGGCCCGGACGCGGCCACCTATCGCGCCCGCTTCGCTCGCGGGCTGCCCCTGCCGTGCAAGGGGAGCGTGGGCCTCGCGCTCGATGAGTGGCAGCCCGTCCCTCCTGGAGTCTCCACCCTGTACCTCTTCAACCCCCGCCCGTGGACGCCTGATGCGTTCGCCCAGGCGTTGGAGGGAGTGAAGCCATGAAGCCCCTGATTCCCGCCGCCCTCGGCCTCGTGCTCCTCGTGTCCCCGTCCTCCTCGGAGGCCTGTGCCTCCGGCGAGGGGGAGCGCATCCACGTCCACACCACCCACCCAGACCGTCCCTTCGAGTCCTTCGCGGCGGGGCGCCTGGGCGTGCTGGGGGAAGAGTACCGGCCGATGTACCTCGCCTACGCCTTCCGCTCGATGATGGGCGTGCCCACCACGGCCGACGAGCAACGGGACGTGGTGGACATCTGGCGACGCAGGCAGGGCGACGCGCCCCAAGCCGGCGAGGCGGAGGCCCTGAAGCACTGGCTCGACACCCGGACACAGGTAGCACCCTCGCTGCCTGCCACCGCTCCGCTCGCGGTGGGGGAGCAGGACTACGTCCAGTACGCGCGCATCCAGCGCGATGCCTTCCTCAAGGCCTCGGACACCGCGCGCACGCTGGCGCGCGAGTGGAAGGCGCACCCCGCGCTGGTGGAGGAGTGGGTGCGCAACCAGGACACGGTGTTCGGCCCCTGCGGCACGGTGACCTCGCTGGACGCGAAGCTCGACGAGGGCCTGAAGCCCGCGCAGCAGGCCCGCCGCAAGGCCGAGCACGCCTACCAGGAAGCGGCGGCCTTCTTCTATTGCGGCGCCTATGACGAAGCGGCCGGGGCCTTCCAGGGCATCTCCCGGTCGGCGGACTCGCCGTACCAGGCGCTGGGGGCGTACCTCGTGGCTCGCAGCCGCGTGCGACAGGCGTTGTTCGGGCGCAAGGAGTCCTCCTTCCTCCATGAGCCGTCCAGGGACCCCGAGTTCCTCGCGAGGCTCTCCGAGGCAGACCAGGTCCTGGAGCAGGTGCTCGCCACGAAGAAGTGGGCGCAGGTGCATGCGTCCGCGCGCCGGCTGCAGAGCCTCGTGCGCGTCCGCCTGCGGCCGGACACCTGGGCCTGCGAGCTGCTGTCGCGCGTGCTCCAGCCGGGCACGGGCTCGGCGCTTGGTGCGGAGCTGGGCGACCTGGACCTGGTGGGCTGGCACCTGGAGCAGTGCAAGGGGCTGCCGCCCGCGGCGGCGGAGCTGTCCGAGTGGCTCACCGCCATGAAGAAGGACTGGAAGGCCGGGCAGACGGAGGAGGACGCGCGCCGCGAGACGTATGACCTGGCCGTGGCGCGCTGGAAGAAGACGGCGCGCGTGCCGTGGCTCGTCACGGCGCTGCAGAAGGCACGGCCGGATCGCCCGGACTGGAGGCCGTGCTCGCGGCTGCGGCGAAGGTGCCGCCCACGGCTC
>JBKGHK010000995.1:0-3104 GCA_046520375.1 Pyxidicoccus sp. 3LFB2
GGTGCGCCGCGCCCAGGAGCGGCAGCGCGCCATGGCCCGCCTGCCAGAGCAGCTCGCGCACGAAGCGACGCAGCTCCGAGGCCCCGCGCACCTCGCCCGCCTGCACGGCGGCCTCCAGTCCGCCCGAGTGCGCGAAGCCCCCGGTGGGGAAGCCCGAGTCCGCCAGCTGCAACACCCTCCACGACGCGCCCATGGCTTCGAACCTCAGAACAGCGAATACAGCTGCGCCAGCGGTAGCACGCGGGCGGGCTCGCAGCGCAGCAGCTCACCGTCGGCCCGCACCTCGTACGTCTCCGGGTCCACGGTAAGCACGGGCAGCGCGTCATTGAGCTTCATGTCCCGCTTGCCCAGCCCCCGGCAGCGGCTCACCGCGGACAGCCGCTTGGTGAGCCCCAAGTCGCGCGTCGTCCCTTCCGCCAACGCCCGGGCAGAGACGAAGACCACGCTGGTGGCACCGCGAGCCCGGCCCCGAGCACCGAACATGGGGCGCATGAAGTAGGGCTGCGGAGTGGGAATGGACGCATTGGCATCGCCCATCTGCCCCCAGGCGATGAAGCCGCCCTTGAGCACCAGCTCGGGCTTGAGGCCGAAGAACGCAGGCCGCCACAGCACCAGGTCCGCCAGCTTCCCCACCTCGACGGAGCCCACCTCGTGCGCCAGCCCGTGGGCGATGGCGGGGTTGATGGTGTACTTCGCCACGTAGCGGCGGATGCGGAGGTTGTCGTTGTCGCCCTGCTCGCCGGAGAGCCGGCCGCGCTGCTCGCGCATCTTGTGGGCCGTCTGCCACGTGCGGCAGATGACCTCGCCCACCCGGCCCATGGCCTGGCTGTCCGAGGACATCATGCTGATGGCGCCCAGGTCGTGGAGGATGTCCTCCGCGGCGATGGTCTCCCCGCGGATGCGGCTCTCCGCGAAGGCCACGTCCTCGGGAATCTCGCGGTCCAGGTGGTGACACACCATGAGCATGTCCAGGTGCTCATCCAGCGTGTTCACCGTGTACGGGCGCGTGGGGTTGGTGGAGCTGGGCAGCACGTTGGGCGCGCCGCACACGCGGATGATGTCCGGAGCGTGCCCGCCGCCCGCGCCCTCGGAGTGGTACGTGTGGATGGTGCGGCCCTTGAACGCGGCCAGCGAGTCATCCACGTAGCCGGACTCGTTCAGCGTGTCCGTGTGGATGGTGACCTGGATGTCCTCGTCCTCGGCGACGGAGAGGCAGGTGTCGATGGCGGCCGGCGTGGTGCCCCAGTCCTCGTGCAGCTTCAGGCCAATGGCGCCCGCCCGAATCTGGTCCACCAGCCCGTGGGGCAGGGACGTGTTGCCCTTGCCGGTGAGGCCGATGTTGAGGGGAATCGTGTCCGTGGCCTGGAGCATCCGCTGCAGGTTCCACGCGCCCGGAGTGCAGGTGGTGGCCTTGGTGCCCGTGGCCGGGCCGGTGCCGCCGCCCACCCACGTGGTGATGCCGCTGGCGAGCGCCTCGTCCGCCTGTTGGGGGCAGATGAAGTGGATGTGCGTGTCCAGCCCGCCTGCGGTGACGATGAGCCCCTCGCCGGCGATGGCCTCGGTGGTGACGCCCACCACCATGCCCGGAGTGACACCGGCCATGACGTCCGGGTTGCCCGCCTTGCCGATGCCGGCGATGCGCCCGTGTTTGATTCCGATGTCCGCCTTGTAGATGCCCGTCCAGTCGAGGATGAGCGCGTTGGTGATGACGCAGTCGAGCGCCTCGGCATCCCCCACGCCGGCCTGCTGGCCCATGCCCTCGCGGAGCACCTTGCCGCCGCCGAACTTGCACTCGTCGCCGTACACGGTGGCGTCGCGCTCCACCTCGGCCCACAGCCCCGTGTCACCCAGCCGCACCCGGTCTCCCGTGGTGGGGCCGAACATGTCCGCGTAGTGGCGGCGGTCCATCTTCCGGCTCATGTGCCTTCCTCCTCGTGCCCGAAGCCCTGGGCGCGCACTGCTGCCATGGCGCGCTCGCGGCCCTCGGGGGACACCTTTCCGCTGCCCAGCGCATTGCCGCCGCGCACCACCGCGTCCCCGGCGATGGCGACGAGCGGCACCGTCTTCGTCTCTCCCGGCTCGAAGCGCACCGCCGTGCCCGCGGGGATGTCCAGGCGCCGGCCGTAGGCCTTCGCCCGGTCGAAGACGAGCGCGCGGTTCGTTTCGAAGAAGGGGTAGTGGCTGCCCACCTGGATGGGCCGGTCTCCCTTGTGCGTGACGCGCAGGGAGATGGCGTCACGGCCCTCGTTGAGGACCAGCTCTCCGGGCAGCACCTTCACCTCGCCCGGCGGCCCGGCCTGCGACGGCGCGGGCACGCTGAAGCGCTCCTTCGGGGGTACCGGCAGGAAGCTCCCGTAGAGGGCCAGCTCCAAATCCCCATGCTCGGCGACCACGGGGTGGTGCACCGTCACCAGCTTGGAGCCATCCGGGAAGGTGCCCTCCACCTGCACCTCGGCGAGCAGCTCCGGCACTCCCTCCATCACCTGCGCGCGGCCGAGGAGGCGGCGGCCCAGGTCCATCAGCTCGGCCACGCCCCGGCCGTCGCGGATGAACTCCAGGAGCTGCGTGGCGATGAGCGCCACGGCTTCCGGGTAGTTGAGCCGGACGCCTCGCGCGAGGCGCTTCTGCGCGAGGAAGCCGGCCTGGTGCAGCAGCAGCTTGTCGACGTCTCGGGGGGAGAGGTGCACGCGGTGCACGCTAGTGCGCCGCGTCAAGCACCGCCAGGGTGAGCCCCCGTTCAGGTTCGGCGCCGGGGGCGGAGTCGTTTGCAGCCGACACTCGGAAGGGTTCCGCTCCGGCTCGGTGCCCATGTCGAAGCGGGCTCAGAGAAAAGTGCAGACGGTGTCTGCACTTTCCTCCCATCGAGGTGGGAGCCACCTTTCACGCCAGGGCTCACACCCGGCGCGCCCACGGGTCGTCACCCAGCAGCGGCGGCAGGAAGGCCAGCCACGCACGGGTGGCGCGCAGCAGCTCCTCCACGGACACGGCGGCGGCGCGCAGGAGCAGGCCGTCCACTCCGAGCGGACTGACGGACGGGATGAGCGCCGCGCGAGACACCACGGGCAGCGCGGCCACCTCGGCGGCCAGCGCCTCGCGCGCGGCGG
>JBKGHK010000996.1:0-3102 GCA_046520375.1 Pyxidicoccus sp. 3LFB2
CGCCGCCGTGCGCCCCGCCGGGCCATGCTGGACACCGCCGTGCCGATGAGCTGCGCACGCGCCAGCACGGAGAGGGGAACGCGCTCGGCGCCCGCGCCATACGCGAAGCGCGTGGCCAGGGCGTCCAGGCACTGGCGGCCCATTTCCAGCAGCACCACCCAGGGCAGGTACGCGGCGGCCTCCGACAGCACCGTCGCCAGCTCGGCCGGCCCCGCCTTGCGGACCAGCAGCGCCAACATGCCCAACCCGGCCAGCGCGAAGACGGGCCGCAGCACGCCCGTTGCCCGCCGACGCCACGTCCCGGGCAGGGCGGGCACCGTCATCGCGGCACCCACCGGCTGGCCCAGGGTCATCTCCCCCCGCGCTTCGCTCACCCTCGCCCCCTCTCGCCACCCGGTCCGAAAACGAAGGTGGGCAGCGTGATCGCCGCTGGCGAGGGCCGACTGTCGGAAGCCAGCAGCCTCGCTCCCTCCGCGTCCACGGGTGGACACCGGGCCCTGTCCCACACTGCCCCCGGAGGTGGGTTGCGGCGGGTGACATCGCCTGTCTGCACGCTCGGCTCGCGCGGGGAACGCCGCTAGGGTGCGGCCCGCATTCCCCCCGGACATGGAGTGACGCATGAAAGCAGTGCGGTTCTCGACCTTCGGTCATCCCTTGAAGGTGGTGGAAGTGGTGGACGAGCCCGACGCGGCGCTGCAGCCCGGCGAGGCCCGCGTCGAGGTGCTGGCCACGCCCATCAACCCCTCCGACGTGCTCACCCTCTCCGGCCAGTACGGCCAGCTTCCCAAGCTGCCCGCCGTGCCCGGCAACGAGGGCGTGGGCCGGGTGGTGGAGGTGAAGGACTCCAGCGCGGTGCGAGTGGGAGACCTCGTGTTCCTCCCCATCGGCGCGGGCACCTGGCGCACGCACCTCACCGCCCCCGCCGAGGCGCTGCTGCCGCTGCCTCCGGGCACCGACGTGCAGCAGGCGTCGATGATGTTCATCAACCCACCCACCGCGGACATCATGCTGCGGCAGTTCGTCACCCTGCAGCCCGGGGACTGGGTGCTGCAGAACGCCGCCAACTCGGCGGTGGGGCGCTACGTCATCTCCCTGGCGAAGCTGGCCGGGTACAAGACGGTGAACGTGGTGCGCCGCGAGGAGCTGGCGGCGGAGCTGACTGCGCTGGGCGCGGACGTGGTGCTGGTGGACTCGGACCCACTGCCCGCGCGCGTGCGTGAGGTGACGGGCGGCGCGAAGGTGAAGCTGGCCCTGGACGCGGTGGGCGGCGACTCCACGATGCGGCTCGGAGACGCCCTCGCCCCCGGCGGCACGGTGGTGAACTACGGCGTCATGAGCGGCAAGGGGCCCAAGCTGTCCGCGGCGGCCAGCATCTTCAAGGACATCACCCTGCGCGGCTTCTGGCTGGTGCTGTGGATGAAGCGCAGCCCGCGCGAGGACCAGCGCGCCCTCTACGCCCGGCTCGCGCAGCTCATCGCGGACGGCACCCTGCGCACGCCGGTGGAGGGCACCTTCGCGCTGGAGGACATCAAGGAGGCCCTGGCCCGCGCCATGGAAGGTGGCCGCAGCGGCAAGGTACTCCTCACCCCGAATGGAAAGGTCTGAGCCATGAAGCGCGTCGAAGGCAAGGTGGCGCTGATTACGGGCGCGGCGGGCGGACTGGGCAGCGCGGCGGCGCGGATGCTGGCGCGCGAGGGCGCGAAGGTGGTGGTGACGGACCGCAAGGCGCGCGAGCAGGACGGGCAGGCGGTGGCCGCGTCCCTGGGCGAAGGCACAGGCCTGTTCCTCCCGCTGGACGTCACCAAGGAGGACGACTGGGCGCAGGCCATGGAGCGCACGCTGGCGCACTTCGGCCGGCTGGACGTGCTGGTCAACAACGCCGGCATGGGCATTCCCAAGGACATCGAGTCGCTGTCCCTGGAGGAGTGGCGCCTCGTCCACGCCGTCAACCTGGACGGCGTCTTCCTGGGCTGCAAGCACGCCATCCGCGCCATGCGCCAGTGCGGGGCGAAGGGCTCCATCATCAACGTGTCATCGGTGGCGGGGTTGATGGGCGTGCCCACGCTCATCGCGTACGGCTCGGCCAAGGGCGCGGTGCGCATGTTCACCAAGTCGGTGGCCATGCACTGCGCGCACAAGGGCTACGGCATCCGGTGCAACTCCATCCACCCCACGTTCATCGAGACGGACATGGTGGACGCGCTGGCGAAGAGCAGCGGCGACCCGGCGAAGGCGCGGGCCAACATGGCGCGCACCATTCCCCTGGGTCGGCTGGGCGAGCCGGATGACTTCGCGTACGCCATCATCTACCTCGCGTCGGACGAGTCGAAGCTGATGACGGGCTCGGAGTTCGTCCTCGACGGAGGCGCCACCGCGCAGTGAGGCACGGTAGAGCAGCGGCGCTTCAGGCCCAGGGCGCCGCCATCAGCTCCCCGAAGCGCAGGCCCAGCTCCAGGCGCCCCGTCAGGGCCTGGCCCCACGCGGTGCACTCGGCCGTCCATGACTCCACCGTGAGGCCGTGCGCCGCGAACACCGCCAGGACGTCGGCGCCACCGCCGCTCAGCTGCTTCAGCAGCAGCACGTAGTCCATCAGCGTGCGCAGCCGCGCCTCGGGAAGGATGACCTCGTCGTCGAGGGGCCGGCCCGGCAGCTGGGGACGCAGGGTGAAGGCCGCCAGCGCGGCGGCGTGCACCACGGGAGGGTGGACCGCGGGCTGCTGGCGCTCGGCGTCGCGCCAGGCCGCCTCCTTCTGGCGCTCCAGCTCCTGGCGGCGGATCTCCGCCTGGCGCTCCATATCCCGGCGGCGGGACGCCTCCACCACGCGCCGCAGCTCCGCTTCCCGCGCCCGTGCCTGCTCCTCCTCCTTCTGGTCGAGGTACTCCCGCATCAGCCGGACTTCGACCTGGAGGTGCTCCAGCAGGTCGCCGTGGTAGCTCGCCTCGCCCTCCGGCACCGGCGCGGCGCGGACGCGGCGCTCGAAGCCAGGGAACCACGGCAGGAAGCGCTCCGCCTCCGGGATGAGCACGTCGTGTCCCTCGCGCAGCGTGTTGGCCAGCGCCGCCGCCGCGTGGAACACGGCGTGGGACGTGGAGCGCGGCCAGG
>JBKGHK010000997.1:0-3101 GCA_046520375.1 Pyxidicoccus sp. 3LFB2
GACAACAGCCGCCCCACCCACCGGCGGAAGCGCTCCTGGTCCTCGCCGTCCACCAGCCGGCTTTCAATGTACGCCAGCCGGCCCACCAGCTCGTCCAGGACGGAGTCGTCCTCCTCGTCACCGAAGCGGGCGGCCAACTCCAGCAGGTCGCCGATGGACGCCTGCCCCGAGCGCACCAGCGCCCACTGGTCCGCCAGCAGGGAGATGCGCTCCGAGGGCGCCAGCGCCTTCATGTGGGTGGCCAGCTTCTCCAGCGCCGGCTTGTCGTAGGACACGCGGTAGAAGCCCGTGGAGCCGGCGTTGGCCGTCAGCCACTTCACCTCGCCCGAGCCCTCCAGCGTCACCGAGGCCTGCGCGTCGCGCAGCAGCACGCGCTGCTCGCGCACGCCGGTGCCGTCCTCGTAGCGCAGCACCATGGGCACCGGCCACTTCTCGCCGCTCTGCACGCCGGGCTCCGAGTAGAAGCGCCGCTGCGACAGGCGCAGCGTGCGCCCGTCCAGCCGCGCGGACACCATGGGGAAGCCGCTCTGGCCCACCCACGCGGTGGCCAGCTCCTCCACCGGCTGCTGCGCGGCCTGGCCCAGCGCGTTCCACAAGTCCTCCTTCACCGCGTTGGCGCGCGCGTGCTTGCGCATGTACTGGCGGATGCCCTCGCGGAAGGGGCCTTCCCCGAGGAAGCCCTCAATCATCCGCAGCACCGCGCCGCCCTTCTCGTAGGTAATCGCGTCGAAGCTCTCGCTGGCCTCGGCCGCGTTGCGCACCTCGCCGTGGATGGGGTGCGTGGACTTGAGCGCGTCCAGGTGCAGCGCGCTGGCGCGGTGCGCGTCGAAGTCCAGCCACATGCGCCACTCGGGGCGCCACTGGTCCACAATCTTGAAGGCCATCCACGTGGCGAAGGCCTCGTTGAGCCAGAGGTCGTCCCACCACACCATGGTGACCCAGTTGCCGAACCACTGGTGCGCCAGCTCGTGCGTCACCACCTCCGCCACGCGCTTCTGCACGGACAGGGGCGCGGTGGCCGGGTCCAACAGCAGCGCCACCTCGCGGTAGGTGATGAGGCCGGCGTTCTCCATGGCGCCCGCCTCGAAGTCGGGGATGCCCACCTGGTCCACCTTGGTGAAGGCATACGGCAGCCCGAAGTAGTCCTGGAGCCGGGGCAGCACGGCCAGCGCCACGTCCTGGCCGAAGCGCGTCAGGTGCGCCTTCTCCGGCAGGGACCAGGTGCGCACCGGCACGCCCTGAATCTTCTCTTCGGCGGTGCCCACCAGCGGGCCCACGACGAGGGCGACGAGGTAGCTGCTGAGCACCTCCGTCTCCTGGAACGTCACCGCGTGGAGGCCGCCCTGCGTCTCCTCCTTCACCACCGGGCCGTTGCCCAGCACGGTGAGCCCCGGCGGCACGCGCACGGTGAGGGCCCACTTCGCCTTGAAGAGCGGCTCGTCGAAGGAGGGGAAGAGGCGGCGCGCGTCGGCGGCCTCGAACTGGGTGGCCGCCACCTTGCCGGCCTGGTACAGGCCGCGCAGCCCTTCGGTGAAGCGGCCCGTCCAGGCCACCTCCAGCGAGGCGGCACCCGCGGGCAGCGGGGCGTCGAAGCGGAGCACCACCGTCTCGCTCTGCGCCATGGGCTGGAGGGAGGCGGGCCTGCGCTGCTCGCCTCCCGCGCGGAACGTCACCTCACCGAGCTGCAGGGCGATGGCGTGGAGGATGATTTCCGTCGCCGGCTCGGCCAGCTCCAGCTCGATGGTCTGCTGTCCGGAGAAGGTCCGCGCGTCCAGGTCCAGCGTGACGGTGGCCACGTAGCGACGGGGACGGATGGTGGTCGGCAGGCGGAAGTTCTTGTCTTCGGTCGGATGCGCCATAGGGAGGGGGAATGTAGCGTCCGGGCCGCCCCGTGCCTGGACTTAAGTGAGGGGTGTCCGCCGTCACACCCTTGTGGCCCGGGGCCGGCGGGAGGCGGAGGTGGTCGGGCGTGGGACGAGCTGGTGGAAGAGGCTGGACTCGCGCTTGAAGAAGCCCTCCGTGTGGAAGGAGTGGGGCAGCTCCAGGAGCATGAAGTCGAGGTGGTGGCACAGCTCGTGGAGGAAGGTGCGCAGGTACGTGCGGAAGGCGACCACGCGCCCGTGCTTCGCCGTCCGCATCCAGAGCTGGATGTGGGGCCGGCGGCCCGGCTCCAGGGTGTAGAGGCCGTGCAGCTCGCCGGTGTCGGAGGAGGGCCGCACCTCCAGCACCTCCACCCCGGCACCGGCCACGTCGAGCCGCTCGCACAGCGCATCGCTCAGCTGGCGGGTGGCGCGCTCCAGGACGTCGCGCGCGCCGGAGGCCAGGGCCCGGCGCAGCGCCTCCACGTGGGCGGCCAGCGTGTGCGGCTCGCGGATGCGAAGCGCCGTCACGTCGTCGCTCATGCGGTAGACGCGCTGCTGGGCCGTGGAGAGGTTGTCGTAGTAGGCGAAAGTCACGCGGGGGCACTCCAACGGCCACAAGGTAGGGACGTCGGGTGGGGCGGGCAGGCGGCCCCAGACGTCCGTCCGCTTGCTCGCACCGCTGCCCTTCCTAGCACCCGGACGGGCACACCCGTGCTGCTTACCTTCCGCTAGGGGTTGTGATGGCACGACGCGCCATGTTGCTTGCAGTCTGCTTCGTGGCGCTGAAGTTCATCAGCCTGCACTTCGTATACACCCCGCTCACCAGCGCGCTGCTGTGGCTGCCCGCGGGGCTGAGCCTGGCCTTCCTGCTCCGCTCCCCGGTGCGGATGTGGCCCGTCCTGCTGGCCGCCGTCTTCGCCGCGGAGGCGGGGACGGTGGTGCTGCGGGGAATCCCGGCGCATGTGGCGGCCCTCTGGGGGCTGGGCAACGTGCTGCGCACCCTGCTGGGCGCGGCGCTGATACGGCGCTTCGTGGGGGGGCCGGTGCTCTTCCAGCGGGTGCGGGAAGTGGCCGGGTGCTGGTGCTGGCGGCGGGGTGGGCACGGTGCCGAGCGCCACGCTGGGCGTGGTGGGCGCCTCGCTGTGGCAGGACACGGCGCCGTTCTGGCTCGAATGGCGGGCCTGGTGGCTGAGTGATTTGCTGGGCACCGTGCTGGTGGCGCCGGTGCTGCTGACGTGG
>JBKGHK010000998.1:0-3089 GCA_046520375.1 Pyxidicoccus sp. 3LFB2
CCGAAGCCCGGCACGGATTCGCCGCGCCGCAGGCGCTCGTGCACCACTTCTGCGGCGCGCTCCGGCCGGCCCACCTCTGACAGCAGCGCCTCCACCCGGTCGCACGCGCCGCCGTGCTTCGGCCCGGACAGCGCCGCCAGGGCCGCGCTCAGACACGCGTAGAGGTCCGCCCCCGACGACGCCGTCACCCGCGCGGTGAAGGTGGACACGTTCAGCTCGTGGTCCGCCAGCAGCACCAGGGCGCGGTTCAGCAGCTCCGGGGCGCGCTTCACCTCCGTGCCCCAGGCGGTCGCCAGGGAGCCGCCACCGTCTCCTCCTTCAGCGCCCTCGCCACGCGGCCTGGCGCAGACGCCACGCACACCCAGGCGGCGAGGTGACGCAGCAGCCGCCGTGCCCGTGCCTTCTCTCCCTCGGGCGGCGCCGCGAAGCGGAGTGCGTCCCTCGCTCCCAGCAGCGGCACCAGCGCCGACAGCGCCGCCACCGGGGGCGTGCCTCGTGGCAGCAGCCTGGCCAGCTCCGACGGTGGGAAGGACGGCTCCGGCGCCGGCCACCGGGTGGGCTGGACCGGCAGCGTCCCCGTCCACAGCAACTCCGCCACGTCCTCGAAGCCGCGCCCCTCCACCGCGAGCGCCACCGCCGAGTGACCCCGGTACGCCAGGTCCTCTCCGCCCACCCGTGACACCGACGAGTCGATGACCGGCTCGCCCCACCGCAGCGCTCCCGAGGCCACCGCCGCGTGCCCCGCACGCGCGTCGTGTCGGGCCTTGAGGCGCTCCAGGTCGGCGCGCACGTAGCGGTTCTCCTTCGTCCCCGGCTCGGGCACGCACCGCACCAGCCCCCGGCTCACGTACGTGTAGAGCGTCGCCCGCTTCACCCCCAGCAGCGCCGCAGCCTCCGCCGCGGGCACCAGCTCCTCCTCGCGTTGATGCTCCAATCGGGATTGAGAGCGACCGCCCTTGTGCCTGCTCATGTGTCACACGCCTCCACGGAGAGCATTGTCGACTCGACTGGACGGACTGTCGACACATCGCCCCGTGAGCGGAGGGGAAGTCCGGTCATGCACGTGGACTTCGAAGGTGGACTCCTGGCGCGGCGAGGAGCGATAGGCTGTGGGCCGTATGGCCTCCCTCATCGAAGTGCTCGCCCAGGAGCGACTCCTCAAGGACCGCGATGCCGCCGCGGAAGTCGTCCGGCAGGGCGAGCCGCCCCATGTCTCGCTGCTGCGGCTGTGCGACGCGGGGCTCCTCGAAGGCGGACTCTCCGTCGCCTACGGCGTGCGCCCCGACGAGCTGGTGGGCTCGCTCACCAACGTCATGGGCGGCGCCGCCCGCCGCTTCAAGGTCGTGGATGTGCGAGAGCGCCCCGTGCTGGAGCTGCATGTGCTCGCCGGAGACGTCTCCGAGCGCTGGGAGGTGGAGGACCTGTCCGCGCTCGTCCACAACCTCAACAGCCTCTACCGTGACGCGCCCGACGTGCGCGCCGTCGCCGAGCTGGGCGAGTGGGAGGATGCCCTCCAGCTCTGGTGTGTCGACAAGCGCACGCTGCCGCGCCTGTTTCGCCAGACCTTCTTCTCTCCCCGGAATTCTGGCGTGCTGACGCCCGCAAACCAACAGCGGTGATGTTCAGCGGTGGACCGGGTGGACATCACAATCACCCTGGGGGGAGGGGGACGTGGTACCCGTCACGGCGAAGGTTTGAGGCGCGGGGGAACGCGTCGCGTTCGCAAGGGGCCGGGAATGCAAGGGGTTGTCTTCCACGAGCTGAGGAGCCTCGCGCAGGCCCGGCTCGGACCGCAGGGGTGGGAGTCCCTGCTGGACCAGGCAGGTCTTTCCCGGCGCTGCTATCTCGCCTTCAAGGACTACCCGGACACCGAAGTCGTCGCCCTCGTCGACACCGCCGCGCGCATGATGGGCCAGTCCCGGCTCCGCGTGCTGGAGGAGCTGGGCGAGCGGCTCGGCCCGAGCCTGCTGCGCACCTATGGCGTGCTCGTCCAGCCGAACTGGACGGTGCTGGACATGGTGGAGCACGTGGAGCGCATCCACGAGCAGGTGCGGAGAGATCCACGGCTCCAGCAGCCGCCCGGCGTCGTCTGCCAGCGCGTGCGGCAGGACGTGGTGAAGGTGTCCTACTCGTCGCCCCGGAAGCTGTGCGGCCTGGGCATTGGCGCCATCCGCGGCCTGGCCCGGCACCTGGGCGAGTCCGTGGTGGTGCAGGAGCGCCGGTGCATGCACCAGGGCGCCCCCACCTGTGAGCTGGAAGTGCGCCAGCTCGCCTGAGCCTCCGGGCCGCGCCCGTGGGAAGCGGCCCCCACCCTCGCCGCGCACCGGGGTTCTGGGGCAGCATGGAGTCCCCATGCGCCTCGTCCCCCTCCTCGTGCTCGTACTCCTCATGGCGGCCCCCGCACGGGCCGAGCTGGACTCCTTCGGATTGGGGACGGGCCGCAATGGCACCCTCACCGTCACGGCCGCGGGCACGCTCATCAACGCCCACGTGCCGCTGGCGGCCGGCGCTCCCGCCGGGAGCAGCACCCTGCGCCTCGAGCGGCTCGGCAACCTGAGCCCCGGCATGCTGGTGCTCGTCCACCAGACGGTGGGGTTTCCCGCTTCCACCCCCTCCGGCAACGCGGGCTCCGTCGCCCCGGGCGCCGTAGGCCGCTGGGAGCTGGCGCGCGTGGAGACCACGGGCACCGAGCCCGCCGAGCTGGGGCTCACCGCACCCCTGGTGAACAGCTACACGGCGCCCGGTGCGCAGGTCGTCCTCGTGCCCGAGTACACCGACGTCACCGTGCTGAGCGGCACGTCGCTCGTGGCGCCACCGTGGAATGGGCGCAGCGGCGGCATCGTCGCCTTCCTCGCCACGGGGACGGTGCAGCTCACGGGCCTCGTCAGCGCGGATGGCGCGGGCCTGCGCGGGGGCGTCTTCGTCAACCAGACCGACACCGTCGGGTGCACCGGGCCGGACCTGTCGCGCGAGCAGGGCGGCACCGACAAGGGCGAGGGCCTGGCGGCGGTCCGCTTCGGCCTGGCCACGGGGCGCGCCAACCTGGTCAACGGCGGCGGCGGCGGCAACTGCCACAACGCCGGCGGTGG
>JBKGHK010000999.1:0-3089 GCA_046520375.1 Pyxidicoccus sp. 3LFB2
GCCGCCCGGGCCGAGGCCCCCACCTCGGGCGTGGAGGAGCGCGAGGCCCGCAAGGCGCGCCGTCAGGAGGGGCGTCGCAAGGCCATCCTCACCGCGGCCCGGGCCGTCCTCGTGCGCGAGGGCATCACCGGGCTGACGCTGGAGGCGGTGGCCGCCGAGGCGGACCTGAGCAAGCCGTCGCTCTTCTACTACTTCCGTTCCAAGGAGGACCTCGTCGGCGAGCTGGCGGTGGAGGGGCTCTCGCGCGAGGTGGAGGTGCTGGAGGCGGCCGTCGCCTCCGCCCCCGGCGGCGTGGAGGCGCTGGCGGCGCTGGTGCGGGTCAAGGTGGACCTGTACGCGGAGGACCTGGACGGCTTTCGCGTCGTCTACCTCTGGCCGCAGCTGCTGGGCCGCCAGTCGGACTCGCAGCGCGAGCGCGTCTACGCCCTGAGCGCGCGGCTCAACGATTCGCTGGAGGCCCGGCTCCAGGCGGACGCGCGCGCGGGTCGGCTCGCCCCGGGCTTCCAGCCGCGCCGGCTGGCCAACGTCGCCTGGACGGTGGCGCATGGGCTGCTGTCGCTGGTGGCAGGGCTGGAAAATACCGGGGGCAACACGCGGCACACGCTGGCGCAGCTGCGCGACGAGGCCTGTGCGCTGCTGCTGCGGACCGGAGTGCGCTGAGTGTTGCTGTGAACAGTCGGAGCGTCGCGCTATGAAGGGCCTCCTTCCCAGTCGTTCTCCATCAGGAGGCTTCATGCGGTCGTCTCTTTCGTCTCTCGGGGTTGCCGGTGTCATGGCGGCGTGCCTCGTCTCTGGCTCCGCGTTCGCGTACGCCACCGGCAATGTGGGCTACAGCGGCAAGCAGTCCACCACGACCACGTGCATGGGCTCCGGCTGCCACAGCGGCGGCACCGCGCCCACGGTGACGCTGGAGGGGCCGGACACGCTGGCGCCCGGCGCCACCGGCAACTACTCGCTGGTCATCAAGGGCGGCGCGGCCACGCGCGGCGGCTTCAACGTGGCGGTGGACACCGGCACGCTGAATGCCGGCTCGGGCCAGCGCAAGGAGGGCGGCGAGCTGACGCACTCCCAGTCCAAGGCCTTCGCCAACAACGAGGTGCGCTTCGACTTCACCCTGGTGGCGCCGGCCACCGCGGGCAGCATCAAGCTCTTTGGCGCGGGCAACTCCACCAACGGCAACCAGCAGGAGACGGGTGACGCCTCGGCCCTGGCGCCCGTGAAGACCATCACCGTGGCGGCCGGTGGCGGCGACGGTGGCGGTGACGACGAGGGTGGCTGCGCCGCCGCCGGTAGCGCGCCGCTGCTGGGCGCGGTGCTGATGCTGGTGGGCGCCCGCCTGCGCCGTCGCCGCTAGTCGCTGTCAGGCACCGCCGCACCGCGTAGGCGGCTGCCTGCCGGGCGGACGGGCCTGGCGGGGTGGGGCGACAGGCTCGGAAGGCGCGGCGTAACATCCGCGCCCTTCCAATATGCACCTCCGCCGACTCCTGCCCATCCTGTTCCTGATGGGGCCGCTCGCGTGTGCGACCGGCCCCGGCCTCCGCCCGCCGGAGGCCCCGGCCGCCTCCGTGCAGCGCAACGCGGGGGAGCTTCGGGTGATGACCTTCAACATCCAGTCCGGGGCCCACGGGCTGGAGGCCGTCGCCAACGTCATCCGCGCCTCGGTGCCGGACGTCGTCGCGTTGCAGGAGGTGGACGTCGGCTCCACGCGCGCGGGCGGGCTGGACCAGGTGGAGGAGCTGTCCCGCCTCACCGGCCTGTCCTACCGCGCCCACTTCCGCACCACGGACCTGTATGGCGGCGCCTATGGCATCGCCCTGCTGTCGCGCTTCCCGCTGGAGTCGCTGGCGCAGTACCCGCTGCCGGTGCCCCGGGGCGCGGAGCCCCGCACGCTGGCCCACGCGGTGCTGCAGGTGGACGGGCGCGAGGTGAGCGTCTACCTCACCCACCTCATCCGCCGCCCCTTCAACGGGGATGCGCGCGTGCGGCAGAGCGCGCTGGTGGCCCGGCTGCTGGCGGCCGACGCGCGGCCCAAGCTGCTGCTGGGAGACCTCAACGACGACCCGGATTCGCGCCCCATCCGCCTGCTGCGGCGGGGCATGCGGGACGTGGTGGCCGCCACCGGCGGGGCAGGGGGCACGTATCCGCTGCCGCTCATCCTGCCCACGCTGCGCATCGACTACGTGCTGGCGTGTGACGCCTTCACGCCGGTATCCAGCCGCGTGCTGCGCGTCAATGTGTCGGACCACTACCCGGTGGTGGCGGACCTGCGGCTGAAGCCGGCGGCTACCCCGGCGGTGGCCGAGCGCCCCGCCGAAGCGGGCGGAGCCATCGGCTCCGCGCCGTAGCCCGTCAGCTCACGTTGAAGCGGTAGAGCACTTCGTTGTCGCCCTTCTTGTAGCTCTTGAGCACCTGGTGCTGGAGGTTCTTCGCGCCCAGGAACGTCAGGCCTCCATGGGCGAAGCCCATGACGGACAGCTCGAAGTAGGCGTGGGGCCTGGGCACGTTGACGATGTTCAGGTCCGTGTGGCCCTGTCCGGGGAGCGCCTTCAGCTCGCCCTCGGTGAAGTAGCCCTTCCAGATGCCGGGGGTGAACTGGAGGAAGCGCCGCAGGTCCCCGGGGCTGAACATGGTCTTCAGCTGGCCCTGGCCCAGCGCGTACTCGGCGGACTTGATGCCGAACTGCCACCAGGCGCTCTCGTTGCCCGAGTAGAAGCGCGCGAGCAGCTCCTCATTGAGGCGGAGGAACGCGTCGGCCGGCATGCGCGTCACCGGCATGATGGGCATGGCGAAGAACGGCTCCTTCTTCGCGAACTCCGTGAGGAAGCTCTTCCAGGCCGCCTCGCCGTGGGACTGCACCATCATCTGCTGCCGCGCGAGGAACGCGACGCCTTTGACTTCCATTCGAATCCTCCACTGCGTGCTCCGGGACCACCCATTGTGTCCCGGGCGCGCGGGGCAGGGAACCAACGTTTGAGGAAGGGAGTCGCCAGGCCGCCTGCTACTCGAGTTGGAGACCGCAGTCCGCGCAGGCGCCCGCCACCAGGGGCGCGGCGGTGCCGCACGCGGGGCAGGGAGGCTCGCCGTCCTCG
>JBKGHK010000099.1:0-20613 GCA_046520375.1 Pyxidicoccus sp. 3LFB2
CGCGGCGCGGGCGCTGCGCGCGGCGCTGGAGATGCAGGACGCCGTCGCCGCGCTGAACCGGGCGCGCGTGGCCGCGGGCAAGCAGCCCATCGAAGTGGGCATCGGCGTCAACACCGGCCAGGCGGTTGTCGGCTACATGGGCAGCGCCGAGCGGCACGAGTTCACCGCCATCGGCGACACCGTGAATACGGCCTCGCGCCTGTGCGGCATGGCCAAGAGCGGCGAGGTGCTGGCCTCGGAGTCCACGGTGCGCAAGGCGGGCAACGGCTTCGACGTGGAGGGGCTGCCGGCCCTGCAGGTGAAGGGCAAGGAGAAGGCCGTCCCAACGTACCGGGTGCACGGAATCGAATACACCACCGCTGCCTCCCCGCGCCGCGCATGATGACGACGCAGACGTGTCCCAACTGCGGGACGCAGCACGACATCCGGGTGTACGTCAGCGGGCAGAAGCTGGCGTGCCGCTGTGGCATCCGGTTCGAGGTGCGTCGCGGGGACTCGGGCGCGGCACAAGGCTCGCGCAACACGGTGGTGCCCGGTGGCAGCGGCGTCTTCGACCGGCGCCGGAACGGCGTGACGGTGATTCCCGCCTCGGGCATGAGCCTGAACGGAGCCGCGCGCGTGGGGGACAATGTGACGTTCGTTCCGGGCTCGCCGGGCTCGGACTCCGAGGGTGCCTCCGCGTCTGCTGGCGCCTCGGGCATCTCCGTCGTCCGGCCGGTGCCTGCCTCCTCCGTGTCCGTGGGTCCGGAGGCCGACGGGGCCCCCGCCAACGAGGATGAGCCCGTTTCGGGGGCCGGGGTGCTCCCGGGGGTGCCCGTGTCCGCGGAAGCGACGAGCGGCGTGGCGCTGCCCTCCGACGTGGTGGCGGCGAACGAGGTGGCGACGCAGCAGACGGTGGTGCGCTCGGCGGCGAAGACGGGGGCCGGGACGGCGCACTCGGACATGGGCTCGCAGGACCTGAGCACCTACGTCGC
The DNA here is from genome assembly GCA_046520375.1 of Pyxidicoccus sp. 3LFB2. GTDB lineage: Bacteria > Myxococcota > Myxococcia > Myxococcales > Myxococcaceae > Myxococcus. Next base: position 975 of record JBKGHK010000099.1, read on the forward strand.
GGCCGTGAAGGTGGACCTGCCGGGCTTCGAGCTCATGGAGATGCTGGGCCGGGGCGGCATGGGCGAGGTGTGGCTCGCGCGGCAGCAGTCCCTGGGGCGCACGGTGGCGGTGAAGCTGCTGCCCCCGCGGCTGGCGAAGGACCCGGAGTTCGTCACCCGGTTCGAGAAGGAGGCCACCGCGCTGGCCGCCCTCAACCACCCGCACATCATCCAGATCATCGACCGGGGCGTGGCGGGCGAGCACTACTACTTCGTCATGGAGTACGTGGAGGGCCGCTCGCTGCGCGAGGCGATGGAGGCGGGCCTCACGCCGGAGAAGGGGCTCAAGATTCTCCTGTCGGTGGCGCGGGCGATTGAGTGCGCGCACGACAAGGGCATCATCCACCGCGACTTGAAGCCGGAGAACATCCTCCTGGACGGGCGCGGGCACGTGAAGGTGGCCGACTTCGGGCTGGCGGGCATGCGCGCACAGGACTCGCGGCTGCAGCTCACCGCGACGGCGGTGGCCATGGGCACGCTGAACTACATGGCCCCGGAGCAGCGGCGCGACGCGAAGAACGTGGACGGGCGCGCGGACCTCTTCTCCCTGGGCGTCATGCTCTACGAGGTGCTCACCGGCGAGCTGCCGCTGGGGCGCTTCAAGCTGCCCTCCATGAAGGTGCCGGGGCTGGACCCTCGCATCGACGGCGTGGTGGAGCGGCTGCTGGAGACGGACCCGGCGGCGCGCTACGCGAAGACGGGCGAGCTGTGCGCGGCGCTGGAAGCCATGGTCTCCAGCACGTCGGCGCCGTCGCTGTCGCAGAGCGAGGTGGAGGGGAGGGTGGTGCCGGCGGGCGCGCGTTCGGCGAGCAAGCTGTCGCGCCAGGTGAAGCTGGGCTGGCGCCGGGTGCGCGCGGGCCTGTCGGTGGTGGGCGGACTGGCGCTGCTGGGCTTCGCGGTGCGGTGGTTCGTGGGGCCGGTGAGCCTGCACCTGGGTGACGACAAGGTCGTCATCGGCAGCAATGGCGTGCGGGTGCGGGGCGGCACCAAGCCGTGGCCGCCCAACACCTATGGCGAGGTGTTCGCCTCGATGAACCTGGTGGCCCCGCAGAAGCCGGGCGGGCCGTCGCGCTTCGAGGTGGGCTTCGACAAGGGCGAAGAGGAAATCAACGTCCACAGCGGCCAGTGGACGCTGATGGACGGACAGCTGCGGGCGGTGCAGGGCGGCAAGGAGACGGACGGGCAGCGGCTGGTGCCGCGCGCGTACGTCGCGCACCGCTACTTCTCCATCAACGACTTCCGGGCGGAGGTGTTGATGGACGTAAAGCCGCTGGGCAAGGAGTACCCCGAGGAGCCCGACGCGCAGCACTACGGCGAGCTGGCGTTCCGCATCAAGGATTTGCAGCTGTCGGCCTTCGCCATCCCCGGCGCGGGCATGCGGCTGTCGTGGCGCTACTTCTCGGAGGACGGCCAGGAGGTGGTGGGCAACAGCGCGCTGGACACGGACAACCTCGTCGAGGACGAGATGCCGCTGCCGGTGCATGGGCCCTACCTGGTGCGCCTGCAGACGCAGCGCATGAAGAACGGCGGCGTCCTGGTGGAGGCGTTCCTGAACAACGAGCGCTTCGCCCGGAAGCTGCTGCCCGGCCTGGAGAACCGCGTGGGCAAGGTGGCGCTCGGGTGCCGGAACCTGGCCTGCACGTTCGATGACCTCAAGGTGCGGGGCGTGCTCGAGGCCCGCCCGCAGCGCCGGGTCGCCAATGGCGTGGAGTAGGCCGCACCCCGTGCGGGAAGCGGCCTCCCTCGTCTCGCGACAACCCCTCACCTGAACCGGATGGAACTCTCGCGGGGCGCGCTGTGTGAGCGCCGCGGCTTCACGCCATTCCTGCGTCGAAGCAGGGCAGCCACTTCTTGACATGAGGGCTTTCCCCATCTATTGGCGATAATGAGAATGCGTATCAGTACCACCCGTGAGGGCCCCTTGAGCCCCGGTGGATGGAACGGCGCGTCTCCCATCTCCCCACCGTTGTGAGGCCATTCCGATGAAGCAGTCTGTTGCGTGTTCTTCCCTGCGGCTGTCCACCGCGCTGCTCGCGCTGTCCCTGTTCGCGGGTTGCGGTGAGTCGGATGAGCCGGGGAACGATGACAAGGCGCCGCTGTATGCCATCACCACGCAGAAGCTCGTGGCGGACCCCGTCGAGAGCTATGTGGTCGTGACGACCGAGGCGGAGCGGACCGCGTCGCTCTCACTGGAGAACGCCGTCAAGGTGCCGGGCCGTGCGCTGGGCGTGGGCATTCCCAAGACGGGCTCGGTCTACGTGGTGAGCGACGAGAGCGCGACGGTGACCCGCTACACGCTCAACAGCGCGGGCGCCCTGGAGCCGTCGGGCACCGTGAGCTTCGCGAGCCGGGGCGTGACTTCGCTCGGCGAGTACCAGGCCAACTTCCAGTTCATCTCGGAGACGAAGGCGTACTACTTCGACGGTGCCACCGCGCAGGTGGTCATCTGGAATCCCACGGCGATGACCGTCACGGGGAGCATCCCGCTCGAAGGGCTGGTGATTCCAGAGACGGTGCTGGCGTTCTCGGGCGCGGTGGTGTGGGTGGACAAGCAGCTCATCATGCCGGTGGGCTGGCGTCCGGTGACGGGCGTGGGCATCACCCGGAAGGCGAGCGTGGTCTCCATCGACACGGCGACGGACGTGGCGACCATCGCCACGGATGACCGCTGTGGCTACACGCATGACGCCGCCGTGGGCCTGGATGGCCAGGTCTATGTCGCGACGGAGGCCTATGGCGCGGCGGTGCGCCGGGTGATGGGCGAGGACGCGCCCGAGCCGTGCCTGCTCCGGTTCGACCCGCGGACGCGCGCGTTTGACCCGAGCTTCTACCGTTCGCTTGAGGACCTGGTGGGGGGCGGCACCGCGGGCGCGCTGATTCCGGGGGCCCGGGGGACGGCGTACGTGCGCGTGCTCGACGAGAGCATCGCTCCCGTCACCGAGGGCACCCATCCGCGCACCATTGCGAGCGGGACGGGGTGGCAGTGGTGGGAGCTGAAGCTCGACACGCTGACGGCGACGCGGAAGGCCGAGTTCCCGTCCACCTCGGGCAGCGTGTTCCTCTTCGAGTCGGAGAACCAGACGCTCTACACGGAGTTCGGAGCGGGGGCGTCGTCCACGACGCTGCATGTGCTGGGGGACGGTGGCAAGGCGACGGTGACGACGCAGGGGCTGTCCTTCTCCTTCCTCCAGCTGCGCTAGGGCTGCCGACACTCCCATGAGAATTCCATTTCGAATCGCAGGGGTGCTTGCCGTGTCCCTGTCGTGGTCGACTCCGGCCTTCGCCACCGCCACGGGCATCACCGGGCAGTCTGGCAAGGAGGGGGCGGCGTGCAGTGTCTGTCACCGGGGCGGCACGCTCCCCACGGTTGTGATTGAGGGCCCCACGGCCCTGGCGCCCGGCGCGACGGGCCAGTACAGCCTCATCATCCAGGGCGGAGCGGCGAAGACGGGCGGCACGAACATCGCCACGGATGTCGCGGAGGCCAATCTGCAGGCGGGGACGGGCCTGAAGAAGCTGGGAGGCGAGCTGACCCACTCCGCGCCCCGGGCCTTTACTGGCAACGAGGTGCGCTTCGGCTTCTCGCTCGTGGCTCCGGCGACGGACGTCACGCTCACGCTCTTCGGCTCTGGCAATTCGTCCAACGCGGACCAGAACAGTGAGGGCGACCGGGCCGCGGCGACGACGCTGGTTGTGAAGGTGGGGAACGGGACGCCTGTCGTGACGCCGCCGGAAGACGGTGACGATGACAGCGGTGGCGGATGCGCCACTGCTGGCAGCGTGCCCGTGTGGGGCCTGGTGCTGGTGGGTGCCTCGCAGGTCCTGCTCCGACGCCGTCGGCGTTGATGCGGTGCCTTGGGGGAGTCGGGCGCTTCGACTCCCCCATGTGGCATTGATGTGGTGCCATGGGGAGTCGGGCGCTTCGACTCCTCATGTGGCGTTGAGAAGGTGCCGGGAAGTGGAGCAGGGTGCTCCAACTTCCATGTGTCCTTGCCGCAGTGCCAGGAGGCCTGGAGTAGGTCGCTCCGGGTCCTCCACGTGGTGTAGGCCCCTCCCGGTGGCGGAGGCTGGCGCACGGCATTGGGCAGGGCACCAACGGCGGGTGCCGGGCGCGAGCGAACCTCCAAAGCTCGTAAGGACCCGGCGTGTGGAGGGGGCTGTCCGGGCATTGGCGGCACGCATCGGGCGCAAGAGTCAGGCATGCGGCGGTGCGTGTTGCCGCGTCCGGCCGCTGTCGGCGGATGGACAACCGGCTGCCCGGGTGACGACCTTGCACGTGCAGCGCGCCATCCCCACCTTCCCCCGGTCGTGGTCTGCCATGAGGCGGCCGCGCCGAGGCTGGCGGGGGACGGGATGGACCTGTGGCGCATCTTGCTGGGACCGTTCTATGCGGCGTGCCTGGCGGCGCTGGTGGTGGCGGCGTTTACCTTCGGACGAAGGGACTCGTCCGCGCATCCGTGGCGCATGCCGCTGGTGTGGTTTGGCCTCCTCGCGGTGGGCTCGTTCTGCGTCGCGTTGCAGTTCCACAGTGGCCACAGCGCCGTGGTGTCCGCGGAAATCCTCCCCAAGGCCGCGGGCCTGGCGCTGCTTGTCGTGGCCGCCGCGCTGGCGGTGCGAGGCTCCCGTTCCCGCACCCGGGCGGACGTGCTGCGAGGCTCGGTGCCCCGTTCTCTCGACGAGGCCGTCGCCTCGCTGCGCTCCGGTCAAACGCCGGGCTGGGGCGTGTACCAGGGCAGCCTGGATGACGCCGAGGCGCTGACGTCTCCGGGCGGCGTGCCTTGCGCCTTCTACGAGGCGGAGGTGCGCGAGGTGGCGGCGGACGGGCGCAAGGGCCCGCTGCTGTCCCGCGAGCGCGCCTACGCACCGGCGCTGGTGCTGAAGGGCGAGCGGGTGAGGGCGTCCGTGCGCTTCTCGCCCTCGTCGCTGATGGCCCCCGTGGAGGTGCGCCGCTGCAAGGCCCTGCCGGGGACGGTGCCCGCGTCCTGGTACGAGCCAGCGCCCGCGACGGACTCCGGAAGCCCGGCCCGGGTGCAGTCCCAGGAGCCGGAGGCCCTCTCCTGGGAGCGCGTGGGCACGCCAGGAGAGACGTGCTTCGTGGTGGGAGAGCTCCGGCGCGGGCCGCGGGAAGGCGCCTACGAGCTCTGCGGACGCAACGGAGGGCCGGCGCTGGTGGTGCTCGGTCCCGAGGCTCCTGCCACCGGTGGCCAGCTGGCCCGCAGGGCCTGGACGCACTTCGCTGCGGCCGGAGCCCTGTCCATGGCCGCCGCCTTCGTCCTGTCCCAGGTGATGTAGCCCCGTGGACCCGGAAGCCCGGGCAAGCAGCCCCGGGCCCCCGTGCTTCACACCCGGCGGCTCAGCCCCCGGTGCCGCGCGTGGTGGAGAACACGAGCTGCTCTCCACGGTCCGCCAGCGTCACCGAGAACGTCCGTTCCACCCCGGCCAGGCCCAGCGGCGTCGAGCGGGACAGCTCGGCCAGCAGCGAGCCGGCGGCGCGCAGGTGGAAGCCCGTGTTCCACATGCACTCCAGCTCGCTGAACACGGCGCGCAGCTCGTCCGGCGCCTTGCGCTCGTCAATCGCGCGGCGCAGCCGCACCATGCCGCTGACGAAGGACTGGCACTTCGCCAGCGTGCCGCTGTTCCGCTGCGTCACCTGGGCGAAGGAGAAGATACCGCCCGCCGACACGTCGCGCTCCGAGGTCAGCAGCTCCATGGCCATCGGCTCCCGCTTCAGGAAGTGCTCGACGATTTGAAGCGTGCGGGCCGTCGACAGGTCCCCCACCAACATGCTGCCCTTCTCCTGCACCTCGCGCAGGTACGCCTCCCAGATGGGCGCGTACACGGCCCGCCGGAACTCCGCCGAGGCGCGCGCCGTCTGCTCGCTCCACGGCATGGCCCGCGCCAGCGCCCGGGAGAACAACCCCAGGTCGAACTCCTGCACCTTCGGCACCAGCGCGCGGAAGGTGTCGTCCGCCATCTTCAGCTCGAGCCGCGTCTCGATGGGCTCCTTGCCCAGGTCGACCTGGAGCGTGTCCATGACGGCGGCGGCGTCCGCGGCATCCAGCACGCCCCACACGACGGCGTCGTCAATCGCCGCCTGGAACTCCTTGCGCGTCATCTTCTTCTGCCGGCCCCATAGCATCAGGTGCAGGCCGTAGCGGAAGTCCGAGGCCACCGGAGCAGGGGAGAACCGCTCCATGTCCGCCTTCAGGTCCACCACCCACTGCCCGCGGTTGCCGAGCAGCTTGTCCTCGTAGCCCCGCCGGCCCACGAAGGCCTGGCGGCGCGCGCCCTGGAAGTTCTCCTGGGTGACCCAGCTCTCCTTGCGCGAGCCCTGCGCCTTGAGCACCTCGAAGGAGCCGAGCCCCAGCGAGAAGCCATACGCCTGCTGCCGCGTGAGCGACGCGGTGTGCAGGTAGTTCTTCAGCTCGAAGGACTTCTGGTTCTCCGGCAGCTCCCGCATCCACTTCAGCAGGTCCACCAGGTTGCCCTTGATGAGCGAGCCGTGGAAGCGCATCGCCGTGGCGTCGTCCACCACCACCTCCAGCAGCGTGGAGGACTCGGACAGGCGCAGGTACTCGTGCTGGAAGCCGGAGGCAATCTGCGTCTTCAGCACCTCGTCCAGCTTGCCTTCGACCTTCTTCTTGAAGTCGTCCCACGCCGTCTTGACGTTGGCCAGCTCCGCCAGCTTCGGATCCAGACCGATGCGGTCCAGGGCGAAGGCGAGCGCCTTCTTCTGCAGGTCATCCAGCTTCAGCTTGCTGGCCTTGTCCACCAGCGCGTCCATCACCTGCACCGCGCTCGCGTCCGCGGGCGTGCCTGGCTTGCCGGCCAGCTCCTTCAGCGCCGGGCCCAGCAGCGCGTCGAGCACGTGGCCCAGCTGTGCCTTCACCGCGCCCACGTCCACGAACTCCACGGTGACGCCCAGGCCCGCGCCGAGCGTGGCCTCGCGCGACTTCGCCTTGCGCATGGCGATGCCGATGCGCCCGGGACGCGGCCTCGAGAAGGTGAGCTGGTAGTCGTCGGTGAGCCCCACCTTGGCGGACACGCCCGCCTTGATGTCCGTCTTCAGCGCCAGCAGCTCACTGCCGCGCACGAAGGCCAGCCGGCTCAGGTTGGCGGTGAAGAGGTCCGCCCAATTGAGCTCCACCCGCGTCTGGAGGTGGCCGCGCGCCTGCCAGGACAGAGCATCGCCGGTGGCCAGCTTGGCCAGGTCGGTGGCCTGCATCAGGCGCAGCTCGGCGAGGTCCCCCTTGGCGGCCTCGCGCATGTTCTTCGCGAGCGGGTGGGCGCGGTAGTCGCTGAGCGTGACGGACAGCTCGCCCTCGGTGCCGGCGGCGAGGAAGGACAGGTTGACGCCCGCCGCGGACTTCACGCGCGCGGAGACCTGGTAGCGCATCCACCCCATGTCTCCGCCGAGCAGCAGCTGCGGCCGGGGCGCGCCCGGCGCGGCCTCGTCCTGCGCCGCCTCGCCCACCACGCGGTTCTCATCCACGTCGCCGGGCGAGTTGAAGTTGCGGATGGACGCCTCGCCCCCGGCCTCGAAGGAGAGGGTGAAGTCGGTCAGGTTCAGCTTGGGCGGGAGGATGTTCTCCTGCGTGAAGGTCCCCTGCGCGAGGGACACCTTGATGTCCTGGTCCAGGAGCTTCACGTCGGGGACCTGCCGGGCCACCTCGTCCGGGAGCTTCGCCAGCAGCTTGTTGACCGTCTTCATTCGGATTCCCCCTGGGGCATGGCCTCGGCCATGGAGTTCGAGCCCTCTGGTCGTACGCCGACCGCGCTCCCGGAACAAGCCACTCACGGGAAAAGACCAGCAGTCACCGGAAGCCCTGCCCCCCAGGACGGGGGCCTCGCACACCCTTCGCGCGGCGCGTCAGCCCTCGTCGCTCAGGCCGTACTCCTTGAGCTTCCGGGACAGCGTGTTGCGGCCAATCTCCAGCACCCGCGCCGCCGCCGTGCGGTTGCCCTTCACCGCGTCCAGCACGTGCAGGATGTGGCGCCGCTCCACCTCCGCCAGGGGCAGCAGCCCGGGCTCGGCGGGGCTCGCCACGGCGGCCTCGCCTGTGACGTGCGCGTCACCGGGGGCAGGCAGGGGAGCGGGCGCCGCGCGGTCCAGGTTGGGCAGCGGCAGGTGCTCCTCGAGGATTTCGCCCTCGCACAGCACCACCGCGCGCTCGATGACGTTCTCCAGCTCGCGCACGTTGCCGGGCCAGCGGTAGCGCTTGAGGCGCTCCAGCGCGGCGGGGCTGAGACGGGGCGGCTGCAGGCGGTGGCGCTTGGCCACGGCGGCGACGAAGTGACGCGCGAGCCGTTCAATGTCCTCCGCGCCGCGCTCGCGCAGGGGAGGCAGCACCACCTCCACCACCTTGATGCGGTAGTAGAGGTCCTCACGGAAGCGGCCCTCGGCCACCATGCGGGCCAAATCCCGGTGCGTGGCGGCGACGATGCGCACGTCCACCTTCACCGCCTGGGTGCCACCCACGCGCTCGAACTCGCGGTCCTGGAGCACGCGCAGCAGCTTGCCCTGCACGGGCAAGGGCAGCTCGCCAATCTCGTCGATGAACACCGTGCCGCCGGTGGCCGCCTCGAACTTGCCGGGCATGCGGTGGTCCGCGCCGGTGAAGGCGCCCCGCTCATGGCCGAACAGCTCGTTCTCGATCAGCGTGGCCGGCAGCGCGGCGCAGTCCACCTTGATGAAGGGCTGGTCCCTGCGGGGGCCGTTGACGTGGACGGCGCGGGCGAACAGCTCCTTGCCGCTGCCGCTCTCGCCGCGCAGCAGCACGGTGGCGTCGGTGGGCGCGGCCTTGCGCACCAGGCGGTAGATGGCCTGGAGCTGGGGGGACTCGCCGATGATGCGGTTGAAGAAGTAGCCGACGGGGACCTGGGGCTGGTCCTTGGCGCGCTGGAGCTCCTGGTAGAGGCTGGTGCTCTGCAGCGCGGTGCTCACCTGGGAGGCGATGGCGGTGAGCCGCTCGGTGTCGTCGGGGGTAAAGGTGTCGCCGCCGCGCCGGTTGAGGACCTGGAGCACGCCGTAGAGGGCGCCGTCCGCGTCGCGCAGGGGGACCGCGAGCAGGCTGTTGGTGCGGTAGCCCGTCATCCGGTCGATGTCGGCGAAGAAGCGGCGCTCGCCGCGCGGGTCCGGCACGTTGATGGGCTGGCCCAGCTCGGCCACGGTGCCGGCGACGCCCTGGCCCAGCTTCACGCGAATCTGGGACACCTCGGGCAGGTGGGCCGCGCGGCTGAACAGCTCGCGGCGGGCAGGGTCCAACAGCCACAGGGTGCCCCGGTCCGCCTGCATCGTGATGGCGATGCGGTCCATCAGCGTCTGGAGGAACGCATCGAGGTCCACCTCGCGCCCGACGAGGCCGCCAAAGGGGAGGAGGACCTGGGTGACGTCCGAGGGCGGGTGGGGCATGGGGGGCAGCGGCGGGAGGACGAAGGCCGCGGCCTCACCATAGCATCCGGAGGGCATGGGGCCGCCCCCTCTCAGGCCGCGTGGCCGAGGACGAGCCGCTGGCCCTCACGCGCGGGCTCGACCACGGGGAAGAGCGAGCGGGCCTGCTCGGCCATGTCCTCCAGCACCTCGTCCGGGTGCGCCGGGTCGTGGTGGAAGAGGCACAGCCGGCGCGCGTTGACGAGCTTCGCCACGCCCGCGGCGTCCATCATCGTCGAGTGGCCCCAGCCCTTCTTGGACATGCCCTTGCGGCCCTCGTACTCGTCGGGCGTGTACTGGGCGTCGAGGCACAGGACGTCCACGCCGTCGAAGAGGCGCGCCACCTCGGGAGCCAGGTCCTGCATGCGCACCTCTACGTCCGTGGCGTAGATGAACGAGTGGCCATCCGCCTCCACGCGGTACGCGAGGCACCCCTGCGGGTGCGGCACGTCGATGGGCGTCACCTTGAAGGGGCCCACCTCCACCGGCTGGGCGTGGAGCGCGGAGCGGAAGTCCATCCGCGAGCGCATGGTGGACAGGGGCACGGGGAAGTGCGGCGGCTGCATCTGCGCCGCGAGCTCGGACTGGAGCGCCTGCGCGCCGTTGGCGCCGGGGCCGTACATCGTCAGCTCGGACGTGGGCAGGTAGGCGGGGGTGAAGAAGGGGAAGCCCTGCACGTGGTCCCAGTGCAGGTGCGAGAAGAACATGGTGGCCTTCTGGGGCGCGCCCTCGCGCATCATGACCTCGCCCAGCGCCCGGATGCCCGTGCCCGCGTCGAGGATGAGCCGGTGGCCCTGGCTCGTCACCTCCACGCACGCGGTGTTGCCGCCGATCCGCGACCCCGACACCGCGATGCTGCCCCGAACCCCGTAGAAGCGGACTTCCATGATGTGTCTCCTTAAGTGGGGTACATCCTCTTCGGACGCCCTGACACCCGGAGACATGAGCACGGGGAGTGCCAAGTCCAAGCTGTTGGATTTACTGGGGTCGATTTGCCCGGTGTCGGGCGGTGCACCATTCTGGAGCGCCACCGGATGGGGCGGGCGCACCAAACCGGAGCATCCGGGCTGGCGGGGGTTGCGGATCTAGAACGGGGGGCGGGCGGCGGCAGGTAGCATCGGAGATCCAACCCGTTCCGCTGCTGCGACCTTTTCATCACTTGGGCCCATGTGCATGTGCCGCGGCCCTTCATGGAAAGGAATCCCCACATGTCCCGTCGCGCCCGCCGCAGTGCCCTGCCTCCGTCCTGGAGAGGCCTCCTGCTGGGGACGTTGTTGGGGGCCGGGTGCGCCCCGGAGCCCGTGGCGTCCGGCGAAGCGGAGCCGCTGGGACAGACACGTGAGTCCTTCGAGCAGTTCATGCAAGCGGTGACGCGTGACCGGGAGACGGGCGCGTACGTGGTGGAAGGAGACCTGCCGTTCTCCAGCGTGGAGCAGGTGCGGGAGTATTGGGAGCACCGTCCCTCGCGGTCCGGGGGGCTCATCGTCCATCAGGCGGGCGGCGTGGACGCGGCCTGGAGCGGAACGGACCGGACGCGGCTGACCTACTGCATCAGCCAGGCCGGCTTCGGGGGCGCGTACGGCACGGTGGTCCAGGCCATGGAGGACGCAGCGAGTGATTGGGAGAACTCGGCGGCCGTCGACTTCCAGCACATCCCCTCTCAGGACGGCAGCTGCACCGCTTCCAACCCCCAGGTGGTGTTCAGCGTCGAGTACACCAGTGGGCAGCCCTACATCGCGAGCGCGTTCTTCCCCAACGCCCCGCGCTCCAGCCGCCGGTTGATGATTGACCTGTACCAGGCCACGAACGCGGCGCCCCTGACGCTCACCGGAATCCTGCGTCATGAGCTGGGGCACGCGCTGGGCTTCCGCCACGAGCACACCCGTCCGGAGTCCGGCTGCTACGAGGACTCCAGCTGGCGGGCACTGACGCCGTACGACCGCGCCTCCGTCATGCACTACCCACCGAACTTCGCGAGCTGCGGCGGAACCAATACCGGGGATTTCGTCCTGACCGCATGGGACCGCATCGGGGCCGCGACGCTGTATGGGGCGGCCAACCGGAAGAACTTCAACGGAGACCGGCACACGGACATCCTCTGGTGGCACCCCGGCTCGGGCCGGCTGAGCGCCTGGATGATGGATGGCACCCAGGTGCTGAGGGATTCCTATGTGTCCAAGACGACCTCGGACTCCAGTGGCTGGAGCGTCAAGGGCACGGGCGACTTCAACTGCGATGGCCACACGGACGTGATCTGGTACCACCCGGCCTCAGGGCAGGTGGCGCTCTGGTACCTCAACGGCACCACCGTGGTCGGAGAAGTCGTCCTGTCCCGGGTCAGCCACGGCAGCGAGGGCTGGGACCTCAAGGGCACGGGCGACTTCAACCGCGATGGCCATACCGACGTGGTCTGGCACCACTCCGGCCACGGTCAGGTGGCCATCTGGTACCTCAACGGCACCACCGTGGTCGGCAACGCGGTCCTGTCCCAGACCAGCCCCGGCAGCGCGGGCTGGGAAATCAAGGGCACGGGCGACTTCAACCGCGACGGCCACCTCGACGTGCTCTGGTACAATGGCTGGAGTGGCCAGGTGGGCCCCTGGTACCTCGACGGCACCACCGTCACCGGCTACGCCTACTTCTCCTGGAACGTCCCGGGCAGTGCGGGATGGACGGTCGTCTCGCGCTGAAGCATGGGGTGGCGGGCGTCTCGGAAGGTTTACGCGGACGCTGGGCCGTGCGGAGTTCGTCTGGGAGGGTCCTGATTGCAATAACTGCCATTCGTGCCAAGGTCTTGGATTGGCTGAGGACGGCAGTGCCAGCTTGCGAGGCACTGCCGCCTCCATGCCTTGTCAGTCTGACAGTTAATCCAGGCACTCGCAGAAGCCGTTGACGCAAGAGCCGCCAGGCGGGGGGCAGATCTCCCTCGCGCAGTACCCCAGGTCCCGAGTCTCGCTACAACGGGCCAACGACGTCTGCGGCTGCTGCGGCTCGGCGACCGCGTCATTCACGCCAAAGCCGATGAATGCACCAACCCCTACCGCAGCGACCAACTGCAGAACACCTCGGATGTGACGGTTCATTTTTCTTCCTCGGGTGGACAGGTGCCTGTCTGCATCTGTCTGTGCGGTCAGCGCACCCATTTCCAATATCTGGAAGGGTTTGTGGGAGGCAAGTGCAAGGAGTTGTCGGTTTCCTCCGGCAACTATCCATTCCTGCGAAATTCGCTGGTTGACTTTGGGTAGGGTGGGCAGGTCAGGTGGGATGCGCCGACGCGGGCGCGGATGCTTGAACTGCCACTGCAATGCTTCGACAGGAGCTGTCCTACGGATGCAGCTAGCGCGGGGTGGCGTGGATGGGCACCGCCTGCTTCGTGCTGACGAGCTTCCTTCCTACAGCGTGCGCCCGCGTCGCCGATGTGATGCACTTCCGGGGTGCTCGAAAGCGTCACCATCGATCAGCTCCGAACGCTCCGTGCAGTCGCGGAGGAGGGGAGCTTCACTGCGGCGGCCCGTCGGCTCGGACAGGGCCAGCCCGCCGTCAGCCAGGCGATGCAGCGGCTCGAGAAGCAGCTCGGCCTGCGCCTCTTCGACAGGAGCGGCCGGGTTCCCCGGCTGACCGCGAAGGGGGAGGCCGTCGTCGCCGCAGCGGAGCGGCTTCACGATGACCTCGCCGTCTTCCAGACGCTGATTGGCCGCATCAAGAGCGGAGCGGAGACGAAGCTCTCGCTCGCGGTCGATGCCATGTTCCCGACGAGCGCGCTGCTGACCTTCATCCGCGAGCTCGCCGAGACACACCCCGGCGTGGAGCTGGCGCTCGAAATCGAGTTCCTCGCGGCGGTGACCGCGCTCGTGCGGGAGCGGCGGGCCACGCTCGGCATCGCGGGGACAGACCTGGACCTCTCGGGCCTGGAGCAGCGTCCCATCGCCCACCTGCGGATGATTCCAGTCGCCGCGCCGTCACATCCCCTGGCGGCGGGGAAGGACGTCATCACGGATGAACGCCTCGCCTCCGCCGTGCAGATCGTCCTCACCGAGCGCACTCCGGCGGGTCAGCCCGGCTCCTCGGACCGGGGCGTCTTCTCCACCCGGACGTGGCGGGTCGCCGACCTGATGACGAAGCATGCGCTCATCGCGAGCGGGCTTGGCTGGGGCCATGAGCCTGAGCACCTCGTCCGTGAGGACCTCGCGGCGGGGCGGCTCGTGGAGCTGCGGCTCGCGGCCTGGGAGGGCGGGCCTCCACCTCGGCGCTCGCTTGCCCTCATCCGTCGCAAGGGCTCGCCGCTCGGGCCCGTGGCGACGTGGGCCTCCAATCGCCTTACGAGCCTCTGCCAGGAAGCACTGGGCGCAGCGCCCCATCACACCCGGTGATGCTAAGCATCATGCCCACGGCGGATTTACGACAGGGCCCGCGCTCTTACTGTACCTGTCATGAAGACCGCGACTCAGAGCCTCCCTCCCTCCACTTCCCCCCGTCCGCTTCCCCGCGCCCGTCCCCTCGAGAGCGTCCATGGCGGAGGTCCGCTTCACTGGGTCGGTGACGGCTTCCAGGTGCAGACCCTCGTCCCAAGCAGGGGCCTCACGCAGGAGCGGGCCAGCCCCTTCCTGTTGCTCGACTACCAGCCTCGCCACAGCTACCCCGCGCTGCCCCAGGGTCAGCGCGGCGTCGGCTGGCACCCCCACCGGGGCTTCGAGACGGTTACCCTGGCGTTCGAGGGCTCCGTCGCGCACCGGGACACCGCGGGCCATGCGGGCGTCATCGGGCCGGGCGACGTGCAGTGGATGACGGCGGCGTCCGGCATCCTCCACGAGGAGTACCACGAGCAGGGCTTCTCCCGTCGCGGAGGCGCGTTCCACATGCTGCAGCTCTGGGTCAACCTGCCTCGCTCGAAGAAGATGGACCCTCCGGGCTACCAGCCCATCACCGCGGAGCAGATTCCCATCGTCCCTGTCGGAGGTGAGAACAACACCAGCACGGTGCGCGTCATCGCCGGGGCGTACGGAGACTCCCGAGGGCCCGCGCGGACCTTCACGCCCATCACGCTGCTCGACGTGAAGCTCACGGCGGGGACGACGCTCGAAGTGCCCGTGCCCTCACATCACAATGCCTTCGTGCTCGTCGCCGGTGGCCGGGTCTCCACCGACGGTGACTCGCTCACCCCAGGCTCTCTCGCCGTCTTCGCCAACGAGGGCGAGCAGCTCGTGCTGCGCGCCGAGGAGGACGCACACCTCATCGTCCTCGCGGGAGAGCCCATCCGTGAGCCCATCGTCCATGTGGGGCCCTTCGTCATGAACACCGAGCGCGAGATCCTCCAGGCCATTCACGACTTCGAGGCGGGCCGCTTCGGTGAGGTTCCCTCGGACGCGCCGCCGCGGAGCTGAGCCCTCCGTCGCAAGAGGGGAGGGGGCGTTGGGGCAGGTCGGTGTAAGACCTTGCCCCAGCGCCCGCCTCGCCTCGGAAGTGGCAGGCGTCAGTCCGCGACGCGGACCACGACCTTGCCGAAGTTCTTGCCTTCGAGCAGTCCGATGAGCGCCGCCGGTGCGTTCTCCATCCCCTCGACGAAGTCTTCGCGCAGCTTCACCTTGCCGGTGGAGACCCATGCGCTCATGTCACGGAAGAATGGCGCGAAGCCGTCCGCGTAGTGGTCGATGATGATGAAGCCCTGCGCGCGGATGCGCTTGTTCAGCAGCATGCGCATCAGCAGCGGCAGGCGGTCCGGACCGGGCGGCAGCTCCTTGTCATTGTAGTGCGCGATGAGCCCGCACACCGGCACACGTGCTCCGTTGTTGAGCAGCGGCAGCACGGCGTCGAGCACGGCGCCGCCGACGTTTTCGAAGTAGACGTCGATGCCCTTCGGGCACGCGGCGGCGAGCTGCTGGGCGAAGCGCGGGTCTCGGTGGTCGAGGCAGACGTCGAAGCCGAGCTCCTCGACCACGTAGCGGCACTTGGCGGCGCCGCCGGCGATGCCCACCACCCGCGCGCCCTTGAGCCTGGCAATCTGGCCGACCACGGCGCCGACTGCTCCGCTGGCCGAGGCCACCACCACGGTTTCACCAGGCTTGGGCTCGCCGATGTTCAGCAGCCCGTGGTACGCGGTGAAGCCCGGCATGCCGAGCACGCTCAGCGCGTACGAGGGATGTGCGGTGTCGCCGAGCGGCATCAGGTCCTGCCCGTCCGACAGCGCGTAGTCCTGCCAGCCGGCGCTACCGAGCACCAGGTCGCCCTCGCGGAACTTCGGATGCCTGGAGGCGACGACGCGGTTGACCGTGCCGCCGACCATCACCGCTCCCAGCTCCAGCGGCGGTGCGTAGGACGGGCCCTCGCTCATGCGGCCGCGCATGTAGGGGTCCAGCGACAGGTACACGGTGCGCAGCAGCACCTGGCCTTCTCCTGGCGTGGGCACGGCGGTCTCTTCGAGGCGGAAGTCCTTCGGGGTCGGCGCGCCGTTCGGGCGTGCGGCCAGGACGATGCGACGGTTGACGCTGGGGCTCTGTGGCATGTCGTTCTCCGTTCGGGTGGGCTGTATTAGACCGGTCGTCTAGAAGCGGGGCGAATGAAATGGCCACGGGTGGGCACTGAGTGGCCGGGCTAGGACTTTCGCGTCTTGGGCAACCGGCGACGGCTCGCCGGCCTCGATGCGATGCGCGAGCCGCCGGGAAGGTTCAGCAGGTGCCGCGTGCTGGTCATCGCGGTGTCCAGCGGCTCGCGATTCCGGGTGACCTTGGCCAGCAGGCTGGCCCCCAACCACGTCTGGTACAGCGTCGTGGCCAGGACCTTCGCGCCCTGAGCCACCGGCAAGGAACCGTCGGCCTTGCCGGCCTCGATGCACTGCGCGAGACGCTGGATGATGCCTTGAATGCCCCGCTCCAGCGTCGCGCGCATGTCTTCGGAGAGGTCACAGACCTCCGCGCTCAGCTTCACCGCCAGGCACCGGGCATTCGGGTCGTTGCTGGTCTGGCTGTCCAACCAATATTGCCAGTAGCTCATCAGCCGCTCGGCTGTGGTGCCAGGACGCTCCAGCAAGGCATCCAGGTGCGCCTGCTGGCCGGAGAAGTACGAGCTCAGCAGCGCGTCGCCGAACGCCTCCTTGGACTCGAAGTAGTAATAGAACGAGCCCTTCGGAATCTGCGCGGCGGCCAACAGCTCCGTCAGGCCCACCGCGGTGAAGCCCTTCCCGAGCATCAGCGGTCTGGCGACGTCGAGAATGTGCTGCCGGAGCTCGGCACTCGTGGTGCTCATGCCGCGCATCCTGCGCCCAATTAGACCGGTCGTCTAGTAGTGCCTGGCCAGGCGCTTCGCCAGTCGCATCTGTCCGTCTCTGCCCTGGGAGGAGGCTGGGGGCGCCATACGCCCCCAGGCCTTGCCGCGCCAGCACACGCCAGGGCCCCACTCTCGTGCCCGGGGGCAGGCGTGGGGGATTGAGGTGGCCAGGCTCCATGCAGTGCCCCGCGAGGAGGGAGGAAGTGCGCTGCGCGAGTGGCGAGCCTACTCCCTGCATCGGGCACAGCCCGCGGAGAGCCTGACCGTGGCTCACTGACCCGAGCCGAGCAGGATGGTCTGAAGCGACCAGATGTTGGGCCAGGCAGAGGGGTGGCCAAACCGTGGCATGCAGTACTGCGGCGAGTTCCTGCTCACGTAGGCGTCATCCCCACAGAAGGCAGCCAGCGTCTGGTGCCGGCTGAAATTTCCGAGCATCCACGTGTGGATGTAGCTGCCAGGCGCGCCGCGGCCGTTGGGATACGCAAACAGGTCCGGCCATGCGCCCGTCCTGCCCCGGATGTATGCGGCAGCGCTGACGACCTCGGTGTGTGCCTGGGCATCGGTCGTCATCCGATAGAAGTTGTCCATTCCCGGAGCCCCCATCACCGGAATCAGGGTGTTGAGGTCATAATCCCAGTAGCTACCCGTGATGTGGCTGTTGTCGTGGTCAGCGGAGTGGTTGTAAATCTCGATGAGGCCCGAATTCTGCGCCTCGGCCCACCACCCGTCGCTCAGGGGTAACCCTGTCCTGTAGGACATCACCCTGCGAGCGACGGGCGAGGCGATGACGAAGCTGGCGGCATGGGGCGAATACCACGGAAGCCCCGGTGTGCTCGCCTTGAACTCCTGAAGGATGCGCTTGAAGCTCTTCAGGGGGCCACAGTAGGGATGAGCCCAGTCGACCCAGTCGTAGTCAGCGCCATCGTCGAAGCTGATGGCCACAACCTTATTGGGCAAGGTGCTTCCATCACGCAGGCCGCGAGCCCACTCGGCGATCCAATAGAGCGGGACGACGGTGAACCCGGCGGCATGGATGGTCCGCAGGTCCTGCTCCAATGCGATGGCAGCGGTGTTGGCATAGGTGCAGGGCGCCCCGGCTCCGCCTGCCTGATGTGAGTGGTAGTACAGCACCGGTACTTGCGCGGTGTTCGACACCGCCTGAGCGGGCATGGGTGCGATGGCAATCGCGATGAGCGAAGCCGCTGCGGGCAGGACATGCTTGAGACTCTTCCAGTTCATGATGTTCTCCAGTTACAGTTGAAATACGCGGGTTGTACTGCCTTCCCGGCACCTGGAGAAGAGAGAGTGTAGGAGGTGAGAACAACACCAGCACGGTGCGCGTCATCGCCGGGCGCCGCCAGAGAAGAGACCGGCAAAGCGGTCCTGCTTGTCACCCGCGACGGGGGCGACCTACGGGCCGCCGTCCCTGGAGCGCTCCGTAGGCCCTGAGGTGGGAGGGC
This sequence comes from Pyxidicoccus sp. 3LFB2, assembly GCA_046520375.1. Classification (GTDB taxonomy): domain Bacteria; phylum Myxococcota; class Myxococcia; order Myxococcales; family Myxococcaceae; genus Myxococcus. The sequence continues at coordinate 19,164 of JBKGHK010000099.1, forward strand.
GCGTCGGCGGGTAGGCGGGGCCGTAACACTCGCCTTTGTAGACGTAGAAGTCATAGTTCTCGTCACAGTCCTTCACGCTCACGGCCACCTTCGTCCAGCACCCACCGTTGATGGCAATCAGCGTCCTGCTGGGACAGCGCCCAGCGGCATCTGGTCGTGCCTGTCTTGGGAGTGGTTTGGGGGGGATGTCCGCGGAGAAGGTCGACCACACAGATGGTGCTCGATCCAGAGGCACCTGGGCCGTCAGTGCGTCGTCTCCGACGGCCACGGTGCCGCCATCCTTCGATTCCTCCTGCGCTGACGCGTGTGTCCTTTCCGCCTCCTCTCCGGGGTGCACGCTCAGCATCCACCCGGCTCCGAGCGCCACGGCGCCTCCCAGGCTGGCTGCCGCGAGCCAGGACCCCCGGGTGCGGCCAGGCTTCGGATCTACGACGCGCAGCTCGGCGCCCCTTGTCCCCACAGGTTGGGAGTCCTCCCGGGCGAAGAGCGGCACATCCGCCGCCGAGCCCGCTCTCCTCGCGGCCTGCTCCAGCGCTTCGGCCACCGCGCGGGCGCTGCCACGCGCTTCGGGCCGCATGGAGAGCATCCGGGACGCCAGCCCGCTCAGCTCCGTGCAGCAGTGGGCGTTGAGGGCTCGCGGAGGCAAGGGGCCCGGCCCCTCCGGGATCCAGACGTCGGACTGCGCGTCCATCGCGACGGGGCTGGGTGGGTACTCGCTGGTCACCAGCCGGTACGCGGTCACCCCCAGGGCGAAGACGTCATCCGCCGGTCCCGGCGCGTAGGCCGTGGCCGACTTCGGCATGGGGAGCCGCACGGAGCGCCAGGCCTCCGGCGAGCGGTAGGGCGGCGTCCCCGGTGGAAACGGCGGCGACGTCAGCGTCGCGGCCCCCACGTAATGCCCGGAGCCGAAGTCGGTCAGGAAGACCTGCCCGTCCGAGGCACGCACCAGCACGTTGTCGCCCTTCACGTCCCGGTGCACACCGCCCGCGGCATGCGTGGCCTCCAGGGCCCGCGCGAGGCAGGCCAGGGCCTGGAGCACCTGCCGTGACGTAGGACGCTGCACCCGCGCCCATTCGTACAGGGACACCCCCTCCACCCACTGCATCACGAGGAACGGGTGGGGGAGGCCCCCTGGCTGCTGCCAGCTTCCGTGGTCCAGGAGGCGCGGGACGCTCGGGTGTCGGACGCGGGAGAGCAGCTCCCCCTCTCGCGCGAAGCGTTCATCTCCAGGGTACAGGGCCAGCTTGAGCGCCACGGGCTCGAGGCCCGCCTCATCCCTGACGGCGCGGTAGACGGCGCCATACGTCCCCAGGCCTTGCCGCGCCAGCACACGCCAGGGACCCAGTCTCGTGCCCGGGGGCAGGCGTGCCGGATGCAGGTGACCAGGCTCCATGGAGTGCCCCGCGAGGAGGGAGGAAGTGCGCTGCGCGAGTGGCGAGCCTACTCCCTG
>JBKGHK010000099.1:20713-20803 GCA_046520375.1 Pyxidicoccus sp. 3LFB2
CATCGCCACCTGTCAGCCCAATGCCCTGAGTGGGCCGCCGACCCCTGCGGCCCGCCCATGCGGTGCGCGGCTCCTTCGCGGGGCCCTTCG
>JBKGHK010000009.1:0-43591 GCA_046520375.1 Pyxidicoccus sp. 3LFB2
CGCGCCGCGTTCAGCAGCGCCACCGACTCCGTCACCGCCTTGCGCCCGCGCGCTTGAGCGCGTCCTTGAGGAACGGCATCGGCGCCGTCGCGCCCAGGTCCGCCACCGTCCCCATCACCGCCAGCCACTCCAGCGGCCCGGGCACCACCAGCGGCGACACGAGCACGTACGTCAGCAGGCTGCTGTTGGCGATGGGCTCATACCCGTTCGACGTGAGCACCTGCGCTCCGGGCGGGAAGTCCTCGGAGAGGTGGTGGTCCACCACGAGCGTGGGCAGCTCTGGGATGATGGGCGCCCCCCGGCTGCCCATGTCGAGCACCACCAGCGCATCATGCGAGCCCGCGCGCAGCCGCTCCTGGAAGGCAGGCGAGTGGGCGTGCTCTCCCTTGCCGGGTACACGGGCCAGGGGGTGGGCGCCCACTGCCTCCAGCGCGCGCAGCGCCAGCACCCCGGAGGTGAGGCCATCCACGTCCGTGTGCGGCGCCACCAGCACCCGTCGGCCTCGCTGCTCGCGCAGGAAGAGACGGGCGTCCTCGATGGACTCCTCGGGCGCGGGCCAGAGCGGGTCCTGCGTATGTCCCAGCAGCATGGGGGAAAGCTGTAACGCGCAGTGCGTTCGGAGGAGGGCGGGGCTGGAGTGCTCGCACGGTGCCCGGCCGGGCCCGCGTGCGATGTCGGCCTCGTGTGAGACGGCCCCCGCCATGGCGAATCTGAAGAGCACCATGGAAGGCCCCGACACCTATCGACTTGGCTATGTCGCCAACTGCCTGACGCTCGGCATCGGCGCCAGCCACACGTGCCGCCTCGCCGGTGCCACCCCGCAGCGGCTGGAGGCGCTCACCGCGCAGAACCTGGAGGAGCTGGAGCAGATCCTCCTCTTCAACGAGGCGCGCGGCATCGAGGTGTTCCGCATCGGCTCGTCGCTGGTGCCCTTCGCCTCGCACAAGGTGAACACGCTGCCGTGGTGGAAGACCTTCGCGAAGACGTTCGACCACCTGGCCCGCATCGCCCGTCGCTCGAACCAGCGGCTGTCCCTGCATCCGTCCCCCGCGGGGGCGTCGCTGTCCTCGCGCCATCCGCACGTGCGCGAGGCCGCGCTCGCGGAGCTGCGCTACGGCGCCCGCGTGCTGGACCTGCTGGAGGCGGGCCCCGAGTCGCGCGTGGTGCTGCACGTGGGAGGCGCCGCGCCGTCACGTGAGGAGGCGCTGGTCGCCGCGCACCGCTTCCTGGACGAGATGCCGGAGGATTTGCGCAACCGCATCACCGTGGAGCACGACGACAAGGTGTGGAGCGCGCGCGAGGTGCTGCCGCTGGCGCGCGAGCACGGCATCCCCATGGTGGGCGACAACCTCCACAACGACGTGCTGCCCTCGGACCTGGTGATGCCGCTGAAGGAGCTGGTGCGCGAGGCCGCCGCCACGTGGACGGCGCTGGACCTGCGGCCCAAGTTCCACCTCGCCAGCCAGAAGGCGGATGGGCGGCCCGGAGCGCACTCGGACTTCGTGGACCCGGCCGACTTCCGCGCCATGGTGTCCGCGCTGGTGGGTCCCGCGGACTTCATGCTGGAGGCGAAGGAGAAGGACCGCGCGCTTTTCGCGCTGCGTCAGCTTGGCGTGAAGCGACAGCCGAAGAGCGGACAGGACGCGACGGCTCCCTGACGGAGCGCCATTTTTCGGAGTGTCATCGGGCGGCGGTTCCTCTACGGTCCGCCCCATGAATTGGAAACTCCCCCTGCACCCCCTGCTGCGCACGGCCGTCGTGGCCGTGGCGCTGCCCGCCTTCCTGGGCTGTGCCCAGGACTCGCAAGCGACGCGTGAGACTCCGGCCACCGCCGAGTCCGCGCCCCAGGCCTCGACTTCCGCCAAGGCCACGCCGGACGAGGCGAAGCAGTTCGCCGAGAAGGTGAACGCGGACCTCAAGCGGCTGTGGACGAAGCAGGCCACCGCCGAGTGGATCAAGAACACGCACATCACCGACGACACCGAGCGGAACGCCGCCTACGTCAACGAAGAGGTGCTCGGCTACGTCAACGGCGCCATCAAGGGCGCGCGCCGCTTCGACGGCATGCAGCTGGACGCGGACACCGCGCGCATGCTGCACCTGCTCAAGGTGTCCCAGTCCCTGCCGGCCCCGGCGGACGCGCAGAAGCGCGCCGAGCTGGCCGCCACCGCCGCGAAGCTCGAGGGCATCTACGGCAAGGGCAAGTACTGCGGCAAGGACGGCAAGGGGAAGTGCCGGGATCTGGGCGAGCTGTCGGACGTCATCGCGGACAGCCGCAACTACGACGAGCTGCTGGACGCGTGGCAGGGCTGGCACCAGGTCTCCCGCCCCATGCGCCCGCTGTACGAGCGCCTGGTGTCCATCTCCAACGAGGGCGCGCAGGACATCGGCGTCAACGACCTGGGCACGCTGTGGCGCTCGGCGTACGACATGCCGCCCGCCGAGTTCGAGAAGGAGGCCCAGCGCCTGTGGGGCCAGGTGAAGCCCCTGTACGACGAGCTGCACTGCTACGTGCGCGGCCGCCTCGCGAAGCAGTACGGCGAGGGCAAGGTCCCCGCCGGCAAGCCCATTCCCGCGCACCTGCTCGGCAACATGTGGGCGCAGGAGTGGAACAACATCTACCCCCTGGTGGAGCCCTTCCCCGGCCAGGCCAGCCTGGACGTGGACGCGGAGCTGAAGAAGCAGGGCTACGACGCCATGCGCATGGTGAAGCTGGGTGAGAAGTTCTTCACCTCGCTGGGCCTCAAGGAGCTGCCCCAGACGTTCTTCGAGCGCTCGCAGTTCACCAAGCCGAGGGACCGCGAGGTCGTCTGCCACGCCAGCGCGTGGGACGTCACCTACGAGAACGACCTGCGCATCAAGATGTGCATCAAGCCCACCGAGGAGGACCTCATCACCATCCACCACGAGCTGGGCCACAACTACTACTACACGTACTACTACAACCTGCCCGTGCTCTATCAGGCCGGCGCCAACGACGGCTTCCACGAGGCCATCGGCGACGCGCTCACGCTGAGCATCACCCCCGCGTACCTCCAGCAGGTGGGCCTGCTGAAGTCCGTGCCGAAGAACGAAAAGAACCTCATCAACCTCCAGCTCAAGGACGCGCTGGAGAAGGTGGCCTTCCTGCCCTTCGGCCTGCTGGTGGACCAGTGGCGCTGGGAGGTCTTCTCCGGCCGCGTGCAGCCGGCGGACTACAACAAGTCCTGGTGGACGCTGCGCGAGAAGTACCAGGGCGTGGCCGCGCCGGTGGCGCGCACCGAGGAGGACTTTGACCCGGGCGCCAAGTACCACGTGCCCGCCAACGTCCCCTACACGCGCTACTTCCTCGCCCGCATCCTCCAGTTCCAGTTCCACAAGTCCATGTGCGAGGCGGCCGGCTACAAGGGCCCGCTGCACGAGTGCTCCATCTACGGGAACAAGGAGGCCGGCAAGCGGCTCCAGGCCATGCTGGAGCTGGGCGCGAGCAAGCCCTGGCCGGACGCGCTCCAGGCCATGACGGGCACCCGGCAGATGGATGCAACCGCGTTGCTGGACTACTTCGGCCCGCTGCGCACCTGGCTCCAGGCCCAGAACAAGGGCCAGAAGTGCGGCTGGTAGTGCTCCCGGTTGGACTCGCCGGACGGCCGCGATAAAATCGTGGCCGTCTGCGCGGGTTCGTTCCGTAGGACCGGACGGCGATATTCGCGTCCGTGACCCAAAGAAGAGAAGAGCGACATGGCGACTGGTACCGTGAAGTGGTTCAACGATGCGAAGGGCTTCGGCTTCATCACCCAGGACGGCGGGGGTGAGGACGTGTTCTGCCACCACACCGCCATCAACATGGATGGCTTCCGCACCCTGGCCGAGGGCCAGAAGGTGGAGTTCGAAGTCGCCCGCGGCCCCAAGGGCCTGCAGGCCCAGAACGTCCGCGCGGCCTGAGCCGGGCGTCGTTCGAATGATTTCCTGATGTACCGGAAGGGTCCGGCCCCACCAGGGTCGGGCCCTTCGTGTTGAGGAGCCTCCGCCATGTCGTCGAAGAAGCCCCGGGCCTCACGTGCCCGCCTCCTGCCTCTGCTCGCAGCACTTGGTTGCGCCACCCCCCAGCCGCTGCCGGAGCCGGACTCCAGCCGGATGATGACGCCCCCCGCGATGCAAGCGCCGCTCGCCCAGGACGCGGCCCCCCAGGAGCCCCCCATGGAGAAGCCCGCGTTCGACACCGCCGCGCTGAAGGCGGAGCTGGTCGCGAAGCACGGTGAGGCCCAGCGGGCGCGCATCGAGCGCGGCGTGGACCAGGTGCTGACGCTGTGGCGCAAGGAGGACGGGGACGCGGCGGCCTTCATCCGCGAGCACTTCCTGGCGGACCCCAAGCAGCTGGACGCCACCTTCACGCGGCTGGAGCGGCTGTTCGAGCAGCTCGACGGCCACATGGGCGAGCTGGGGCGTGAGCTGCAGTGGTACCTGGATTTGGACCTGGGGCCGCTGCTGCCGGTGGAGCCGCTGCTGGGCGCGTATGACCCGAGCTCCAACGTCACCTCGGACCTGTTCCAGGCGAAGGTGGGCTTCGTGGTGCTGCTCAACTTCCCGCTCACCACGCTGGCCGAGCGGATGGAGCAGGGCCCGAAGTGGACGCGGCGGCAGTGGGCGGAGGCGCGGCTGGCGTCGCGCTTCAACCGGCGGGTGCCTGCGGAAATCGAGCAGGAGGCTTCGCGGGCCATCTCCGCGGCCGGCCTCTACATCGCCGAGTACAACGTCTGGATGCACCACCTGGTGGACGAGCAGGGGCAGCGCCCGTTTCCCAAGGGGCTGCGGCTCATCAGCCACTGGAACCTGCGTGACGAGCTGAAGGGCAACTACGCGGACCCGAACGGCCTGGCGAAGCAGCGGATGATCCTCCAGGTGATGGAGCGCATCGTCACCCAGTCGATTCCGGCGGCCGTCATCAACAACCCGAGGCTGGACTGGAACCCCTTCACCAACGCGGTGACGGTGGCGCCCGCGGAGACGGTGGAGGAGGACGCGCCCGCGCGCGAGGCGAAGCCGGACACCGCGCCCGAGCCGGACACGCGCTATGCGCACCTGCTGGCCAACTTCCACGCGGCGCGCAAGGTGGACCCGTACTCGCCGGTGGCGCCCACGCGGATTGCGCGCAGCTTCGACCTGATGCGCGAGCTGCCCGAAGAGCGGGTGAGGGCGCTGCTCACGCAGGTGCTGGAGTCGCCGGTGGTGCCCCGGGTGGCGAAGGAAATCGAAGCGCGGCTGGGGCGGAAGCTGGGGCCTCAAGACTTGTGGTACCCGGGCTTCAAGCCCGGCGGGAAGCGGGCGGAGTCGGAGCTGGATGCGCTGACGCGCAAGCGCTACCCCACGGCGCAGGCCTTCGCGAAGGACATGCCGCGCATCCTCCGGGGCATGGGCTTCACGAAGGAGAAGGCGGACTGGCTGGCGGCGCGCATCCAGGTGGACGCGTCACGCGGGGCGGGCCATGCGCAGCCGGCGATGCGGCGGGGCGACTTCCCCCGGCTGCGCACGCGCGTGGAGAAGGGGGGCATGAACTACAAGGGCTACAACATCGCGGTGCACGAGCTGGGGCACAACGTGGAGCAGGTGTTCAGCCTCTACTCGGTGGACCACACGCTGCTGATGGGCGTGCCCAACAACGCCTTCACGGAGGCGCTGGCCTTCGTGTTCCAGGCGCGGGATTTGGAGCTGCTGGGGCTGGGCAAGCCGGACGCGGCGGCCGAGCGCGAGCGGGTGCTGAACGACTTCTGGCAGACGTGGGAGATTGCCGGCGTGGCGCTGGTGGACATGGCGGTGTGGCGCTGGATGTACGAGCACCCGGACGCGAAGCCGGCGGAGCTGCGGGACGCGGTGGTGGGCATCGCCCGGGACGTCTGGAACCGGTACTACGCGCCGGTGCTGGGCGCGCAGGGCACGCCGCTGCTGGGCATCTACAGCCACATGATCAGCTACCCCATCTACCTGCCGGACTACCCCATCGGCCACCTCATCGCGTTCCAGATTGAGGAGCACCTGACGCGCAAGGGCCCGCTGGGCGCGGAGTTCGAGCGGATGGCCACGCACGGCCAGGTGACGCCGGACCAGTGGATGGTCCACGCCACGGGCGCGCCGGTGAGCGCGGAGCCGCTGCTGCGCGCCACCGAGGCCGCGCTGAAGCGGTAGGGAGCACCGCCGCTTCGGGGCCGTCGCGGTGTTGCGCGGCGGCCCCGGGCGTCAGGCCTATTGCTTGGAGGTGTCGCCGGGGATGTCCACCAGCTCCACGTCGAAGACGAGCACGGCGTTGGGCGGGATGCGCGAGCCCGGAGGCGGGCGCTCGCCGTAGGCCGTGTTGCCGGGGCAGGTGAGCTTCGCCTTGCCGCCGACCTTCATCTTCGCGACGCCCTGGGTCCAGCAGGGGATGACGCCGTTGAGGGGGAACTCCACGGGGATGCCACGCTTGGCCGAGCTGTCGAACACGGTGCCATCCACCAGCCGGCCCTCGTAGTGGACCTTGACGGTGTCGGTGGGCTTCGGGCTGCGGCCAGCTCCCGCCTGCGTCTCGCGGTAGATGACGCCGGAGGGGAGCTTCACCGCACCTTGCTCCTTCGCCGCGCGCACCAGCGTGGCCGCGCTGACCTTCTCCTGCCGGCCCCTCGCGAGCGCCTGGATTTTGGGCCCGTACTCCTTCGGGTCCACGGCGGGCGCGGTGCCGGCAACGCTGTCGGCGATGCCGCGCTGGAGGATTTGAACCTCCTCGGGAGACAGGGCGAAGCTGGAGAGGTCCCGGCCGACGGACACCCCGAGCGCGTAGATGGTCTTCGCGTCCTCGGACGCGGACTCGGAGGGTGCGGCCGGAGCGGCCGGAGCCGTGGCGGCGGCGGGCGCCTTGGCCGCGGGCTCGGGCTGCTTCGCCGGCTTGGAGGTCTGTGCGTGGGCCGCAGGGGCGCCGAGCGCCAGCACCAGGGCCGCCATCCACATCGGTTGCATGCTTCCGCCTTTCAAGTGAGTCGTTGGACTATAGGGCGTGCCCATGCGCTCCCGCGTGCGAATTCCCTTCGCTGTGCTGCTGGTGTCCCTGCTCGGCCCCCTGGCCTGCGGGCCGGAGCTTCCCGAGGACGACACCGTGTGCCGCCTGTCCTTCGAGGACCGGGGCGACGTGCGCGTGTTCGTGGTGGGGCATGCCTTCACTCTCGGTGACGCGGCCTCGCTGGAGCACTTCGACGTGTCGTTCCGGGAGGACCTGCGGCGCATCGCCCCGTGCCTGTCGGCGGCGAGGCCGAATCTCTTGTTGTTCCCCGAGGACTCGGGGCTGGTGGCCTGGTTCACCGGGCAGCGGGCGATGCTGGCGCGAGGCGCGGGGGACACGGAGACGGCGTTCAACGCCATGTATGCGGGCTGGTTCAAGGCGGTGGATGAGTACCGCCGCCGCTTCCCGGGCATCTCCTCGGCGCGCGCGCTGACGCTGGCGCTGGGGGACCCGGCCTGGCGCGCGATGGACACGACTTTCGGTGGCATCGCGAAGCGGTACGGCGTGTGGGTCATCACCTCGGCGAACGTGCCCTATGTGGAGCGGCGCACGGACGGGGACTCGGTGGAGCTGTTCAGGGAACCCAACGCGCACGGGCCCGCGTACGTGGCCACGGGGCCGGACTGCTACAACGCCGCGCTGCTGTACGGGCCGGACGGGGCGCTGGCCGGTCGCATCGACAAGGTCTACCTGACGGAGACGGAGGAAGAGGACCTGGACCTGAGCCCCGCGCCGCTGGACGGCGTCGGCGTGTTCTCGCTCCCGTTCGGCAAGGTGGGGGCGGCCATCTCTCGCGATGCGTTCTATGCGCCGTTCCTCCAGCGCATGGAGGACCTGGACGCGGAGCTGGTGACGCAGCCGGAGGCGTGGAGCGGGTGGACGGTGGAGGACTCGCAGGGCGGCTGGCTGCCGGACGTCATCCTCGCATCGGGCTGGACGCACACGCAGAAGTACCGGGGCTTCCGTCACAATGCGACGCCCATGCTGGTGGGCAACCTGTTCGACCTCGTGTTCGACGGGCAGACGTGGATTACGCAGAAGGCCACCCCACAGCAGACACCGCGCGCCTTCGTGGGCAGCCGCGCGCTGCCGGGCTGGCTGGAGGTGGGGCCCTGGACCTTCCCCGACCCGGTGGAAGCGGAGCCGGCGTTGGATCTGGCCGGTCGCCAATCGCGACTGCGCGAGCAGGGGAATGCGCTGGGGCCGGGCTCGGGGGATGACCGCGAGGGCCGCTACGCGCGCAGCGTGATTGGCGCGGACCTGGACCTGGCGGGCGAGGAGGGGCGGGGACCGGTGGTGCCCGTGACGCCCTCGGGAACGGGGCTCGCGTCGCAGGCCGTGGCGCCGGTGGACCTGGGCGACCAGACGAACCCCGAGGGCGCGTTCGATATGGCCGGGCGGCTGTATGTCGCGTTCAGCGACTCGCGAGGGGGACGGCCCCAGGTGTACGTGGCGGTGTCGGACGGAGCGGGGTTTCTCCCCGCGAAGCCGGTGGCCGCAGGGGAGGGCCGGCAGCTTCGTCCCTCGGTGGCCGCGAGTGGAGAGGGACGGGTGGTGGTGGCGTGGCAGGAGGAGCGCGCTGGAGAGAAGGCGCAGCTGTACACGTCCCGGTCCTTCGATGGCGGCGTGACGTTCTCCGCCCCCCTGCGCGTGGAGGCCACCGAAGCGTCGCAGTGGGAGCCGGACCTGGCGTGGCTGCCGGGCAGCTCTCGCGTGGCGCTGGTGTGGACGGACTTCCGCGAGGGGCTGGCGCCGAAGGTCCGGCTGGCGCTCTCGGAGGATGGCGGCGTCACGTGGCTCCCGTCGGTGCGAGTGGACCCGTCCAACGCGGTGACGGACCGGCATGAGGGCACGCAGGCACAGCCCACTGTCACCTGGGGCGCGAAGCTGCCCAGGTTGGACCCCATGAGTGTGCCGGTGGTGGCGTGGATCGACTACCGGGAGCGGGACTGGGAGGTCTACGCGGCGGTGGCGAGCTCGGGGTTGGCGAGGGACTTCGTCGCGGAGCAGGTTTCCCCGGAGGCCGCTGCGGAGACGCTGGCGAGCGACCCGCAGCTCTCGCCGGGAACTCACGGCACCGTGCTGCTCGTCTGGGACGATCAGCGCGAGCGTCGCGGGCACCATACGTGCGAGGCGCACGTCGCGGTTCAGAGGGGTGGTCCGCACTGCCGCTGCTGGCCGGCGGCGCGGACGACGGCGTCTTCACGAGCCGCTTCCGTCCTTCGGCGGCCTCGTCTGGGACGAGCCACGCGTGGTGTTCCAGGACCTGTCACCGGGCAAGAGCGCGCTCATGCAGACGCGGGCCCCCACGGCGGCGAGGCCCGACCGACTGTCGACGTCGCGGCTCGACGACACCGGAGATGCGGCGAACCAGCTCACGCGGCCTCGCATGGTGGTGGACCCGCGCGGGCTGTGGGTGGTGGTGCTCTTCGAGGATGACCGCGAGGGCTACAGCCGCATCCGCGTCACCGAGCTGGACCTCCGGTGAGCTACTCGCCGCCGAAGCGGTAGCTGCCACCGAGCACCAGCCCCAGCGCCCCGCGTCCGCCCGCCGTCACCCATTCGGCCGGTGCCACGGAGGCGTCATAGGTGGGCAGGTACCAGCCCACCTCGGCCTGGAGCGCGAAGCGGCCGAACGGCACCTGCGTGCCCGCGCCCACGGCCCACAGCGTGTCCTCGTTGAGCGTGTCGTACAGGGCGGACGCGGACACGTAGGCGAGGAACCGGTCGCGAAGCAGCCAGCTCGCGGCGGCGGAGGCCTCTCCGTAGAACAGCGCGCCGGTGGACAGGTCGCTGAACCCGTACGCGCGCCCGGTGAGCGCCAGCGCGGGACGCGCGCCGTCCTCCTGCCACGCAAGCCAGGTGGCCCCCACGTCGAGTCCCGCCGTGCCCAGCACCAGTGGCGTGAGGTGGACGTGCGAGTGGACGTCGAGGTCCTCGCGCACGCCGTAGCTCGCGCCCACCGTGGAGAGGGGAAGGGGCACCGGCACACCGTCCACGCGCGCCGCGGGTCCACCGACGCCGCCTCCACCGCGAGCGTGCCTCGCGGCACCGGCCGGACGTGCGAAGGCAGCCCGCAGGCACAGGCCAGCGCGAAGAATGCAGCGAGGAAGCACAGACGGCGCATGACCCTCAGCCTACCGCGCGGAGCACCGGTCGTTTTCTTGCGAGTTCAGCGCGCTCCTCTACCTTGAATCCAGGTTGCTTCACCCCCGAAGCGGCCTGTTGCACCACTGGAGGCGAAGCGATGAGCGACAAGCGGAAGTCCAGACGGGCGCCCCTCGACATCTATCTCAACAAGTACATGGGTGGCGTGCCGTACATGTCGCGGGCCGCTGACATCAGCCAGGAAGGGCTGAGCCTTGCCCGGCTGCTCGAGCCTCAGCACGAGGCCAAGCGCGTCGGCCTCCAGTTCCAGCTCCCCGGCTCCGAGGAGATCATCTACGCGGAGGGAGAAGTGGTGCGCGAGTGGGTGGAGCCGGCGACCGCGAAGCGTGAGCGCTCCGGCGTCCGCTTCACGCTGCTCACCGAACGTCACCGCCGGATGATCGACGCCTACGTCGACCGACACGGCAACGAGAACTGACGCGACGCGGCGCCCTCCGAGGGGCGCCTTGACTTCCCTCGAAGCGGCCTCATTGAATGGCGGATCATTCTGTCCTGAAGCTACCCGCGAAGTCGGGTGAGGACTGGAGGATTTCCCGTGAGGCGTTCGCTGTGGGCGATGTTGCTGGCGGTGCCGCTGTCGGCGCTGGGCCAGGGCAAGGAAGCAAAGGCCCCGGCACAGGCCGTGGCTGAGGCGGCGCGGCCCGCGAGTCCCGGCGTCAACTGGGAGGGTCAGGTGCTGCGCGCCACGGGCGCCGGCGCACCGGACCTGAAGGCGGCCAACCCGGCCCAGGCGCGATTGGGCGCGGAGCGGGCCGCGAAGCTGGACGCGCTCCGCAACCTCCTCGAGCAGGCCCGGGGCATCCAGCTCAGCGCGGGTCGCACCGTCGCGGACGAGATGTCCCGCGAAGAGGTTCGCAGTCGCGTGGAGGGCGCCATCCGCGGCTACAAGGTCGTGGCCAAGCGGTACTTCTCGGACAGCGGTGTCGAGGTGGACGTGGAGGTGCCGCTGGCGGCCATCACCGCGACGCTGGTGACGTCCGCGCCGGACTCGGTCATCTCGCTCAACGCCGAGGGCTCGAAGAAGTACACGGGCCTCGTCGTGGATGCGCGCGGGCTGGGCGTGAAGCCCATGCTGGCGCCCCGGCTGCTGGATGGCTCCGGTAAGGCGCTCTATGGCGCGGCGGCGCTGTCCGACGAGAGCCGCGCCACCGCGGGCGTGGCGGCCTGGTTCCAGAGCCTGGAGGCGGCGAAGAAGGCCACCCTCGTGGGCGAGAAGCCGCTGGTGGTGAAGGCCACCGGGCTGAAGGGCTCGGACCTGGTGCTCGCCTCGGATGACGTGAAGGCCCTGGGCGAGGTCAACACGCGCTTCCTGGCCGAGGGCCGGGTCGTCATCGTCACGCAGTAGCCCTCCCAAAAGGTCCGGCCATGTCCCTGAAGCTGACCGCGCTGTCCCTGCTGCTGGCGTCGGTGACGCTGGCCGCGGCCCCGCAGCCCGCCACCGTGACGAAGGAAGCCACGGGAGAGGCGGCCATCGTCGATGGCAACCGCGACAGGGCCTTCTCCGACGCCAAGGGCGCCGCCCTTCGCGAGGCGGTGGAGCAGGTGGCCGGGGTGCTGGTGTCCTCGGACACGCTCACGGCCAACAGCCAGCTCTTGAGTGATCGCATCTTCACCCGGAGCGCCGGCTACGTGCGGACGCACGAGGTGCTGGAGCGCAAGGAGGAGGGTGGGGTGGCGAAGGTGAAGGTCCGCGCCGAGGTGGGCGCGGCCGAGCTGGACAAGGATTTGCGGGCCGTGCAGGCGCTGGTTCAGCGCATGAGCAACAGCCGGCTGCTCATCGTCCTGCACGAGCAGGCCATCAGCCCGGACAACGTCATCGTCAGCAGCGGGGTGCTGTCGCAGGTGCTGAGCCAGACGTTCCAGAAGGATGGCTGGCGCATCATCGACCCGTCCTTCGCGGCCGGGAAGCTGGAGGTGGCCTCGGGCGTCTCGCTGACCACGCCGGACAAGAAGGTCATCCAGCAGCTGACGGCGGCGGACTACGTCATCTACGGCACCGTGACGTTCCAGCAGCAGAAGATGACGCAGACCCAGGGCGCGGCGCTGACGGGCTACAGCCACTACTACGCGGTGACGGGCAGCTGGGAGCTGGCTGTTTTCGCGACGGACTCGGGGACGCAGATTGCCCGGCTGGCGGACAAGTTCGACAGCGGCGTGGAGGGCCGGGGCACGAAGGTGAGCCCGCTCGTGTCGTACCAGCACACCGCGACGGAGATTGCGCAGTACCGGGGCAGGAAGGTCGTCGACGGCGTGCGCAAGGCGGTGGTCGACTACCTCGCCCAGGCCGAGCAGAACGGCACCTCGGTGGTGATGACGGTGCAGGGGCTGGCGGACTTCAAGGCGGTGAAGACCTTCAAGGACGTGCTGGCCCGGACCATTCATGGCGTCAGCGACGTGAAGCAGGGCAATTTCCAGAAGGGGCAGATCCAGTTCGACCTGCGCTACCTGGGCAGCACGGAGGCGCTGGCCGAGGCGCTGGGTGAAGCTGCCTTCCAGCAGAAGCTGACGGCGGCGTTCGGCGCGAAGGGCGCGACCAAGACGAGCGTGACGGCGGTGACGAGCAACACCGTCGAGCTGACGTTGGCCCGCTGATGCGGGGCGCGTGGCTGGTGCTGGCAGTCGTCGTGTCCGGGTGTGCGGGGCGCCAGGAGCCCGAGTCCGTGGCGAGGGCGCGCGCGCTGATGGCGGGCGCGGAGACGCCGAGTGGAAACCTGGCGCTGCGCTGCGAGCCGGAGGACGCAGAGGTGTACCTGGACGGCGTCCTCCAGGGGCTGTGCAGTGACTTCACGGGCTCGCCGAAGTCGCTGCGGGTGGGCGCGGGGCTGCACCACATCGAAGTGAAGAAGCACGGCTTCTGGCCGTACACGACGTACTACGAGCCCAGCGGGGCCCGGGCGAGGCTGACCATCCAGCTTCGGTCCTCGGTGGCTCCTGGCGGAGGTACTCCGTGATGCGACGGGACAGGTGGTTTCCGACGGCGGTGGTGGCGGCGCTGGTGCTGCCTGTGCGCGCCGGGGCTCGCGGCGGCGGCGGTGGGCCGCGTGGTGACGGTGGAGGGCACGGCCTGGCGCACCCCCGAGGGCGCCGAGCGGCAGCCGCTCAAGGCCGACGTGGAAATCGAGCAGAAGGACGCGCTGGAGGTGGAGTCGAAGTCCGGCGTGAAGCTGCGGCTCAATGACGGCAGCGTGCTGATGCTGAGTGCGGACAGCCACCTGGTCATCACCGAGGCGGAGTTCGCGGGCCAGGAGCGCAAGGGCTTCGTGGGCTACCTCAAGCTGGGCAAGGTCTGGGCGGACGTGAAGAAGGCGCTGTCCGGCTCGGAGGCGAAGTTCGAGGTGAAGACGGACCGGGCGGTGGCGGGGGTGCGAGGCACCCGGCTGCGCGTGGACGTGGCGCCGCCCGCCGCCCTCGGCGCGCTCTCACCGAGCACCGTGGTGCAGGTGTACACGGGGCAGGTGCGGGTGTCGGCCCGCGTGCCGAAGGCCAAGGCCCCTCAGGCCCCGGCGCCGAAGCCCGGCGAGCGCAAAGAGGTCCCCGGCCCCACGGAAGTCACCGTGGGGGAGTGGGAGGACATCGTCCGCGACCTGCAGAAGGACAAGCAGATTGAAGTAGGCGAGCAGGTAGGCCCGGTGGGCAACCTGGATACGAAGCGACGCGACGACGCATTCGGTGCTTTCATCCGGCGAAATCGCGGCTCGAAGCAGCCGTAACCCGAAGCAGAAGAGGAGACCGCCATCGGACGCCGCAGGAAACCTGGTGCCCCCGCCGCCGTGAAGACCGCCGCCGGGCCTTCCGCCTCGCCTGTCCCGGTGCTGCACGCGGTGGCAGCCCCGAAGGCGTCCGCCGCTCCGGTAGCAACCGGGCTCTCGAGCGCTCCTCCGCCCACAGGCATCGGCACCCCGGAGCCCCTGGCGGAGCGCGGCCTGTCCGAGGTGGATGCGCGGCGCATCGACCTGTGGTGGTCCGCGGGGATGGTGGGCTCGCTGGGGCTGGTCTTCGCCCTGCTCTCCGTGTTCGGCGGGGTGGCGGTGCCGGTGCTGCTGGCCCTGGCGGGGGCCTACATCTTCAACCCCATGGTGACGTCCCTGGAGAAGCGGGGGCTGGACCGGACGTGGGGGACCACGGTCGTCTTCACGGGCGGCACGCTGCTGATGGTGGGGGCGGTGCTGTACCTCATCCCGGTGTTCCGCGAGGAGGCGGCGAAGCTTCCGGACTTCTTCAGCCGGGGGAGTACGCAGGTGGTGCCCCGGGTGGAGGCGCTGCTGGGCCGCTCGCTGCCGGACCTGGTGCGGCAGCGCACCGCCGAGCTGGGACAGCAGGCGTCGGACCTGGTGCAGAGCGCGGGCCCCGCGGCGGCGAGAATCCTGGCCAGCTTCGCGGGCAACACGGCGCGCTTCGTGGCCACGCTGCTGGGGCTCTCGGTGGTGCCGGTGCTGGCCTTCTTCTTCCTGCAGGACTACCCCCGGCTGACGGGCATGGTGAAGGACCTGCTGCCCCGGCGCACGGTGGCGCTGGTGGCCCGTCGCTTCGCGGAGGTGGACGAGGTGCTCTCCGCCTTCGTGCGCGGGCAGCTCACCGTGGGCGCGGTGCTGTCGGTCATCTACGCGGCCGGGCTGTCCGCCGGGCGCATCGACATGGCCATCGTCATTGGTGTGATTGCCGGCTTCGGCAACATGGTGCCGTACCTGGGCACGGGCGTGGGCATCCTGCTGTCGCTGGTGGGCCTGGCGCTGTCGTGGCAGGGGCCCTGGCAGATTGCCGTGGTGGCGGGCACCTTCGTCATCGGGCAGCTGCTGGAGGGGCTCGTCATCACCCCGCGCATCGTCGGGGAGAAGGTGGGCCTGTCGCCGGTGGCGGTCATCATCGCCATCCTCGCGTTCGGCGAGCTGTTCGGCTTCGTGGGCATCCTCCTGGCGGTGCCGGTGGCGGCCATCCTCAAGGTGGTGCTGCGCGTGGTGGTGCAGCGCTACCAGCGCACGTCGCTATATACGGGGGACTCTTCCTCGCCTTGACGGCGGGGAAGGGCAGGGGGCAACGGGAGCTGGCGGTGACGAAGCTGGAGAAGCTGCACAAGGAAATCGTGGCGTGCCGGGCCTGCCCGCGCCTGGTGGAGTGGCGCGAGGAAGTGGCCCGGGTGAAGCGCCGGGCCTACCGCGACTGGAACTATTGGGGCCGGCCGGTGCCGGGCTTTGGAGACCCCGGGGCGCGGCTGGTCATCGTGGGGCTGGCGCCCGCGGCGCATGGGGCCAACCGGACGGGGCGGATGTTCACCGGGGACCGCTCCGGGGACTTCCTGTTCGCGGGCCTGCAGCGCTCCGGGTTCGCCAACCAGTCCCGGAGTGAGCACCGCGACGACGGGCTCACCCTGAAGGACGCCTTCATCGTGGCCGCGGCCCGCTGTGCCCCGCCGGACAACAAGCCCCTGCCCGAGGAGCTGGCCCGGTGTGCCCCCTTCCTGGACCGGGAGATGGCGCTGCTGCCCGCCCGGGTGCTGCTCGCGCTGGGGGCCATCGGCTGGAACGCCGCGCTCGCCTCCCTGGACCGGACGGGCGTGTCCCTGGGCCCGCCCCGGCCGGCCTTCGGCCATGGGGCGGAGGTGGCGCTGCCAGGCGGGCGGACGCTCATGGGCTGCTACCACGTCAGCCAACAGAACACCCAGACGGGCCGGCTCACCCCGGCCATGTTCGACACGGTCATGAACCGGGTCCGCGCGCTGTTGGACGGGAAGACGTAAGCGCTTCGCTGTGTTTCCTTGACAGCCGCGGGAGCCCGCTGCTATTCCCGCCCGCGCTTCAACACGACGGGTCGTTAGCTCAGCGGTAGAGCACTACCTTGACACGGTAGGGGTCAGTGGTTCGATCCCACTACGACCCAACACAGTAGAGGTTTCATCCAGCGGGCGGCATGGCTTCTCAAGAGCCTGCCGCCCGCCGTTTTTCCTGAGGTCTCCTATGTCCGAACTGATCACGGTGACCCTCCCCGACGGCAGCCAGAAGCAGACCGCCCGGGGCACCACCATCGCGGACTTCGTGCGTGAGAGCATCGGGGCGGGCCTGGCGAAGGCCGCCCTCTTCGCCCGGGTCAACGGCCAGGACATGGACCTGACCCGGAAGCTGGACGAGGACGCGAAGCTCCAGATCTTCACGCCGAAGAGCCCCGAGTCCCTGGAGCTCATCCGCCACGACGCCGCCCACGTGGTGGCCAGCGCCGTGCAGCACCTCTTCCCCGGCACGCAGGTGACCATCGGTCCCGCGACGGAGGAGGGCTTCTACTACGACTTCTTCCGCGAGAAGCCCTTCACGCCGGAGGACCTGGAGAAGATTGAAGCCGCGGCCAACGCCGAGCTGAAGCAGGACATGCCCTTCGTCCGCACCGAAATCTCCATGGACGAGGCGGTGCGCCTCTTCGAGGAGAAGGGCGAGAAGTTCAAGGTGGAGATCGTCAAGGACATCGCCGCCAAGGGCGCCAAGACGCTCACCCTCTACACGCACGGCGACTGGGTGGACTTCTGCCTGGGGCCCCACGCCCCGAGCACCGGGAAGATCGGCGTCATCAAGATCCTCTCGTCCAGCGGCGCCTACTGGCGCGGCGACCACCGCAACCCGATGCTCCAGCGCGTCTACGGCACGGCCTTCTTCGACAAGAAGGCGCTGCAGGAGTACCTGACGCGGATTGAGGAGTCGAAGAAGCGCGACCACCGCAAGCTGGGCAAGGAGCTGGACCTCTTCCACTTCCACCCGTACGCGCCGGGCGCCGCCTTCTGGACGCCCAAGGGCACCGCGCTCTACCAGACGCTCTCCGACTGGATGCGCCACCTCACCGCCGAGGATGGCTACGTGGAGATCAAGACGCCCCTGATGTTCAACAAGGGGCTGTGGGAGACCAGCGGCCACTGGGGCAAGTACAAGGAGAACATGTTCCTGGTGCTCGACAGCGAGTCCGGCGAGCACGACTTCTCCCTCAAGCCGATGAACTGCCCGTCGCACCACCTGTTCTACGGCTTCAAGAAGCACAGCTACCGCGACCTTCCGCTGCGCTTCCACACGCAGGACGTGCTGCACCGCAACGAGGCGGCGGGCTCGCTCGGCGGCCTCACCCGCGTGCGCCAGTTCGCCCAGGACGACGCCCACATCTACTGCATGGAGAGCCAGATCACCGACGAGGTGCGGCGCTTCGTGAAGCTGTTGGACCGCGTCTACAAGGCGGTGGGGCTCACCTACGCGGTGAAGCTGTCCACCCGCCCCGAGCAGCGGCTGGGTGACGACTCGCTGTGGGACCGCGCCGAGGAGGGCCTCAAGGCCGCCCTGGAGTCGCTGGGCCTGGAGTACGAGCTGGCCCCGGGCGACGGCGCCTTCTATGGCCCGAAGATCGACTTCGCGGTGTCCGACAGCATCGGCCGCCGGTGGCAGCTGGGCACCATGCAGCTGGACTACCTGGCCCCCGAGCGCTTCGACCTGAGCTACGTGGGCGAGGACAACGCCCCGCACCGGCCGGTGGTGCTCCACCGCGCCATCTTCGGCTCCTTCGAGCGGTTCACCGCCATCCTCATCGAGCACTTCGCCGGGGCCTTCCCCGCGTGGCTGGCGCCGGTGCAGGCGGTGCTCGTCACCGTGGCGGACCGGCAGGCGGACTACGCCCGTCAGGTGCGCGACACCTTGCGGGCCAAGGGCTACCGGGTGGAGTACGACGAGCGCGGCATGACGCTCAACGCGAAGATCCGCGAGGCCCAGCTCCAGAAGGTGCCCTTCACCCTGGTGGTGGGCGACACCGAGGTCTCGGCGGGGGGCGTGGCGCCCCGTCGGTACGGCGGTGAGGATCTGAAGTCCATGAAGCTGGAGGACTTCGAAGCCCTGCTGGCCAAGGAGACGGCCCTGCCGTAAGGGGGGAGGCCCGTCCGGCAGGCTGCTTGCTGACGGGCCTTGACTCCGGGTCGCGCCCAAGTATCTTGGCGCACTTTCGAGGGGAGCAGGCCCAAGTTCCCCATATTTCGAGCATTCTCGCACCAGGCCACGCAGCCGTCGGCGCTGTGCAAGGAAGGATCAGGACCATGCCGAAGTTGAAGACCCGCAGCGGTGCGAAGAAGCGCTTCCAGGTGAAGAAGAGCGGCAAGGTGAAGCACGGCAAGGCCTTCGCCAAGCACCTCTTCACCTTCTCGAAGACGCCGAAGTCGAAGCGCGGCACCCGCGGCACCAGCCATCTCCGCGATATGGACGCGAAGAAGGTCATCAAGGAGATGTTCCCCTACGGGGGCTGAGACGTTCTGCAGCTCGCGTGGCCTCATCGGTGGGGCGGTACGCCTTCGCCGGGGGGCTTCAAACTACGCAGTCGGGAGTAAGTCATGCGCGTCAAAAAGGGTGTAAAGGCTCGTCGTCGTCGCAATAGGATTTTGAAGCTGGCCAAGGGTTACCGCGGCCGTCGGAAGAACTGCTACAAGCGCGCCAACCAGGCCGTTGAGCGGGCGCTGGACTACGCCAGCCGCGACCGCATGCAGCGCAAGCGGGACTTCCGTCGCCTGTGGATCGTCCGCATCAACGCGGCGGCCCGCACGGTCGGCCTCTCCTACTCGAAGCTGATCGCCGGCCTGAGCAAGGCGGGCATCGGCCTGGACCGCAAGGTCCTGTCCGACATGGCCATCGCGGACCCGTCCGGGTTCGCGGCCGTCGCCAACATCGCGAAGGCGTCCTGAGACAAGCACTGGCCCGCTGAGGGCTGGTGACAGAACGGGTGGAGCGGAGGCTGTAGGCCTTCGCCCCGTCCGGGTGAGTGAACGGGCTGCCTCTTCCAGGGCGGCCCTTTTTTTTGCCCCGAGCCCATGGGCCCGCGGGGCGTTGGAACGGAGGCGGAAGTCCATGCGAGATCGGTTGCTGGCGCTGGCGGAGTCCGCGCGGCGGGAGATCGGCGTCGCGTCCGAGGTGTCCGCGGTGGAGGCGCTGCGGGTCCGCTACCTGGGCAAGAAGGGCGAGCTGTCCGGCGTGCTGGGCGGCATGGGCAAGCTGCCCCCCGACGAGCGCCGGGCGCTGGGCGAGGTGGCGAACACCGTCAAGGCGGAGCTGGAGAAGCTGCTCGCCGAGGCGGTGCAGCGCGCGGAAGAGGCGGCGCTGGAGGCGCAGCTGAAGGGCCCCGGGCTGGACGTGACGCTGCCAGGGCGGACGGTGGCGCCGGGCAGCCGGCACCCGGTGTCCCGGACGATGGAGGAAATCGTCCGCACCTTCGCGCGGCTCGGCTTCGACGTGGCCAGCGGCCCGGAAATCGAGCTGGACTACTTCAACTTCGAGGCGCTGAACCTGCCGAAGGACCACCCCGCGCGGGACATGCAGGACACCTTCTACGTGGAGGAGTCCTCGCTGGGCCACGCGAAGAAGTCCGACAGCCCGGTGCTGCTGCGCACGCACACCTCGCCGGTGCAGGTGCGGTACATGCTCAACCGCAAGCCGCCCATCCGCGCGGTGATGCCGGGGCGGGTGTACCGGCGCGACTCGGACATCACCCACACGCCGATGTTCCACCAGGTGGAAGGCCTGCTGGTGGACAAGGACGTGACGTTCGCCGAGCTGAAGGGCTCGCTGGACGCGTTCGTGAAGGCGTTCTTCGGCTCGGACACGCGCACGCGCTTCCGCCCGTCCTTCTTCCCCTTCACCGAGCCCTCGGCGGAGGTGGACATCTCCTGCACCTCGTGCGGCGGGAAGGGGTGCCGGGTGTGCAAGCAGACGGGGTGGCTGGAGGTGCTGGGCAGCGGCATGGTGCACCCCAACGTCTTCACCTCGGCGGGGTATGACCCGAACGAGGTGACGGGCTACGCGTTCGGCATGGGCGTGGAGCGCATCGCCATGCTGCGCTACCGCATCGACGACCTGCGGATGATGTTCGAGAACGACGCGCGCTTCCTCGAGCAGTTCTGAGTTCCGTGGGGGCCCTCGGGTCCCCGTGTTCCAGCCGGTACGCAAGAGGGTGGACCTGTGAAGATTTCGGTGAAGTGGCTGGGCGATTACGTGGCGCTGCCGCCGTCGGTGGACGAGCTGGCGCGCAAGCTGACCGCCGCGGGCCTGGAGATTGAGGGGCAGGAGAGTCCCGCGGCGGGCCTGCGCGGCGTGGTGGTGGCGCAGATCAAGGAGTCCGTGCAGCACCCCAACGCGGACAAGCTGTCCGTCACGCAGGTGGACATCGGCGGGACGGCGCTCGTGCAGGTGGTGTGCGGCGCGAAGAACTACAAGGTCGGCGACAAGGTGCCGCTGGCCACGGTGGGCACGAAGCTGCCCAACGGCATGGAAATCAAGCAGGCCGCGCTGCGAGGCGTGGACAGCTCCGGCATGCTCTGCTCGTCGAAGGAGTTGGGGCTGAGCGAGGAGTCCAGCGGGCTGCTCATCCTGTCCGCGGACACGAAGCCCGGCACGCCCATCGCCGACGCGCTGGGGCTGGATGACGTGGTGCTGGAGGTGAACGTCACGCCGAACCGCCCGGACGCGCTCAGCCACCTGGGCGTGGCGCGCGAGGTGGGCGTGGTGACGGGCGCCGCCCTCAAGGTTCCGCAGCCGAAGCCCGCGGAGTCAGGGACGCCCGCGGCCGAGCGCGTGAAGGTGCGCGTGGAGGCCCCGGAGCGCTGCCCGAGGTACGTGGCGCGCGTGGTGGAGAACGTCACCATCCAGCCGTCGCCGCAGTGGATGCAGGACCGGCTGAAGGCGTGCGGCGTGCGCGCCATCAACAACGTGGTGGACGTCACCAACTACGTGAACCTGGAGTACGGCCAGCCGCTGCACGCGTTCGACCTGGACAAGCTGGGCGGGCAGGAAATCGTGGTCCGCACGGCGGCGAAGGGCGAGAAGCTCACGACGCTGGACGGCAAGGAGCGCACGCTGGACGTGGATGACCTGGTCATCGCGGACGGGAAGCAGGCACAGGCGCTCGCGGGCGTCATGGGCGGCGGGGACAGCGAGGTGACGCCGGGGACGAAGCGGCTGGTGCTGGAGTCGGCGAACTTCCAGGGCTCGGGCGTGCGTCGGACGGCGAAGCGGCACGTGCTGCACACGGAGGCGTCGCACCGCTTCGAGCGTGGCGCGGACCTGGACGCGGTGGTGCCGGCCATCGACCGCGCGGCGCAGCTCATCGCCGAGCTGTCCGGTGGCACGGTGGCCCCGGGCCGTGTGGACGTGTACCCGGCGCCGAAGCCGCCTCGGAAGGCGACGCTGCGGTTTGCGCGGGTGGAGAAGGTGCTGGGTGTGGCGGTGGCGGAGCCGGAGGTGCGGCGCATCCTCGCGGCGCTGGGCTTCAAGGCGGTGGAGGAGGGGACGGGGCAGGTGACGTACGAGGTGCCTCGGGCCCGCGTGGACGTGGAGCGTGAGGAGGACCTGCTGGAGGAGGTCGCCCGCGTCTACGGTTACGACAACATCCCGGCGAAGCTGCCTCGCGGCCTGGCGGAGCTGGCACCGGAGCCGGCGCACGCCGAGGCGGAGCGGCGGATGCGGTCCGCGCTGGCAGGCGCGGGGATGGACGAGGTGGTGAACTACTCGTTCGTCGCGCCGAAGAGCCTGGAGGTGCTGGGCTTGAAGGAGCAGCCGGTGGCGCTGCTCAACCCGCTGAGCGTGGAGCAGTCGGTGATGCGCACCAGCCTGCTGCCGGGCCTGCTGGAGAACCTGTCCCGCAGCGTGCGGCACCAGGTGGAGTCGGTGGCCATCTACGAGACGGGCCGGGCGTATTTCCGGGATGCCCAGGGTGGCCAGGGGCAGCGGCCCGCGGCGCGCGAGGTGCCCCGCGTGGGCGGCCTGGTGTGGGGCCTGCGGGGCGGTCGGAGCTGGACGCAGAAGGACGCGAAGGCGGACTTCTATGATGCGAAGGGCGCGGTGGAAGGGGTGCTGAGTGCGCTGCGCGTGGAGGGCGTCACCTTCTCGCCCGGCGAGCATCCGGCGTACCACCCGCGTGCCTGTGCGCAGGTGAAGACGGCGGACGGCACGGTGCTGGGGCATGTGGGCGAGCTGCACCCGCGCGTGGTGAAGGCGCTGGGGCTGCCGGAAGGGGTGTTCGCCTTCGAGCTGGACACGGAGCCGCTGTACGCGGCCGCGCGGCTGGTGCCGGCGTATCAGTCACTGCCGCGGTTCCCCGCGGTGCTGCGCGATTTGGCGGTGGTGGTGCCGGTGGAGCTGGCGAACGACGAGGTGCGGCGGGTCATCCTGGAGGTGGGGAAGCCGCTCGTCGAAGAGGCGCAGGTGTTCGACGTCTACACGGGGAAGCCCATCCCCGAGGGACAGAAGAACCTGGCGTACGCGCTGCGCTACCGCTCCTCCGAACGGACGCTGACCGACGTGGAGGTCAGCGAGGCGCACCAGCGCATCGTCGAGCAGGTGAAGCAGCGGCTGGGTGCCGCGCTGCGCGCCTGAATTCCTGAATGAAGTCAGAGGGTTGACACGTCTCCGGGAAGGCTGCAACAGTGCCTTCGCGTTCATCGCACCGAGGGCATCCCGAGGAATCGCATGACGAAGGCGGACATCATCGAGGGCGTCTACGAGAAGGTCGGCTTCTCGAAGAAGGAGTCGGCCGAGATCGTGGAGCTCGTGTTCGACACCCTGAAGGAGACGCTGGAGCGCGGAGACAAGATCAAGATCTCCGGGTTCGGCAACTTCCAGGTGCGTCAGAAGAAGGCGCGCGTGGGCCGCAACCCGCAGACCGGGAAGGAGATCGAGATCTCGGCCCGCCGGGTGCTGACCTTCCGGCCGAGCCAGGTCCTGAAGAGCGCCCTGAACGGCGAGGCGGTTCCGGAGAACCACGCCGAGATTGACGCCCGCGAGGAGGCAGCGGCGGATGCGGCCGAGGCCCGGGGCGAGGACTTCGACGAAGAGGGAATGGAGGACTCGGAAGCGTGAGTTTTCCCACCGCGCCATGCTGCTCGTGCTTGACCTGACCGTCATGTGGGGGCATAAGGGCGCGCACCGTTTCACGACGGTGGCAGCACGCAGTGACGGGGCGTAGCGCAGCCTGGTAGCGCACTTGCTTGGGGTGCAAGTGGTCGCAGGTTCAAATCCTGTCGCCCCGACCAACTGAAGGCCCTGGAGTTCTCAGCGAAAGCTGAGGATTCCAGGGCCTTCGACTTTGCGGGGTACGGGGTATGGATGCGGCTGTGCCGCCCATCCATCAAGAGCACCTCGCTTTGAAACGGGCTGGGGGAGGCTTCGTGAGACGTCACTGGAGCGCGTCGGACGTGCACCCCATGGAATCGGAGCGGGTCCGCTTCGATCATGTCGCCGGCCACCTCTACCAACCGAAAGAAAAGTGGGATCAGGCCATCCCTCAATTGGGCGACGCTCGCGGCCGTGCTTGGAAGGCAGGTTGCGCCGAATCCCTCCTCGAATCGCCGAATCCGGACTGCGAGCTCGCCCAGGCGTCCTGCCGCACCCATGTCCTCAGGGATCATGACACGCTCCTGGCGCCGACCTACCTGGGCGAAGTCGCGCGTGCGGACCACCTGGGCCAGGCAGGCGAACTCGAGCGCCGCAAGGGCAAAGGACCGGGCTGGGCCTTCGTTGGTGACCGCGGTGTGTACGTCATCGTTCGTGAGGTTGGCCCCGCGCGGCGGCCGGAGGTGAAGACCGCCTACCGGGTCGTTCCCTGGCGGGGCTCGCGGCCGGAGGACTTCCTCAAGGCGGCGCTCCGGAAGCTCAGCGACAAGACATCCTGGCAGGGAATGAGGTGACCGGGATGGAGCCTCAGGTATGGCTACGGAAGGTCTTCGATGAACTGCTCGCCCTGGCTCCAATGGCCGAGGGCGACCCGGACGATGCCTGGCGGGCCGTGGTCCTCATTGCGCGCCTGCTGGAGAGTCCCTCGGGCCCTACTCCCCCTGCGGAGGTGCTGCGCCGCCTGCCGGCACTGATGGAGCGGGCGGGACTGCCTGAGCCAGAGCCATTGCTCGAGCGCCTGTCCACGGAATTGAAGAAGGATGACGACCCGGCAGGCGCACTTCTCGATGTCCTGCTCGACATCATGATGCGCTGGGCGCACTGTCGCTTTACGGCGATGCGGCCTCCGCGCGGGCTCTGTGCCGGCGCGCGGCGGAGCTCATCGCGCGCTCAGCCTCGCGCGTACGCCTGCTGGATGACTTTGCCGCGCTTCGCGGTGCAACCGTGCGTCCCGGCTCGGAGGTGGCGTCGCTCTGGGGCGCCGTCGCCCAGGCTCCCTCGCCCCTCCCCACGGAAACCACGCCGGGAGCTGACTGGCAGGACCGCGCACCCACGGCTCGACGTCGGCCCAACGTGGTGCTTCCGCTACCTCGGGAAGCCTTTCGTCCCCAGGCCTGGACCGGTTCAAGCACGCTGACCTTCACGTCCGAGGACGGAGAGACCCGGGCCTGGTTGTATGAGGATGCCGGACGGCTCCGGCTGGAGGTTCGCGGGATGTCCGCCTCTTACAAGGGAGCCCGCCTCCTGGCGTTGCGGCGGGACGATGACCTCGAGCAGGCCGCCACAGACCTTTCCTTGGAGGTTTCTGGAAACACCGCGTACGCCGACCTGGGGCCCTCGGTGGGACAGGGCAACCTCCTGCACGCGCTCCTTGCTCGGGCGGGCCTCTCTCGGGAGGAGGCAGAGCTGCGTCTCGTGGTGATGCATGACACCTGAGGGCCTCTCGTTCGAGTCACTGCTGCATGGAGAGTTCGAGCACCTCTTCCATCCGGCCGAGGCCCGGCGGCGCATCGCGCGGCTGGTGCCCCATCTCGTCGCCGGTCAATTGGTAGGGCCTGTCGATCCGGGGGCTCGTGCCGAGTGGGTCGCTCGCTTCGTCCAGGGACTCTGGCCAGCCCTCCACGCCGAGCGGGGGCATAAGTGGGACCTGGGCTGGGATGCGCTTGTTGCTGGCTTCGCGACCAGTATCGAGCTGCTCGCAGGAGCGCTTCCGGCGTCTGTCCGTCACACTGTCGAGGGAACTCCCGCGCAAGCATTGTGGGAGAGCTGGCGACGCCCGTATTCCCGCTACGCACTCTTGCTCGATGGCCGGGTCCTCATCTGCCGGGTATTCGTCACTGCGAGCCGATGCATACCCGGCGAACTCGTGGAGAAAACCGTTCCCTGGCGGCATGACGGGCCGACGTTTCATGGAAGGTCGCACACACTCCTTCTCGCGCTGATGGCGGAAGGTCTGCTTCCAGAGACGATGGGGCCACTTGCCGCCACGGGAGAGCTTGACGCGGATGTCCGCACGGTGCGCCCCGTGCTGGGCCTTGTCGACAAGGCAATGGCCTGGAGGCAGTCGTTCCCGGACGGGGTACTCGTCACCGGCCCCCTGGGTGGCATCAAGAATGAGGATTGGCAGACATTGGCGGGGCGGAAGGGCTACCGCCCTATCGATGCAGCCCTCACCGACCGTTGGCTCACGGGCGGCTCGATAGCCGAGCTGGAGGCGAAGCTGAATGCGCCCCCCTCCATCATCAAGCGCTGGGATGGAGCCGTCCTCGACGAAGCGGGCATTGCCGAGGCCCAACTCGAATGCGACCCGAAAGAGGCCCCCGAGGGACTCCTTCATGACGCGCTGCTCGATGCCGCGTGGGCTGCCAGCCAGCACGGAAAGGCTGACGGCGTGAGGCGCGGCCTCCTCATCGAGGGGCCACCGGGCGCGGGCAAGAGCACCCTCAGTCGCGTCCTGGAACAACGGTTCCGCTCCGGGTTGCTGGGCGCGCTGGGGTTCGGTGTCCGCCGCTCCGCGCGGGAACTGGCCGAGGACCTGCGGCAGGCATCCGCGCGCACGTGGCCGGAGGTACTGGCCGTTCGCGAGCCAGAGCGGCGCACGCTATTCGAGGAACTGGAGCGCACAGCGCGCCTCGTCCCCATTGTCGATGGGCTCGATGAGCTGGGGAGTCTTCAGGTTCGGGAGGTGGCTGCGCTCCTCCGGGCCAGCCCCGTGTGGTGGATGGCGACCACCCGGCCTGTCGCGAGCATCCCCAGGACGCTGCCACCCGCATGGCTCCTCCGCGTCAGGGAGCCTTCCAGGGAGGATGGCCGCAAGCTGCTGGCAGGCGCGGGGCGTGCCGACCTGGCGGAGCGCCTCTATGGCGATGCCGTGCGCCAGGGCGGGCTTCCCGAGAGCCTGTCCACACTCATCCGCACGCCGCTGCACCTGACCCTGCTCGCGCAGGTCATTCGCCAGGGAGAAGCCCCCGAGCTGCTTGCGGACCACGCGCTGTACCAGCGCGTCTTCGAGGGACTGCTCGACCAGGCCTGCCATGAGCAGCGGCTCACCGAGCATGACGCACGCAAGCTTCGGGAGCTGCGGGCCGACGCTATTGGCGAGCTGGCGCTCGTGTGGTTGCGGGAATCAGGTGGAGCACTGGATGGAACGACGGTCGACCTGATTCTCGAAGAGGCGGGCTTCAAGGCTTCGGAGCGGCCGGAACTCATGCGCGCCCTGGAGTTCGGCCACCTGCTGGCTCCGGTGGGCGATGCCTGGGACTTCGCCCACCGGACCGTGGCCGAGTGGTCCGCGTCCGAGGCCCTGCACCGGCAGGTGCTGCGTCGGCAGCGGGAGCATGCCCGCGCCTCCGGTACGTCCGACGACCGCGCACAGCGGGCTCGCATCGAGCTGGAGCTCCTCGCCCCCTTCCTGGAAATGGGCGGCGGGTCCTGGGCGCAGCTCCTGCGCTTCTACGCGCCGCATATCAGCGAGCCCCTGGCACTCCTCGAGCGCCTCACCGATGTGCGGCGGTACGTGGGGCGGTCCAAGCCGCACTGGCGGACCGGGCAGCCCACCCCGGCAGCCGATGCCCTGGACACCTGGGACTTCACCTTCGAGCTGCTCTCCCGGGCGGTCTGGAAGCGGCCCCAGGATGCCCGGTTGGCATGGGGCATCGCGGTCCGTCGCTGGCTCCTTTTTGAATACAGCGGCGACCAATCTCTCATGGAGGCGCGAGAGGTCGAGGAGCGAGAGCTTACCGCGCTGAAGGCGATGTCCCGCGCCGTGGCCAGTCATCTGCCCCGGTCGCTTCCGGAACTGCTCGCCATCGCGGGGAGGACCGAGGCACAACGGGCGCGACTGGCCGCCGAGCCGGCGCTGCTCCTGTCAGCAATTCCTCCCAGCCATGCATCCGCGCTGGACCCGTTGCTGAAAGGAGATTCGCGGAAGGCTCAGTGGGATGTGCTGACGTGGTACGCCGAGCATGGGCTGGAGGTGGATGGGGGGCTCCTCGATACCCTGATTCACGACCTGCCGGCCGAGGTCTCGGAATCCGAGACCTCGGCCCGGGATGAGGAGCGCACACGCCGGCATGAAGTGCCAGGGGCCCCTCTTCCCAAAGTGGCGCACCGGGACATGCTGCGCCGGCTGGAGTCGCTCGTCTGGGAGACAAGCCTGCGCACGCGCCAGGCGCTGCCATGGCCACAGGTCCGCGTCAGGCTCCAGCGCTGGCCGCCGCATTTGGAGAGCATCATCCTCCGTTGGTTCGGGATGCGTGCCGGGGAGCGCGACGCCCCCGCGGAGGACCTCGAGAACCGTCACCGGCGCGAGGTGCTGGCCGCCAGCCTCGAAGAGGCGACCGCTGTCGCCGGACAGCTCGTCAGCGAGCTGAAGCGCCTGCAATCGGTGCCAGGGGGCCCCGATCTCGTCGGCCACCTGTGGCGCTGGCTGGATGACAGCGAGGACCGGCACATCCAACGCCTCCTGGGAGAACTCGCGGCAAAGGCGGATTGGGAGCCTCCGAGAAGCGGACGGGGCGGGTCCGAATCACAGGCGCTGGAGGACGGTCTCCGGCAGCTGTACCGCATCCGGCAGTGGCCAGTGGACATGCTCAAGGCGCTGGATGAAACGCGCCTGGGGCCGGTGGTGGGGGAACTCTGGAAAATCCTTTCCCCGGAGCAGCCCGAGCGCGAGGCCCTGCTCCAGGCCATCGAAGCAGCCCACCGCCCGCCAGCGCAGCTCCCCGCTCGCCTGTTGCTGGAGCGACAGGGGGAGTTTTCGTATGGGCTGGAGCAGACCCTCTGGGCCCCGTCGCACCTCGCCGAACTGCATGAGCTTTCGGCAACGGGGCCGGGGGCGCTCCGTTTCGTCGCCATCTGCCTGCTCGCGAAGCTGGAGAAGCGTGATGAGACCCTTGCGCTCCTTCAGGCCGTGCCCTTGGCGGACGAGGCGCTCCTGGAACGCATTCGACATCACCTCAAGACGCGCGGAGGCTGGGAGGCCCGCGTACCGACGGAGCTCCTTCCACTCGAGGTGCTCGTCCAGTTACCCCTGGAGGACCGCGTAGAACGCGAGGTTCCCGGTTGGCGGAGCGACCTGATTGCTCACCTGGCCGGGCCCTCGGATGATGTGGGACGACTGGCGATGCTGGCCGCGCAGAAAGGTGTTCGCGAAGCCTTGCCCCTGCTCGGGGAGCGGCTCACGGAGAGTTCCTGGGTGGACTCCCGGCTCATCCAGGCCATCGCCCTCCTGTGCACCCCGGCCGATGAGCGGTGGGCGCGGGTTGCGCTGCACCATGCACTCCTCCATGGGTGGCCGGATGGCCGGGCGGAGCGGCACAGGATTCGTCGCGACAAGGATGAGCGTGCTCCCGCCGGTGAGGCCCTGGCGGGCTTTCTCACGCTTGAGGACCTTGACCTCCTGGCCCGTGGCTCCCGGTCGGCGCTTCCCCATCCGTCGCTCGCGGACGCGATACGCCGCCTGGGGTCCGAGGGCCGGGAGCGACTGCTCACACGGTATCGCGAAGCCTCCGAGGAGGTGGCCAGGCTGGAGCCGAATGCCCGGTCGGCCAAGGAAGGAGGTGAGCCGCCTCGGGGAGACAAGGACGCGAGGCAGCGGCGGACCGCGCTCGCGGAGACCCTTGTGGTCTCCCTTCCCGCCAGTGGAAGGCTGGCCGACCTCGTGGACCTCGCATTCCAGGTCGCGGGAGGGGATGTCCATCTCGTCTATGGAATGCCCGGTCCCCTGGGCTCCGACTTCGACGAGCCAGGTGACCTCGACTGGCATTCCGACCAGGAGAACGCGGCGCTCATAGAGGCGTTTGGCAGGCAGATGGAGGACTGCCTCTCTCGTGAGCCTGAGTCCTGGCCAGTGCTTCGCCGCCTCTTCCTGCACCCTTCGGAAACCCTGCGCCTGATGGCCTTCGAGCGATGCGCGGATCGCGCGTCGCCGCATGAGGTCGCGGAGCTGGCTCTCGCCGCTCTCGAAGGACACGCGCGCACGAACCGGACCCGGTGGACCGGTCCCACCGCGGCCTATCGGCTCTCGGGGGGAGGCGGGGCGGGGACGTCCTATGTCGCCGCACCGGATACGTTGGGCCGTCTCGCGGATTCTGTGCGAAAGCGCCTCACGCCCGCGCACCGGCGAGTCATCGAGGCACTCGTAGTGCATGAACTCCCCATCTTCCGCGCGCTCGCCGCGCAGTGGACCGGCCAGTTGGGCAACGCGTCCTGGTGCAAGCTCATCCGCCCATTGCTGGAAGACCCGGTGCCTGGCGTCGTACACCCGGCGCTGGATGCCCTTCTTCTGCTTGCGCCGGAGGCGCTGGATGAAGGGCTGCGCCAGGCGGATCGCTCGGCCTGGACGTCGCGCCATGACACCGGGGTGCTCCTGAGGCTCCGGACGCCCAAGCAGCCTTCCACGCGGAGCGACCCATGGTCGAGGAGCGACGAGCCCGTCCCCGTGGATCCCCTGAAGCACGTGACGGCGGCCACCGTGGAGCGGCTCCTCGCCGAGGCTGGGAAGCGATGCGTGTCGGTCCCCGACGATGCTCGGCCCGGTTCCACTCCCTTCGTCGGATTCCCGAGCCCGGTCGAGGAACTCTGCACTTCGCTCTGGACGGGCGCGAAGCCAGGCCCCGAGAGCGTGATGATGCTGGAGCAGTGGAGCCAGCACCCGGTGGCGCGTGTCCGGGCTGTTGCACGGAGGCTTCGCGCCGCCCACGGGCTGCTGACACCCGACGAAGTCCTGCCACTGCTCTCGAGCGACCCTTTCGAACAACTCTCCGCGGCGGAATGTCTCGTGCGCATCGCCGATGAAGCACATCGCGAGGAGGCGTCCGCCTTCTGGTTGGCAGCGCTCGGTAGGGGAAGGCACAGGTCTCGCTTTGGAGGACTGTCCCTCTACTCGGAGCACCTGTCGGACAGGCTCATGTGGGCGTTGGGTGGCGCGTCACCTGCCTTCGCTCCGCTTCTCGGTCTGGTGGCGGACCACATCCCCTATGACCCTGAGGATGGAATGGAGACCTCGGAGGGGATGCGCGTGGTCGAGCAGACCCTGGAGATCATCCACCGGTGGAGCGAGGATGGGATGGTCGCGCTATTGGACCTGATGGAGGCAAGGCAGGTCGAAGACCATCATGACTTCATGAGGGCGGTGAAGGCGACGGCCCGGGGTGACAAATCCTTCCTCGAGTTGTTGCGGAAGCGGGCAGCAGCGAGCTGGGGGCCGGCGTCGAATGCCTATGCGGAGGTGCGCGAGGAAATGGAGTGCGCGGACCTCGATGAGCTCACGGCTCGCCTCTTCACCGAAGTCTTCCCGGAAGGCTGGCCCACGCATGGGCCGGGCTGACAGCCGCACAATGCTTCGGGTTCAAGTCGGGCGCGGTGATGATGTCAATCGATGACACGCGCCTTCGAACTGGTTGAGCAGGTGGAGAGGTTGGAACGGGAGCTCCGTCAGAAAGACAAGGCGCTGGCCGAGACGCTGGCCCTGCTCGAAATGCTGACAGAGGTGGCGGCGCCACGGTGGGGGGGACGAGGCCGCTTCCACTCGAAGGATGAGCGGCGCAGGGTGTTGGAGCTTGTCAATCAAGCCCACCGGCGCGGGGCGCGATTGACCTCGGCCTGCCGCATGCTGGGGCTCTCCGCCCGGACGGTGCAGCGCTGGCAGAGCCCCCGGTTCGCGGAAGACCAGCGGCCCTTCATGCGCCGGAAGCCCGCCAACGGCCTCAACCCGGAGGAGCGGGCGCGGGCGCTGGAACTCCTTCGCCATGCGAAACACCAGGGGCTCTCGCCGCGCCAGCTCGTTCCCCGGCTGGCGGACCAGGAAGTCTATGTCTGCTCCGAGTCTACCCTCTACCGGCTCCTCCGCTCGGAACGCCTGTCCCTTCCGCGGCTCCGTCCATGGACGCGGTGCCGGCCTCCACCGCCGGCCCATGTCGCCCGCGCGCCGAACCAGATCTGGAGCTGGGACATCACGTATCTCAAGGGTCCTGTTCGCGGCAGCTTCCTGTACCTGTACCTGGTCATGGATCTCTACAGCCGCCGCATCATGGGGTGGCAGGTCCACGAAGAGGAGTCCGCGGCGAATGCCGCACGCCTCATCCGCGCGACGTGCCGGAAGCACGGCGTGGACCCCAGGGGTCTGATACTGCGCTCCGACAACGGCGGTCCCATGCGAGGCGCCACGTTGCGGTACACGCTGCAGTGCCTGGGCATCCTTCCTTCCTTCAGCCGCCCCCAGGTCAGTAATGACAATCCTTTTTCGGAGGCGCTCTTCCGCACGCTGAAAGGCCGTCTCGTCTATCCTCCGCAGGGGTTCGCCTCATGTCGGGAAGCGCGGCGGTGGGTGGACCGCTTCGCCGCCTGGTACAACAGTGAACACCTTCACAGCGGGCTCGGCTTCGTCCCGCCGGATGACAGGTATTTCGGCCGGGAGGAGTCCCGGCTGGCCCGGCGACGCGCTGTCTATGAGCGCGCCTGGCGCAACGCCCCCCAACGCTGGTCGCGGCCTCCG
This sequence comes from Pyxidicoccus sp. 3LFB2, assembly GCA_046520375.1. Lineage (GTDB taxonomy): Bacteria > Myxococcota > Myxococcia > Myxococcales > Myxococcaceae > Myxococcus. The sequence continues at coordinate 31,832 of JBKGHK010000009.1, forward strand.
CGAGGCTGGGCCTCGCCAAAGGCTGTCAGCCTCACGGCCACACCCCTGCAGGGCTGGCAGGCAGACGCCCTATTTTCGGCGCAGGGGTGCCAACCCACTTGAAATCCATCGTCATCACGGATTCGCGTTAAGACAGAAAGAGTAGGACAGGCAGACTTTCCGGCCGTCGACACCCCATGTGCCAGCATGGTTGTCGTGATGCCAGGAACTCCCAGATGGCCAGCCCTGCTCAAGGTGCTTGGTATTGGCGCGGTCGCCGCGGCGACCATGCTCTACCATCGCCAGCAGCTCGGCAATGCCGGGCAGTATGAGCGTCAGCTCCGGGGCGAGCTCTCTGACAAGGAGCGGCAGTTGCAGGCGTTGGACGCCCGCCTGCACCTCGCAAGCTCGAAGCTGACCACCCAGCAGGAGCTGGAGGACCAGTACCAGACACAGCTCGCCCAAAGGGACCGGGAGCTGGAGGATTTCCGCAGGCAGCACCAGCTCCAGGTCCGGAGCCTCTCCACGTCGGTCCACTCACTCAGCCAGACCGTGAGGAACGGGACGACGGAGGTGCGGGGCCTGCCTCCCGCGTCCGCTCCGGATGGAACATCGGCTCCCGAGCGGCCCATCATTTCCTATACCTATGCGGCCCCGAACGGCCGCATCCAATTGTCGGACCCGGACATCCAATCCCCGGGTGACGAGACGCTCACGCTCTCCCAACGATTTCTCGTGGAGGGCGTCGTCTTCCAGCAGGCCGACGGCGCACTGATGACGGAGCGGCTCTCGCTCTCCGAGGTCACCCCTCGGGCCGATGGCTCCTGGGAGGTCCTGGCGGAGGCGGAGCTCGTCGATGCGCGCTTCACCTACGCGAGCGCCCCACCTCCCGCCTCCAGTCCGGCTCGCGGACTGCTTTCCCTGTCGCTCATGGCGACGATGGGGACCACCTTCCAATCCGACCGCGCGGTGGTGTCCGGCCTCTCACTCCACCTGCTGCGGCTGGGGCGCTTCGGCCTGGCCACGGGGCTGCTGTCCGACTTCGGGTCGCTCGAGGGCACGGGCGCGAGCGCATTCCTGACGTGGAGGCCCTCGCTCGCGGGCCGGGACCTCAACGTCTTGCTGGGCGTCGGGCTCCATCTGCCGTTGGCCACCCCGGCGCGCATCCTTCCCACCCTCAACGTCAGCTTCATCCTCCTCTGAAGGCAGGCGGGTTCCCATGAGCCAGGCGCAAGGCATTGACGTGTCGCGATACCAGAAAGAGGTCGACTGGGCACGGGTCAAGAAGGCGGGAATACACTTCGCCTTCATCAAGGCCACGGAGGGCAGGACCTACGTGGATCCGCTCTTCGCCAGGAACTGGCAGGCAGCGGGCGCGCACGGGCTCCTGCGCGGCGCCTATCATTTCTTCCGGGCCCTGGCCCATCCACTGGAGCAGGCGAAGCACTTCGTCCAGACGGTGGCGCGAGGCCCCGGAGACCTGCCACTGGTGCTGGACGTCGAGTCGAATGACGGCCTTCCTCCGGCCTCCCTGCAACTGACGGTGCGCACGTGCCTGGAGGCCATCGAGGACCGGGCTGGGGTGAAGCCCATCCTCTACACCTATCCAGGCTTCTGGGAACAGCAGATGACAGACGACTTCGGGGAGTGGCCCCTGTGGATTGCCCACTACGGTGTCCAGCAGCCACGCATCCCCCGGGGCTGGAAGGCGTGGACCTTCTGGCAGCGCTCGGCGAAGGGACGCGTCGACGGCGTCGAGGGCGACGTGGACACGAATGTCTTTCATGGAACCCCCGAGCAGCTCACCGAGTTCGTCCGCAAGCTCTCCGGCTCCCCGTCGCGCGTCGTCTAGCGCTCTTCCTTCCTTTCTCTCCCGAGGACTCCCCGGTGCTCTACGACCTCGACAGGACCCTCAAGGCGCTGCTCCTGCACGAGCTGCCGCGCGAGTTGCTGGGTCCGGACATCCCGATCTCCATCGGCTTCGCCACGCCGGATGACCAGTTTCCACCCGCCAGCTTCGTGCTCCCGGCCCTCAACCTGTTCCTCTATGACGTCCAGGAGAACGTGGCGCTGCGCAGCCCCGAAGCACGCTCGGAGCGGCAGGACGACGGCTCCGTGCTCGTCCAGCGTCCACCCGCCTGGGTCGACTGCCATTACCTGGTCACCGCGCATGCCCGGGATGGAGCGCAGTCCCCACAGGTGGATGAGCATCTCCTGCTGGGTGAGGCCTTGCAGGCGCTGCTCCGTCACCGCCGGCTGCCCGCGGGGTTCCTTCAGGGCCGCCTGCAGGGGAAGGAGCCGCTGCCGCGAACCCGCGTCGTCCTTCCCGAGTCCCTGCGGCATGGGGCGGAGCTCTGGAGCGCCCTGCGAGGCCGGTTGCGTCCCTCGTTCCACTACACGGTGACGATGGCCGTCGAGCTGGCGGCTCCGGAAACGGCAGGGCCTCTCGTCACCCGGGAGGGCGGTGTCCAGCTCACGCTCCACCCCAGGGTGGTGCCCTCGATGTCTGGCGATGGCTCGACGGGAAACGCGTAGCAATCACAAAGGAGCAAGCACATGGCGGGTCATAAATCCCCAGGAGTCTTCGTCGAAGAGGTGCCCTCCGGCATCTCCCCCATCCAGGGAGTCGGGACGAGCACGGCCGGCTTCATCGGCATCTATTCCCTGCCCACACCCCCCCCGGAGACCTCCACGGCGACGGCGACGGCGATGGCCACAGCGACGGCGACGGCCACCGAGGACACGCTGGCCGCGGACGGACAGGTGGTGCTGTGCACCAACTTCACCGAGTTCACCAACCGCTTCAGGGGCTTCATGTCCCCTGGAAGCTTCGCGGACGAGGTGAAACACAGCCACCTGGTGCATGCCGTCTATGGCTTCTTCCAGAACGGCGGGACGCGCTGCTTCGTGACCCGCGTGAAGGACACGGCGGGGCTGGGGACGGCCCTGGCGGCTTTCGAGACCATCGACGAGATTGCCATCGTCGTCGCACCCGGAGCCACCGACGCCGCCCAGGTGGGCCCGCTGCTCGAGCACTGCGCGAAAATGAAGGACCGGTTCGCCGTGCTCGACAGCCCGGAGACCGGCACTGACCTGGGGGCTCCGACCTTCCGGGACAACAACCCGAAGCTGCCGCAGTCGCATTTCGCCGCGTACTACTACCCGTGGCTCCAGGTCTTCGACCCGGCGGTCGCCACCCCGGCCAACAAGAGCGGCCTTCGCTTCGTCCCTCCGTCCGGACACGTGGCCGGCATCTACGCCCGCGTCGACGCGACACGCGGCGTGCACAAGGCCCCCGCCAACGAGCCGGTGCGCGGGGCCCTGGGGCTCCGCTGGGCCATCAGTCAGGCTCAGCAGGAGGGCCTCAATCCCAACGGGGTCAACTGCATCCGCGAGGTGAACGGCTCCATTCGGGTATGGGGCGCGCGCACGCTCGCGGGCACCGAAAACCAGGACTTCAAGTACGTCAACGTGCGTCGCCTGTTCAGCTTCCTCTACGACTCCCTCCGGGCGGGGCTGCAGTGGACGGTCTTCGAGCCGAACACGCCTGACCTGTGGGCACGCATCACCCGCAACACGACGAGCTTCCTCAACACCGTGTGGGCCTCGGGCGCGCTGTTCGGCACCAGGCCCGAGGAGGCCTTCTACGTGAAGTGCGACGCGGAGACGAACCCGCCCGAGCAGCGCGAGCTGGGGCAGGTCACCACGGAGATCGGTATCGCCATCGTCCGGCCCGCCGAGTTCGTCGTCTTCAAGCTCAGTCAGTGGTCCGGACCGGTGAAATAGGGAAGGGGAGGCACGGCGATGCAGCAGGTCAACGTTCCAGGCGTCTACATCTCCCAGGAGTGGCGGGAGCCCCGGCCCCCTCCCTCCACCGGGGTGCCCGCCCTCCTGGGCTATGTCGAGGGCCACAAGGCCCTCCCTGCGCCGCGGCGTCTCACGCACCCGGCGCAGCTCGACACGGAGTTCGCGGGCTTGAAGCCAGACGCGGCGCTGGCTGCCGCCGTGCGTGGCTTCTTCGAGAACGGTGGCCAGCAGTGCCAGGTCGTACCGCTCGGAGAGGCCCAGACGTTGAAGGCCGGCCTGGAAGCACTCCTGAACGAGGACGCCATCGACCTGGTCTGCGCGCCGTGCCTCCCTCCGCTGGATGCGCAGGAGGGCCTGCCGCGGGCGCAGGTCCGTCTGCTCGAGTTCTGCGCCAGGCGGGGGGACTGCTTCGCCCTCCTGGATTCACCCCAGCCCGGGACGAGCGTGAAGGCCGCGGAGGAGTCGGTGCTCGAGGCCCGGAAACTGCTCGCGCAGCGAGCGCCAGACTCCAGCCTGGGTGCCATCTATTACCCCTGGATTCGCGTGGCGGGTACTCCGGACTTCATCCCGCCCTGTGGCCATATCGCGGGTCTCTTCGCTCGCGTGGACCGGAAGTATGGCTTCGGCAAGGCTCCCGCCAACGAGGTGCTGGCAGGCGCGCTGGAGCTGGCCGGGACGCTGCTCGAGCCCGGGCAGCTCAACGACGCCGGAATCAATGCCCTGCGCGCGCTGCCAGGCCGCGGAATCCGGGTGATGGGCGCCCGCACGCTGTCCGACGTGGCCGCATGGCGTTCCATCAGCGTGCGACGCCTGTTCCTGGCCCTGCGCCGCCGGCTCATGCGGGAGCTGGCCTGGGTGGCTTTCGAGCCCAATGACCTGCGGCTCTGGTTGCGGCTGCAGCGTGAGGTGGGCGTCATCCTGGAAGACCTCTTCCAGCGAGGCGCCCTCAAGGGCTCCACGCCCGAGGAGGCCTTCTACGTGAAGTGCGACGCCGAGAACAACCCGCCCGCGGTGCGTGAGCAGGGCGGGGTCATCGTGGAGGTCGGCCTCGCACCCGCCACGCCTCGGGAGTTCCTCGTCCTCCGCCTCGTCCAGCGCGAGGGGAAGCAGATCGAAATCGCAGCACCCTGAATCACGAACCTCTAGCCGCAGGAGAACCCAACCATGGACAAGACCCTGACCAGTGCCGACCTGCTCTCTTCCTTCAACTTCAAGGTGGAGATGGGCGGCATCACCCGCGCCGGTTTCAAGGAGTGCTCCGGCCTGGATAGCACCGTCAAGGCCAACACCTACCGCGAGGGGACCGACGCGACGCTGGCCCAGCGGCAGATCCCCGGGCTGCAGTCCTTCAGCAACATCACCCTCAAGCGCGGCTTCTCCCAGGACAGCGCGCTGTGGGAGTGGCACAAGGCCGCCATGGAGGGGAGGGTGGTCCGCAAGGACATCTCCATCGTCCTCCGGGATGACCAGGGCAACGACAAGGTCTGGTGGAACGTCAGGAATTGCTGGCCCACCAAGTGGTCCGGCCCCTCCCTGGACGCGGCCTCCGAGAACATCGCCATCGAGACGCTCGAGCTGGCCCACGAGGGCATCTCCGTCCAGAGCTGGAAGTAGGCGCGTCATGACCGAGACCGCCGAGCACCCCTTCACGCTGCCGCACGGCTACCGGGACGCCGAGGGCGCCCTCCACCGCGAGGGACGGATGCGCATGTCCACGGCGTTCGACGAGATTGCGCCGCTCAAGGACCCGCGCGTCCAGTCCAACCCCGGCTATCTGCTCGTCATCCTGCTCTCGCGCGTCATCACCCACCTGGGCACGCTCGAGTTCATCAACCCCAAGGTGATTGAGGGGATGCCCTCCGGAGACCTGCTGTACCTGCAGGACTTCTACCGGCGCCTCAACGAGAGCGGACACACGCGGCTGCGGGTGGCGTGCCCTCACTGCCAGCAGGAATTCGAGGTGGAGGCGGCTCCCGTGGGGGAATCCTGAGCTACCCCTCGGACCGGCTGTCCGAGGAGGTAGCCTTCCTCTCCTACTACCTGCACTGGCCACGCGACCAGGTGATGTCACTCACCCACCGTGAGCGACAGCACTGGGTGGCCGAAGTCTCCCGCCTCCACGAGCGATTGAACGAGGCCTCCTCCCCGGGCCGATAGGAACGCGTATGCCTTTGTCCTCCCTCATCGCAGGCCCCAACCCGTTTGGCCTGAACGCCATGGCGGCCGTCGCGCAGCGTCTGTCTGGAAAGCGGGCGGACCCGTTCCCCGGGTTCAACTTCCTCGTCGAGATTGACGGGCTCCTGACCGGGGGGTTCACCCGCGTCAGCGGCCTGGAGCTGGAGGTCCTCTACGACCAGGAGTACCGGGAGGGAGGCAGCGTGGACGCATACCCTGTGCCCACGGGTGTGAAGTCTCCGCCCCTGGTCCTGGAGCATGGGCTGACGGCCCTGTCGCATGGGCTGACGGACGTGGGCTCGCTCTGGTCCTGGTTCGAGCAGGCGCGGCGGGGGCGGGCGCGCCGGAGGACCGTCTCGGTGATGCTGCTCGACGCGCGGCAGCTCCCCGTCGCGTGGTGGTACTGCCTGGACGCCCTGCCGATGAAGTGGATCGGGCCGGCGCTTGACGCGGGCAAGGACGAGATTGCCGTCGAGCGGGTCGAGCTGGCCCACCGCGGCCTTCGCAGAGGCTCTCAGGCTCCGTTGCTGCTGCTGGCTGGGGCCATGCACCTGTCGGGATGGTGAGGACGCGCATGGGGCCGGGAGCACGCATACAGCAGGCGGATTGGCGGCAGGGTGTGGATGCCCGGCTGCTCCAACGGCTCTGGCTTCGCGCCGAGCAGCCGGGGCTCATTCCCCTGCGGCTGTCGCGACGCATCCTCGCGCGGATGGAGGCCCTCCAGCGCCGGCTGGAGCTGCTGACCCGGCTTGTCCGGCGCTACACCCTGGCGGTGGGCTTTGGCGGGGACCGGGTGTCCATCGTCCATGCGCTCTGGCAGACCCGCGCTCCCCTCACGGAGGAAGAGAGCGGGCGCCTCGTCACCGGCGCGCTGGCGGCTGTCGCGGCGGCTCCAACATCGGAGGGAGGCGTGTCGCCAGCGCCCGTTCAGGCTCAGGCGAAGCCTGTTCCGGAGCGGGTCGTCGTCAAGGCGCGGCCTCTCCCTGTCCCCTCGTTCCGAATCCCCCTCACGCAGGCGCACCGGGAGGCGAGCGCTTCCGTTCCAAGGGTGACCCCCTCTCGGCGTACCCCTGCCTCGGCTCGGCCCGTGCTTGAGACACGCGCAGGTACTGCTGGCCGGACGCTTCCGTCTCACAGCCTCCAGCCCCTCTCCGTGCACGGGCCTCCAGCTTCCGCGGAGCACCCTACGGCCGTGGCTCCGCTCACTCCCGCCAGCCCTGCTCAGGCCGGCAGGCCGGTCACTCCGGCCTTGCCTCCCGCGGGCGGCGTGTCGCTCAGCCCCGGCCTGCTTCTCACTGGCGGCATGTCGCTCAGCCCCGAAGGTCTGCCTCCCGCGGACGGAGGGCCGCTCACTCCGGTCCTGCCGGCCATGAGGGGCGAGCCCGTCATCCCGGCCATACCTTCCGCGGGAGAAGTGCCGGTCACCCCAGTTCTGCCTCCCGAGGGCGGAGGTCCACTTACCCCTGTCCTGCCGGCCATGGGAGAGGTGCTGACCACCCCGGTCCTTCCTTCCGCAGGAGAAGTACCCGTCATCCCCGTCGTGCCTGACATGGGCGACGTGCCAGTCCCCCCCGTCCTGCATACCGCGCCTGGCGTGTTGCTCACCTCCGTCCTGCCGGCCATGGGAGAGGTGCCGATCTCCCCCGTTCTGCCTTCCTCCACCGCGGTACCGGGCGCGCTGCCGTCGGATGCCGCCCGGATGACTCCCGATCCGCTCGTGCTCGTTCAGCCCACCGGAGCCCGGCCTCCCGGGGCCGCGACACCCGGCGCTCCCGAACCGGTGCTGCGCGCTCAGCCCACGGATGCCGCGGCTCGGGGTGGGGTGCCGGCCGGAGTCTCACGGATGTCACCCGGCACCTCCTCGCAGGTAGGCACGCCGTGGGGGGCATCTTCTTTGCCGCTCACGATTCCAGAGCCCCATTCCGCGCTTCCGCTCGTCAAGCCGCTGCCGCCTGCCATTGCTCCCAGGCCGGATGGACCTTCGCCTGGAGGGGCGCCTCCCGCACGGCTTCGCGTATCGCCACTGCATCTGGCGGAGGCCTCGGCGGCGGGTACGCCTCCTGGTGCGCCGTCGCCGCTTCTTCCCAGGGTCGTGCCGCATGCGCCCGCCGGTAGTGGAGCGGTCATGACGCTGGTCCATCCTCCCCGCAGCCCAGCTCCCTCCGCGGCGCGCATTTCCGAGGGAAGCCTCCTGCCTGCTTCGCGTGCCTCTTCCTCCATGCGCCCGCGCGAGGGCACCGAGGTCCGGCAGGGCCGGACTCCGCCCACGGCCCCGGTGGAACGCGGTTCAAAGGAAGACCACGCGCCCGCTCGGCATCCGGAAATCGACATGGATGCACTCGCCAGCAAGGTCCGTCAGCGCCTGGTTCGCCAGTTCGCCGAGGAGAAGGTCCGACGCGGAGGGCTGAAATGAACGGAGGCTCGCTGCAGAAGCTTCAAATCCAGTACGAGTCGGGCCGGCCCGGCCTGTTCACCGATGCGAACTCGCTCTCCGTCCTGTTCAACCCGTCCACGCTTCAGTTCCGGCACGCGGCTGACTGGAACGTGACGAACATCAGCGGCCAGGTGGCGAGCCGCGAGCGCCATGTGTTCGAGTTCAAGTCCACCCGGCCGGTAGAGCTGTCGTTCGACCTCTTCTTCGACATCGCCCGGGAAGAGGAGGAGTCCGCACTGGGCGGGCTCGTGTCGGATGTGCTGGCGGCCTTGGGAGAACGGACCCGCCTACGCCGCTTCGCCGGCCGCCTGGAGCAGTTCGCCCGGCTCGCCCAGACCGACCAGGAACTGCACCGCCCCCCCTGTTGCAAGCTGCTCTGGGGGACGCGGCTCCTGCTATCCGGAGTGCTCACCTCCCTGAGCCAGAACTTCAAGGCCTTCGCCCCGGACGGAACTCCCACCCGGGCCGAGCTCTCCTGTGCCTTCACCGCCGTCGACACTGAGGCGGGGATGCGGCGCCGGGAGCTGCACTCCGCGGATGTCGCGAAGCGGCGGATGGTCCGCCAGGGAGACACCCTCCAGAGCATCGCCCACGAGGAGTACGGCGACGCCACGCGCTGGCGCTCCATCGCCCTGCAGAACCGCATCCTCAACCCGCTCCAGCTCATCCCAGGCACGCGCCTGCTCATCCCGCCTCTCGAGTGAAGGACTGCCCATGAAAGCCCTTCCAGTTCCTCCCTCCATCCACGTGGAGCTCGACGGCCTTCCGCTCGACCCGCGGGCCGTGGACGACCTCATCTCCTTCACCGTCGAGCACAGCGCGGGGCTCACCAGCAAGTTCACCCTCCAGCTCCGCACCTGGAATGACGTCACAAGCAGGTACAGCTGGGTCGATGACACGCTCTTCACGCTGGGCAGCAAGCTCGAGCTCCTGATGGGCTTCGGCACGGCGCCCCGGGTGTCCCTCATCGCCGGAGAGGTCACTGACATCGAGCTGAAGACCGATGCCAATGCCGCCCCCCGCCTGGAGGTGTCGGGGCTGGACCCCCGCCATGCCCTGGCGCGGGAGCAGAAGACGCGGAGGTTCAACGAGAAGACCCTGGGCGCCATCGTCCGAAGGATTGCCGGAGAGCACCGGCTGTCGGTGGGCAACGTCCCCAGGGCGGACGTCGGCTCGAGGACGCAGTACAACCAGACGGACCTCGAGTTCCTCAACGGGCTGGCAGCGGACCATGGCTGCGAGCTGGTCATCTCCACCGCGGGTGGGCAGAAGGCGCTCTCCTTCCAGGCGCAGGAGTCGGGTCCCTCCGCCACGTTGAAGCTCGGCGAGGAGCTGCTCGAGTTCACCCCGCGCATCTCGTCTCAGTCCCTGGTCAGCAAGGTCACGGTGCGCTCCTCGTCGCCGGATGGGGAGGAGGTGTTGGTCGAGTCGGCGGTGATCCGGGCGTCGCTTCCCAGTGGCCAGAAGCGCTCCGGGCTGCGCAATGGGAAGGAACTCAAGGCCCGGGGCCATCGCATCATCACCAACCGTCCGGTGAACAGCCGGGACGAGGCGAGGGAGCTCGCCCGGGCCGAGCTCGAGCGCATCGTCTCCAGCGCCGTCACGGGCTCGGGGCGTTGCCTGGGCAGGCCCGAGCTGCGCGTCGGGGGAACGCTGGCCATCAAGGCCGTGGGGAATCGCTTCAGCGGGCAGTACCACCTCACCCAGGTCACCCACACCTTCTCGGTGGAGGAGGGCTTCCGGACGGCGTTCGAGGTACAGGGGGGCCCCCGCGTGCCGGACAGCGTGAGCACCTCGAAGGCGCCCGTGCAGGGGCTCGCCGTGGCCCGGGTGAACCAGACGGACGAGCAGGGCAGGGTGACGCTCCACATTCCCTGGCTCGCTCCGGACTATGTGAGTGACTGGGTCCGGGTGGTCACGCCCCTGGCTGGCAAGGGGCACGGCCTCTACCTGCCCTTCCAGGTGGATGACGAAGTCCTCGTGGCCTTCGAGCAGGGCGACATCGACCGCCCCTTCGTGCTCGGCGGCGTCTGGAGCACCCAGGCCACGCCGCCGGACAAGCCGGAGGGCGCCACGTCCGGAGAGGGCGAGAAGCGCCAGTATGCCCTCCGCACTCCGGGGGGTCTCTCGCTGTGGTTCGACGACAAGGCCCGGCGCATCACCCTGGGGGACGGGGGGAAGACCCAGCTCGTCATCGACGCCGAGGCTGGCTCGGTGACGCTCACGGCGGACCAGGACCTGTCGATGAAGGCCGGGGGCGCCCTGACGCTCCAGTGCCGCGAGCTGTCCGCCGAGGCGGACCAGCGCGGCAGCGTGAAAGCGGCACAGGGCCTGGCCCTGAACAGCTCCGCGGGCATCAAGCTCAACGACGGCGCACTGGAGGTGGTGTGATGTCCGGTCCACTCCTGGGGCAGGACACCCGGGCCCGGTGCCCCCACGGAGGGCAGGCCGTGCTCACGGCGGTCTTCCCCCGCGTGAAGCTGGGCGGTGTGCCCGTGGTGGTGCAGGCCGGGCCCTTCACCGTCGCCGGCTGCCCCGCGAAGCCGCCCTGCGTGACCGGCACCTTCACTGTCGGCGCCACGCGGGTGCGGGCGCAGGGGCAGCCCGTGCTCCTGCGCAGCAGCCCGTCCGTGTGTACGCCCACGGGCGCGGCGCTGCAGATCCTCCAGACCCAGACGCGGGGAAAGGGCCTCTAGGTGCCAGACATGAGTGACGCGTTTCTCGGACAGGGCTGGCGGTTTCCCGTGGCGCTCGATGCCAGCGGCCGTATCGCCATGAGCAGCGGCCAGGAGAAGATCCACCAGTCCCTCCAGCTCATCCTCTACACCGCACAGGGCGAGCGGGTCATGACGCCTGACTTTGGCTGCTCGCTCCACGAGCGCGTCTTCACCCAGGTGGAGGGCGCGACGATGGGCCAGCTCATCGACGACGTCACCCAGGCCCTGAGCCTGTGGGAGCCGCGCGTGGACGTGCTCGGCGTGGAGGCCGAGCCCTCCCAGGAGGACCCGGCCCGGTTGCTCATCCGCGTCGACTACGCCGTCCGAGGCACCAACAGCCGCTTCAACCTCGTCTTCCCCTTCTACGTGAGCTGACCCCCATGGCCGCCACGCCTCCTTCCATCGACTCCCGCACGTACGAGGACCTAGTCGCGCAGACCGAGGCGCTGGCCACCCACTACGCCAAGTGGAAGCCGTCTCCCGGCGAGCCGGACCCCGGCTCGGCGCTCATCCGTGTCTTCGCGCGGATGCTGGGCCATGTCATCACACGGCTCAACCAGGTGCCCGGCAAGCACCACCTGGCCTTCCTGCACCTGCTGGGCGCCTCGCGCAGGCCGCCCCGGGCCGCGCGCGTGCCCCTGACCTTCC